>NZ_JBNNGV010000071.1:0-1246 GCF_050268485.1 Pseudomonas sp. NPDC078416 | reverse complement strand
TGAACTGGCCTAATGATTTTGGACATCTCAATCGGGCGCTAAGATGGCGCCCAAATCCGAGGTGTTATGGGCATGCGTACTTCTTACTCGAACGAATTCAAACTCAAAGCAGCGGCCATGGTGCTGGACGAGGGACAATCGGTCCCTGAAGTCTGCGACAACCTCAGCATTGGCCGAACCGCGCTGCGTCGCTGGGTCGAACAAGTGCGCGCGGAGCGCCAAGGCGCGACGCCTGTGGGCGCCAAGGCGATCACCGCCGAGCAACAGGAAATACAGCGACTCAAGACATTGCTCAGGCAGAAGGACCGGGATATTGAAATCCTAAAAAAGGCCAGTGCTCTCCTGCTTTCGGACTCCAAAGATCATTCGAACTGATCAGCGAGCTGGGCGAGCACTACGGCGTTCACGATTGTTGCCGCGCGTTGGGAGTCAATCGCAGCAGTTTTTACGCCTGGCGCCAGCGCCAGGGCGTCTTAAACCGCAGCCGTGCAAGACTCAGGACTTTGCTGGTCAGGTTTCACAAAGAGTCCAGGGGGTCAGCGGGCGCAAGAACGCTGTCCAGTGATCTTCGCAGCGAAGGGCATCAGGTGGGCCGGTACATGGCCCGCACGCTCATGCGTGAATCCGGGGTCGTGAGCTGTCAGCGTCGGCCGCACAAATACAAATCTTCAGGGGTCGAGGCATTGGTGGCGCCGCATCTGCTCAAACGCAAGTTTGATGTGGATGCCCCCAATACCGTGTGGTGCGGGGATGTAACGTACATAAAAGTGGGTAAGCAATGGATGTATTTCGCTTCTGTGCTCGACTTGTTTGCACGCAGGATTGTGGGTTGGTCCTTTTCGATGACGCCGGACGCTTCGCTGACTTGTGAGGCATTAAGAATGGCGGTTGAGCTTCGCGGGCGTCCTAAGGATGTGCTGTTTCACTCGGACCAGGGCTGTCAGTACACCAGCCATAAGTTCCGGAATGAGTTGGTGACCCATGGCTTAAGACAGAGCATGAGTCGCAAAGGCGAGTGCTGGGATAACGCCCCGATGGAGCGATTTTTTGGCAGCCTAAAATCGGAATGGGTGCCTAAAGAAGGATATTCGTCAGCGCATGAAGCACAGTTGGACGTGCAGCGTTATGTCATGCGTTACAACAGCCGTCGGCCCCACAGCTACAACGGCTACAGGTCGCCTGTGGCTGCAGAGGGAGCGGCTGCTTGAAAACCTAAACGGGTGTCCAGAATTACTTGACCAGTTCA
>NZ_JBNNGV010000070.1:0-1259 GCF_050268485.1 Pseudomonas sp. NPDC078416 | reverse complement strand
TGTAGTGGTCAACTAATTCCGGACACCTCGATAGGTTGTCTCAACGCCATCGTCCGTTCGTAAACGGTCGGTGGCAGGTACCCCAGTTTCGAGTGCAGCCGCTCGTTGTTGTAATACCCAACGATGTATTGAGTGATGTCGCGTATCGCTTCGCCATGGTTGGCGTAATTACGCCGCCATACCCGCTCCATTTTCAGGCTCAGGAAGAAGCGTTCCATCACCGCGTTATCCCAGCAGTTACCTTTACGGCTCATGCTTTGCTGCATGTTCTGTCTGGCCAGCAGCGATCTGTAGATTGCGCTCGCATATTGGCTGCCGCGATCGGAGTGGGCGATCAGGCCAGGTGGAGGTTGACGCTGCGCGACGGCCATCTGCATCGCGCTGCACACCAGCTCTGCAGGCATGTTGGGGGCCATCGCCCAGCCCACCACCTTGCGCGAGAACAAGTCCAGCACGACGGCCAGATAAAGCCAGCCGCTGCGCGTTCGTATGTAGGTAATGTCGGCGACCCAAGCGGTATTCATAGCCTGCGGTTCAAACTGACGGTTCAATACATTCTCGGCGATTGGCAGGTCATGCTTGCTGTCGGTCGTATGCACAAACTTGGGTTTCCACGCCGAGCGCAAACCGTTGGCTCGCATCAGTCGGCGGACTTTATAGAGGCCTATTTTCATGCCCTTGGCCCGCAGAGCCTTGGTTAATGGGCGGCTGCCGGAGCAGCCGTCGCTCGCGGCAAACGCTGCCTTTAGCTGCACGACAACGGGGCAACTTAACCGAACAGGCGCTTCTGCACGCTTTCTGGCCTCGTAAAAACCTGATCGACTGACGTTCAGCAAACGACAGACATGCGCCACCGAATAAGCCTTCTGTTGCAGTTGCCGAACCAGGCGGTATGTCACTTCAGTTCGCGGGCAAAGAAGGCGGTAGCCTTTTTTAAGATGTCGTTGTCCGTCTTGAGCTGCCGGTTTTCCTGCTCCAGCTGCCGAATGCGCTGCTGCTCAGCCGTCAGCGGGTTTCCTATCCCTGCCTGGCCCAACTGTTCAGCGTCGTATTGGCGGATCCACCGTCGCACGGCCGTCTCACCGAGATTCTGGTCCTGGCAAACCTGCGGAACGGTCAGGCCCTGATCCTTGACCATCTTTACGACTTCCAATTTGTAGCTGTCATCAAACCTATTGCGTTTTCTGGTCATGAAAAACTCCTCGATAAATGTATTTTCCACTTATCGAGGTGTCCGGGGAAATTAGACCACTGCAGTA
>NZ_JBNNGV010000069.1:0-1655 GCF_050268485.1 Pseudomonas sp. NPDC078416 | reverse complement strand
TGGTGTTCGCCGTGCCGTAGAACGTGCAGGTGCCCGGACCGTGGTAGGACTTCATTTCCGAATCCAGCAGCTCTTCGCTCAAAGCCTTGGCTTACGCCCTGGACCATGTTGTTTACCAACGCACGAGTGGTACCGGCCATTGCGCGAGTTTGTTGATCGCCATTGCGAGCAGCAAAACGCAGCTCACCGGACTCTTCAACAATTTCAACGGACGAATGAATGTTCAGGTCTAGAGTGCCCTTGGCACCCTTCACCGAAAGCTGCTGGCCGACGAGTTTGACTTCGACGCCTGCTGGCAACTTAACGGGGTTCTTAGCTACGCGTGACATGCTTATCCCCCCCTTAGAACACAGTGCAAAGCACTTCGCCGCCGACACCGGCAGCGCGCGCAGCACGATCCGTCATCACACCTTTGTTGGTGGAGACGATAGACACACCGAGGCCGCCACGAACTTTTGGCAACTCATCGACGGACTTGTACTGACGCAGGCCTGGACGGCTAACGCGCTTCACTTCTTCGATGACCGGACGGCCTTCGAAGTACTTCAGCTCGATGGATAGCAACGGCTTGGTTTCGCTGCTGATCTGATAACCCGCAATGTAACCTTCGTCCTTCAGGACTTTGGCTACAGCCACCTTCAACGTGGAGGATGGCATGCTTACGACGGGCTTTTCAGCCATCTGGGCATTACGGATACGAGTTAGCATGTCCGCTAACGGGTCCTGCATACTCATGGGCTAGACGCTCCTGATACAAAAAAAATGAGCCTTGCGGCTACAACCTATCGCCTTAAAATTCCGGGCACGTGCAAGCACGGGCTCTGGCGAGCCGGCAATTCTAGGCGCACCCCAGAAATGAATCAAGCCCCAAAAGGGGCTTGATTCAAATTCAGGCGCTACGCCCATCGGTTCGAGGTGAACGCAATGAGCGAACCGCGAGAATAACTGCTTACCAGCTGGCCTTGACCAGACCTGGTACGTCGCCACGCATTGCCGCTTGACGCAGCATGTTACGGCCGAGGCCGAACTTGCGGTATACGCCGTGCGGACGACCTGTCAGGCGGCAACGGTTACGCATGCGCGAGGCACTTGCGTCACGTGGTTGCTTCTGCAGTGCGACCGTAGCTTCCCAACGTGCTTCTGGACTTGCGTTCAGATCCACGATGATCGCTTTCAGTGCAGCACGCTTGGTAGCGTACTTGGCAACGGTGAGCTGACGCTTCAGCTCACGGTTTTTCATGCTCTTCTTGGCCATGGTCCTACTCCAATCAGTTGCGGAACGGGAACTTGAAAGCACGCAGCAATGCGCGACCTTCTTCGTCCGTACGAGCAGTGGTGGTCAGGGTAATGTCCAGACCGCGCAGGGCATCGATCTTGTCGTAGTCGATTTCCGGGAAAATGATCTGCTCTTTAACGCCCATGCTGTAATTACCACGACCATCGAAGGACTTGGCATTCAGGCCGCGGAAGTCGCGAACCCGAGGCAGGGAGATCGACAGCAGACGATCCAGGAATTCATACATACGCTCACGGCGCAGAGTCACTTTGACGCCGATCGGCCAACCATGTGAGGCGTTGAGCTAACCAATACTAATTGCCCGTGAGGCTTGACCATATAACACCCAAGCAATCTGCAGAAAGACAGCAGATTGCGG
>NZ_JBNNGV010000068.1:0-1803 GCF_050268485.1 Pseudomonas sp. NPDC078416 | reverse complement strand
GCGCAGACGCCCCAGCTGGATCTCGGTGATGCCTGCGATCTGGTCGCGCGCCAGCGGTTCGAAGATCACGACAGGTTCCGGTCGAAGTTCGTCCGTCCCGTCGTAATGCTCTGGCAATGCGTTGGCTGGTAGACTTCGCGCGCAAGCGCGGTGAGAAGTCTATGGCTCTGCGTTTGGCTGGCGAACTGTTGGACGCCGCCGAAGGTAAAGGTGCTGCGGTCAAGAAGCGTGAAGACGTGCACCGTATGGCTGAAGCCAACAAAGCTTTCTCGCACTACCGCTTCTAATTTCAGCGTCACTAATTTTGCGAGGGCTTTATGGCTCGTACTACACCGATCAACCGTTACCGTAACATTGGTATCGTTGCTCACGTGGATGCTGGTAAAACCACCACCACCGAGCGCGTCCTTTTTTACACCGGTAAAAGCCACAAGATGGGCGAGGTGCATGACGGCGCCGCGACCACCGACTGGATGGTTCAGGAGCAGGAGCGTGGTATTACCATTACTTCTGCTGCTATTACTGCCTTTTGGCAGGGTTCCGAGAAGCAGCACAAAGACCAATACCGCTTCAACGTCATTGACACCCCGGGCCACGTAGACTTCACCATTGAAGTTGAGCGTTCCCTGCGTGTACTCGACGGCGCGGTCGTTGTGTTCTGTGGTACTTCTGGCGTGGAGCCTCAGTCCGAAACCGTATGGCGTCAAGCCAACAAATACGGTGTTCCACGTATCGTTTACGTGAACAAAATGGACCGTGCTGGCGCAAACTTTCTGCGCGTAATTGCTCAGATCAAGCAGCGTTTGGGTCACACTCCGGTGCCGATCCAGTTGGCAATCGGTGCTGAAGACAACTTCCAGGGTCAGATCGATCTGATGTCCATGGAAGCGGTCTACTGGAACGATGCCGATAAGGGTATGGTCCCTGTTCGCAAGCCTATCCCTGCTGAACTGCAGGAACTGGCTAACGAATGGCGCAGCAACATGGTCGAGGCTGCGGCCGAAGCCAACGAAGAGCTGATGAACAAGTACCTTGAGGGTGAAGAGCTCACCAACGAGGAAATCAAGGCTGCTCTGCGTCAGCGTACTATCGCTGGCGAGATCGTTCTTGCTGTCTGCGGTTCTTCCTTCAAGAACAAGGGTGTTCCCCTGGTTCTCGACGCCGTCATCGACTACCTGCCGGCTCCAGTCGACATTCCTGCTATCAAGGGTACCAACCCTGATAACGAGGAAGAAGAAATGGAGCGTCATGCAGACGACAACGAGCCGTTCTCGGCTCTGGCGTTCAAGATCGCTACAGACCCATTCGTGGGTACCCTGACCTTCGTCCGTGTTTATTCGGGCGTGTTGGCATCCGGCGACGGCGTGATCAACTCGGTCAAGGGCAAGAAAGAGCGCGTGGGCCGTATGGTGCAAATGCACGCAAACGCTCGCGAAGAGATCAAGGAAGTGCGCGCTGGTGACATCGCGGCCTTGATCGGCATGAAGGACGTCACCACTGGCGAAACCTTGTGTAACGCTGACAAGCCAATCATCCTGGTTCGGATGGACTTCCCGGAGCCGGTTATTTCGGTTGCCGTAGAGCCTAAAACCAAGGATGACCAGGAAAAAATGGGTATCGCACTGGGCAAACTTGCTCAGGAAGACCCGTCTTTCCGCGTCAAAACTGATGAAGAGACTGGTCAAACGATCATCTCTGGCATGGGCGAGGCAATCTGCAGCATCTGGCAGACGGCGTGCTGGAAGGTCATGCCAGCGCGGTGCTGGCGGCGAGCATTTTCCACTTCGGCGAATACACCGTGCC
>NZ_JBNNGV010000067.1:0-1872 GCF_050268485.1 Pseudomonas sp. NPDC078416 | reverse complement strand
GCCCCAGCCAAAATGGTTGTCATGGATAACCAAGCGACGCGTTCAAGTCCCCTGCAAGGCGTCATCAAGGCACATGTCAGCAATGCCTGTGACATCGCCGAAGAAGCGCCGCGTGTAATCCAGGAGATTGTAAAGAATGGCTCGTTACATTGGTCCAAAATGCAAACTCGCTCGTCGCGAAGGCACCGATCTCTTTCTGAAGAGCGGCGTGCGCGCGATCGAATCGAAGTGCAACATCGAAGCAGCACCTGGTATCCACGGCCAACGCCGCGGTCGCCAGTCCGACTACGGCACCCAACTGCGTGAAAAGCAGAAGGTCCGTCGTATTTATGGCGTTCTCGAGCGCCAGTTCAGCGGTTACTACAAAGAAGCTGCCGGCAAGAAAGGCGCAACTGGTGAGAACCTGCTGCAACTGCTCGAATGCCGTCTGGACAACGTTGTATACCGCATGGGCTTTGGTTCGACTCGTGCCGAATCGCGTCAGCTGGTATCGCACAAGTCGGTAAGCGTAAACGGCAAAACCGTTAACGTTCCGTCCTACCAGGTCCGTGCCGGTGACGTAGTGGCAATTCGCGAGAAAGCGAAGAACCAACTGCGTATCGTCCAGGCTCTCGATCTGTGTGCCCAACGTGGCCGCGTAGAATGGGTAGAAGTAGACACTGAGAAAAAATCTGGCGTCTTCAAAAGCGTCCCAGCTCGCAGTGATCTGTCCGCCGACATCAACGAAAGCCTGATTGTCGAGCTCTACTCCAAGTAAGGGCTAGAAAATAGGTGCATCCATGCAGATTTCGGTAAATGAGTTCCTGACACCCCGCCACATTGATGTGCAGGTTGTCAGTCCGACCCGCGCCAAAATCACGCTCGAGCCTCTCGAGCGTGGTTTCGGCCATACCCTGGGCAACGCGCTGCGCCGCATCCTGTTGTCCTCCATGCCCGGCTGTGCAGTAGTCGAGGCCGAGATTGACGGTGTACTCCATGAGTACAGCGCCATCGAAGGTGTACAGGAAGATGTCATTGAAATCCTGTTGAACCTTAAAGGTCTGGCTATCAAGCTGCACGGTCGAGACGAAGTTACGCTGACCTTGTCGAAGAAGGGTTCGGGGGTGGTTACCGCTGCCGATATTCAGCTGGATCATGATGTCGAGATCGTTAACCCCGATCACGTAATCGCTAACCTGGCGTCTAACGGCGCCCTGAACATGAAGCTCGTTGTAGCTCGTGGTCGCGGTTATGAACCAGCAGACTCGCGTCAGAGCGATGAAGACGAAAGCCGCAGCATTGGTCGCTTGCAGCTCGACTCTTCGTTCAGCCCGGTTCGTCGCATCGCCTACGTGGTGGAAAACGCCCGTGTCGAGCAACGTACCAACCTGGACAAGCTGGTTATTGATCTGGAAACCAACGGTACCCTGGATCCTGAAGAGGCTATCCGTCGTGCAGCAACCATCCTGCAACAGCAGTTGGCTGCGTTCGTCGACCTCAAAGGTGACAGCGAACCCGTTGTAATCGAACAGGAAGACGAGATCGATCCGATCCTGCTTCGTCCGGTTGACGATTTGGAACTGACCGTACGTTCGGCCAACTGCCTTAAGGCGGAGAACATTTACTACATCGGCGACCTGATTCAGCGCACCGAAGTAGAACTGTTGAAGACTCCGAACCTGGGCAAGAAATCCTTGACCGAGATCAAGGACGTTCTGGCTTCTCGTGGTCTCTCCCTCGGCATGCGCCTCGACAACTGGCCGCCTGCAAGTCTTAAGAAGGACGACAAGGCGACTGCCTGATAGATAGCTCCCACCCCACCTCAATACCGCGGCTTCACCGCCTTCCACTCCGGTTTGTATTTCTGCATCTGCCGCACGTCGTCACGCTGGC
>NZ_JBNNGV010000066.1:0-2127 GCF_050268485.1 Pseudomonas sp. NPDC078416 | reverse complement strand
GCAGCCGGGCTTCAGGCGTTTACCACGACGTCGACTCGAACGAGATGGCGTTTAAGGTGGCTGCTTCCATGGCGACCAAGCAACTGGCCCAGAAGGGCGGCGGTGAGTTGCTTGAGCCGATCATGGCTGTAGAGGTTGTTACGCCTGAAGACTATATGGGTGACGTGATGGGCGACCTTAACCGTCGTCGCGGCATGATCCTGGGTATGGAAGATACGGTCTCCGGCAAGGTAATTCGTGCCGAGGTCCCGTTGGGTGAGATGTTCGGTTATGCGACCGACGTTCGCTCCATGTCCCAAGGTCGCGCAAGCTACTCTATGGAATTCAAAAAATACAATACAGCTCCGTCGCACATCGTCGAAACTGTAACCAAAAAACAAGGCTGATTCAGCGCCTTTAGGCTAGGAGTTATTTGTCGTGGCTAAAGAAAAATTTGATCGTTCCCTTCCGCACGTCAACGTTGGCACCATCGGTCACGTTGACCATGGTAAAACCACGCTGACCGCTGCTCTGACTCGCGTCTGTTCCGAAGTTTTCGGTTCGGCTCGTGTTGACTTCGACAAGATCGACAGCGCACCAGAAGAGAAAGCTCGCGGTATCACCATCAACACCGCTCACGTTGAGTACAACTCGGCCGTGCGCCACTACGCACACGTTGACTGCCCAGGTCACGCTGACTACGTGAAGAACATGATCACTGGTGCTGCCCAGATGGACGGCGCTATTCTGGTTTGTTCGGCTGCTGATGGTCCGATGCCACAAACTCGTGAGCACATCCTGCTGTCCCGTCAGGTTGGCGTTCCGTACATCGTGGTCTTCCTGAACAAGGCTGACCTGGTAGACGACGCTGAGCTGCTGGAACTGGTTGAGATGGAAGTGCGCGATCTGCTGAGCACTTACGACTTCCCGGGCGACGACACTCCAATCATCATCGGCTCTGCCCGTATGGCGTTGGAAGGTAAAGACGACAACGAGATGGGCACCACTGCCGTCAAGAAGTTGGTTGAAACTCTGGACAGCTACATTCCTCAGCCAGAGCGTGCTGTCGACAAGCCGTTCCTGATGCCAATCGAAGACGTATTCTCGATCTCCGGTCGCGGTACTGTTGTGACTGGTCGTGTAGAGCGCGGTATCGTCAAGGTTCAAGATCCACTGGAAATCGTTGGTCTGCGTGACACCACCGTCACCACCTGCACCGGTGTTGAAATGTTCCGTAAGCTGCTCGACGAAGGTCGTGCTGGCGAGAACTGCGGCGTTCTGTTGCGCGGCACCAAGCGTGACGACGTTGAGCGTGGTCAGGTTCTGGTCAAGCCAGGTACTGTCAAGCCGCACACTCAGTTCGAAGCTGAAATCTACGTTCTGAGCAAAGAAGAAGGCGGCCGTCACACTCCGTTCTTCAAAGGCTACCGTCCACAGTTCTACTTCCGTACTACCGACGTAACTGGTAGCTGCGAACTGCCGGAAGGCGTTGAGATGGTTATGCCAGGTGATAACGTGAAAGTTTCCGTTACCCTGATCAAGCCAATCGCAATGGAAGACGGTCTGCGTTTCGCTATCCGTGAAGGCGGTCGTACCGTCGGCGCTGGCGTCGTAGCCAAAATCATCGCGTAAGCGATGATCTTCAAAAAGAGCCCCCGCTTGCGGGGGCTTTTTTATTGGGTTGACACCCCGTTAGCTCGTCTATAGAATTGCGCCTCCTTTAAACGGGCGTATTGCGCTCGGTGGGAAGTAGCCTGGAGTCTGAAATCCAATGCAAAATCAGCAAATCCGTATCAGGTTGAAGGCTTTTGACCATCGCCTGATCGACCAATCCACCCAGGAAATCGTGGAAACCGCGAAACGTACTGGTGCTCAAGTGCGTGGTCCGATTCCACTCCCTACCCGTAAAGAGCGGTTCACCGTTCTGGTTTCTCCGCACGTCAACAAAGACGCGCGCGACCAGTACGAGATCCGCACTCATAAGCGTGTTCTGGACATCGTCCAGCCAACGGATAAAACCGTTGACGCGCTGATGAAGCTTGATCTTGCGGCAGGTGTGGAAGTACAGATCAGCCTCGGCTAAGACTCGGGTCTTAGTCGTGTAACGCTCTGAAATGGGCGGCCATAGCGGGTGAAAGCCCCGTACAC
>NZ_JBNNGV010000065.1:0-2944 GCF_050268485.1 Pseudomonas sp. NPDC078416 | reverse complement strand
CGAGCAGGTCGAAGCGTTTGAACGGGCGTTGATTGCCGCCGAACTGACCCGCCCGCACAGCTCGGTCCGCAGCCTCGCCGAAGCCTTGGGCCTGCACTCGTGCGTTGGTAAACAACATGGTCCAGGGCGTAAGCCAAGGCTTTGAGCGCAAGCTCCAGCTGGTCGGTGTTGGTTACAAAGCGCAAGCAAAAGGCACGGTGCTGAACCTGGCCCTTGGCTTCTCGCACCCAGTGGACTACGAATTGCCGGAAGGCATCACCGCTGAGACTCCCAACCAAACCGATATCGTCATTCGCGGTATCGACAAGCAGTTGGTTGGTCAAGTGGCCGCTGAGATCCGCGACTTCCGCCGTCCAGAGCCGTACAAAGGCAAAGGCGTGCGTTACGCGGACGAAGTCGTCCGTCGTAAAGAAGCCAAGAAGAAGTAGGGCATAGCAAATGACCGTCAAAAAAGTTACCCGACTGCGTCGCGCTCGCAAAGCACGCCTGAAAATGCACGAACTCGAAGTCGTGCGTCTCTGCGTGTACCGCTCTTCGCAGCACATTTATGCCCAGGTCATCTCGGCCGACGGCAGCAAAGTCCTGGCAAACGCCTCGACTTTGGACAAAGAACTGCGTGATGGCGCCACTGGCAACATCGACGCGGCCACTAAAGTTGGCCAGCTGATCGCTGAGCGTGCGAAAGCCGCCGGTGTATCGCAAGTGGCTTTTGATCGTTCTGGCTTCAAGTACCACGGTCGCGTTAAGGCGCTGGCTGATGCTGCTCGTGAAGGCGGGCTGGAGTTCTAAGTTATGTCAAATAACGACCAAAAACGCGACGAAGGCTACATCGAGAAGCTGGTACAAGTTAATCGCGTAGCAAAAACCGTTAAAGGCGGCCGTATCTTCACCTTCACCGCGTTGACCGTGGTTGGTGATGGTAAAGGGCGCGTTGGCTTCGGCCGTGGCAAGTCACGTGAAGTGCCTGCCGCGATCCAGAAGGCAATGGAAGCTGCTCGCCGTAACATGATCCAGGTTGATCTGAACGGCACCACGCTGCAGTACGCCATCAAGTCCGCTCATGGGGCTTCGAAGGTTTACATGCAGCCTGCGTCGGAAGGTACTGGCATCATCGCTGGCGGCGCAATGCGCGCTGTCCTCGAAGTTGCTGGCGTCCATAACGTTCTGGCCAAGTGCTACGGTTCGACTAACCCGGTCAACGTTGTTCACGCAACGTTCAAGGGTTTGAAAACCATGCAGTCCCCTGAGTCCATCGCTGCTAAACGCGGCCTGAACGTCCAGGAGATCTTCTGATCATGGCTACCGTTAAAGTAACGCTGATCAAAAGCATGACCGGCCGCATCCCTAACCACAAATTGTGCGTTAAGGGTTTGGGTCTGCGTCGCATCGGTCACACTGTAGAAGTCGTTGATACCCCGGAAAACCGTGGGATGATCAACAAGGCTTACTACATGCTGCGCGTCGAGGGTTAATCGATGAAACTCAATGATCTGAGTCCAGCGCCGGGTTCCCGTCGCGAAAAGCATCGTCCGGGCCGTGGTATCGGTAGTGGTTTGGGCAAGACCGGTGGCCGTGGCCACAAAGGTCAGACCTCCCGCTCCGGTGGCACCATTGCTCCGGGCTTCGAAGGCGGCCAACAGCCGTTGCATCGTCGTCTGCCCAAGTTCGGCTTCGTCTCTTTGAAAGCTATGGATCGTGCAGAAGTTCGCACCTCCGAGCTGGCTAAAGTTGAAGGCGTCGTCACTGTGCAGTCCCTGAAGGATGCCAACGTGATCAACCAAAACGTACAGCGTGTGAAAATCATGCTGTCCGGTGAGGTTACTCGCGCAGTCACCCTCAAAGGTATCGCAGCCACCAAAGGTGCGCGTGCGGCTATCGAAGCAGCTGGCGGCAAGTTCGAGGAATAAATGGCTAAGCAAGGTGCTCTCTCAGCGCTCGGCAAAAGCGGCGGGTTGTCCGAACTCTGGGCTCGTCTGCGTTTCCTGTTCCTGGCGATTATCGTCTATCGGATCGGTGCGCATATCCCAGTTCCAGGTATCAACCCTGACCGGCTTGCCGACCTGTTTCGACAGAATGAGGGGACCATTCTTAGCTTGTTCAACATGTTTTCCGGCGGTGCGCTGGAGCGCATGAGCATTTTTGCACTGGGGATCATGCCGTATATCTCGGCATCGATCATCATGCAGCTCATGACCGCAGTCAGCCCGCAGCTGGAGCAGTTGAAGAAGGAAGGTGAGGCTGGTCGTCGTAAGATCAGCCAGTACACCCGCTATGGCACAGTCGTCCTGGCCCTGGTTCAAGCTATTGGCATGTCCATTGGTCTGGCCGGTCAGGGCGTTGCGTTCTCAGCAGATATCGGCTTCCACTTTGTTGCAGTCACCACCTTTGTTGCTGGTGCACTGTTTATGATGTGGCTGGGCGAGCAGATCACTGAGCGCGGTGTTGGCAACGGTATCTCGATGTTGATTTTTTCGGGTATCGTCGCCGGTCTTCCGAGAGCGATAGGGCAGTCTTTCGAGTCTGCACGTCAAGGTGATATCAACATCTTCGCTTTGGTCGCCATCGGTTTGCTGGCAGTAGCGATCATCGGTTTCGTGGTGTTCATCGAGCGTGGTCAGCGTCGTATTGCTGTTCACTACGCCAAGCGTCAGCAGGGCCGTAAGGTCTTCGCTGCGCAGACCAGCCACTTGCCGTTGAAAGTGAACATGGCGGGCGTTATTCCTGCCATCTTCGCGAGCAGCATCTTGCTGTTTCCGGCTTCGCTGGGTGCCTGGTTTGGTCAGTCTGAGGGTATGGGCTGGTTGCAGGACATCTCGCAGTCGATCGCACCTGGTCAGCCGTTGAATATTCTGCTTCGTCCGGTTGCAGCGCCATGTCGGCGCAGTTCTCGCGGTAGAACACCAACGGAAAGGTTTCGCGGTCCTTGATGCCCAGCAGGACCATG
>NZ_JBNNGV010000064.1:0-4054 GCF_050268485.1 Pseudomonas sp. NPDC078416 | reverse complement strand
TGATCCTGGGCGGTTACGAAATCGACCTGGTTGCGCCGTGCGAGCAGGTGATGCCCACGTTGCTGCACCCTGCAGCTGCCGCAGCGGTACAGGCCCGAAACCAAAATCAAGAAGCTTTCCAAGCGCCTGAAGTTGATGGAAGCCTTCCAGGGTTCCGGCAACCTTCCAGAGTGGATGGTGTTGACCGTTTTGCCGGTTCTGCCGCCAGACCTGCGTCCATTGGTCCCATTGGATGGTGGTCGTTTCGCGACCTCCGACCTCAACGATCTCTATCGTCGGGTCATCAACCGTAACAACCGTTTGAAGCGTCTGCTGGATCTGTCTGCTCCTGACATCATCGTGCGCAACGAAAAGCGCATGCTGCAGGAAGCTGTGGATGCGTTGCTTGATAACGGTCGCCGCGGTCGCGCCATCACGGGTTCGAACAAGCGTCCTCTGAAATCCCTGGCTGACATGATCAAGGGTAAGCAGGGCCGTTTCCGTCAGAACTTGCTCGGTAAGCGTGTTGACTACTCTGGCCGTTCGGTAATTACCGTAGGCCCGACCCTGCGTTTGCACCAGTGCGGTCTGCCGAAGAAGATGGCACTTGAGCTGTTCAAGCCGTTCATTTTCGGCAAGCTCGAAATGCGTGGTCTCGCTACCACCATCAAAGCTGCCAAGAAGATGGTCGAGCGCGAGCTGCCAGAAGTATGGGACGTTCTCGCCGAAGTCATTCGCGAACACCCAGTGCTCCTGAACCGTGCACCGACGCTTCACCGTCTGGGTATCCAGGCGTTTGAGCCAGTTCTCATCGAAGGTAAGGCGATCCAGCTGCACCCGTTGGTTTGTGCGGCATACAACGCCGACTTCGACGGCGACCAGATGGCTGTCCACGTGCCGCTTACGCTGGAAGCCCAGCTTGAAGCGCGTGCGCTGATGATGTCGACCAACAACATTCTGTCGCCAGCGAACGGTGAACCAATCATCGTTCCTTCGCAGGACGTTGTACTGGGTCTGTACTACATGACCCGTGAAGCGATCAATGCCAAAGGCGAAGGTCGTGTGTTCGCGGATCTGCAGGAAGTTGACCGTGTATTCCGTGCTGGCGAAGCCGCTCTGCATGCAAAAGTGAAAGTGCGCATCAACGAAACGATCAACGATCGTGACGGTGGCAGTGTCAAGAACACCCGTATCGTCGACACAACCGTCGGCCGTGCGCTGCTGTTTCAGGTGGTTCCAGCCGGCCTGTCATATGACGTCGTCAACCAGCCGATGAAGAAGAAAGCGATCTCCAAGCTGATCAACCAGTGCTATCGCGTGGTTGGCCTGAAAGAGACTGTTATCTTCGCTGACCAGTTGATGTACACCGGTTTTGCCTACTCGACGATCTCGGGTGTTTCCATCGGCGTTAACGACTTCGTTATCCCTGATGAAAAAGCTCGCATCATCGACGCCGCAACCGATGAAGTGAAAGAGATCGAAAGTCAGTACGCCTCCGGCCTGGTTACCCAGGGCGAAAAGTACAACAAGGTGATCGACCTCTGGTCCAAGGCCAACGATGAAGTCTCGAAAGCGATGATGTCGAACCTCTCGAAAGAGAAGGTTGTCGATCGTCACGGCGAGACTGTTGACCAGGAATCCTTCAACTCGATGTACATGATGGCCGACTCTGGTGCGCGGGGTTCCGCAGCACAGATTCGTCAGTTGGCAGGTATGCGTGGTCTGATGGCCAAGCCGGATGGCTCGATCATCGAGACGCCGATCACTGCGAACTTCCGTGAAGGTCTGAGCGTACTTCAGTACTTCATCTCGACCCACGGTGCTCGTAAGGGTCTTGCGGATACCGCGTTGAAAACCGCGAACTCCGGTTACCTGACTCGTCGTCTCGTGGATGTGGCACAGGATCTGGTCGTTACCGAGGTTGACTGCGGTACCGAGCACGGTCTGGTAATGACGCCGCACATTGAAGGCGGTGATGTCGTAGAACCGTTGGGCGAACGCGTACTGGGTCGAGTGATCGCCCGTGACGTATTCAAGCCAGGCACCGAAGACGTCATCGTTCCAGGCGGTACGCTGGTTGACGAGAAGTGGGTTGAATTCATCGAGCTGAACAGCATCGACGAAGTGATCGTACGCTCTCCGATCAGCTGTGAAACGCGTTTCGGTATCTGCGCCAAGTGCTACGGCCGTGATCTGGCGCGCGGTCACCAGGTGAACATCGGTGAAGCTGTCGGCGTTATCGCTGCGCAGTCGATCGGTGAGCCGGGTACCCAGTTGACAATGCGTACGTTCCACATCGGTGGTGCGGCAAGCCGTACTTCTGCTGCGGACAGTGTCCAGGTCAAGAACGGCGGTATCGTTCGTCTGCACAACCTGAAGCATGTTGAGCGTCTTGACGGTCACTTGGTTGCGGTTTCGCGTTCGGGTGAGCTGGCAATCGCCGACGAGTTCGGTCGTGAGCGCGAGCGCTACAAGCTGCCGTATGGTGCTGTGATTCTGGTCAAGGAAGGTGACAAGGTCGACGCTGGGTCCATCGTGGCCAAGTGGGATCCACACACTCACCCAATCGTCACCGAGATGAAAGGTACCGTGACCTACGTGGGCATGGAGGAAGGTATTACGATCAAGCGCCAGACCGACGAATTGACCGGTTTGACGAACATCGAAGTACTGGATGCCAAAGATCGTCCTGCAGCAGGTAAAGACATTCGTCCTGCGGTCAAGATGGTTGGTGTTGATGGCAAGGATCTGCTGTTGCCGGGTACCGACGTACCTGCTCAGTACTTCCTGCCGGCGAACGCCCTCGTCGGTGTTGCGGATGGTGTGCAAGTGGGTGTGGGTGACGTTATCGCCCGTATTCCGCAAGAGACCTCCAAGACTCGTGACATCACCGGTGGTCTGCCCCGCGTTGCCGACTTGTTCGAAGCGCGTCGCCCTAAAGAAGCATCGATCCTGGCTGAAGTCAGCGGTACTATCGCGTTCGGTAAAGAGACCAAAGGCAAGCGCCGTCTGGTTATCACGCCAAACGATGGTACCGATCCGTACGAGGAGTTGATTCCGAAGTGGCGTCACCTGAACGTCTTCGAAGGTGAGCAGGTCAGCCGTGGTGAGGTTATCTCCGACGGTCCTAGCGATCCGCACGATATCCTGCGTCTATTGGGTGTCAGCGCGCTGGCGAAATACATCGTCAACGAGATTCAGGACGTTTACCGCCTGCAAGGCGTGAAGATCAACGACAAGCACATCGAGACGATCCTTCGCCAGATGCTGCGTAAAGTCGAGATCGCTGAGTCGGGCGACTCCAGCTTCATCAAGGGCGACCAGATGGAGTTGACGCACGTACTGGTTGAAAACGAGCGCCTGGCAGCCGACGAGAAGTTTGTTTCCAAATTCACTCGTGTGTTGCTTGGTATCACAAAGGCCTCGCTGTCCACTGAATCGTTCATCTCGGCGGCCTCCTTCCAGGAGACCACCCGCGTATTGACCGAAGCGGCGGTTACCGGCAAGCGCGATTACCTGCGCGGCCTGAAAGAAAACGTGGTTGTGGGTCGTCTGATCCCCGCAGGTACCGGTCTGGCCTATCACAGCGAGCGCAAGCGTCGTCGTGAAGCTGATAAACCGATGCGTGTAAGTGCGAGCGAAGTTGAAGCCGCGCTGACCGAAGCGTTGAACTCAAGCAGTAATTGAGAGTAGGGCCCCGATTTTCATGGTCATTGGTCTTACCCGGTTTCGACGGGTGGCCGGTGGCTGTGGACATCGGGGCTTTGCCTTGACTGGGGGCAGGATCCTCTTTAGACTCTTGTACCCCTAAATCTGGCGGGACGTATGTCCTGCCATTTTGCTTTTCTTGTAAGACAATAGCGTCGCAAGACAACAGTGGAGCTAGTAGATGGCAACTATCAACCAGCTGGTACGTCAGCCGCGTAAGCGTATCGTCGAGAAATCCGACGTACCTGCGCTGCAGAACTGCCCGCAGCGTCGTGGCGCCTGCACGGGGCGAGGTGCTTTCTCACGCGTAATGGGGATAGAGCGAACACCGCTTTTCCCTGTGGGAACCGGCTTGCTGGCGAACGCG
>NZ_JBNNGV010000063.1:0-2500 GCF_050268485.1 Pseudomonas sp. NPDC078416 | reverse complement strand
AAATACTACTGACTGACCGATAGTGAACCAGTACCGTGAGGGAAAGGCGAAAAGAACCGCGGAGAGCGGAGTGAAATAGATCCTGAAACCGTATGCGTACAAGCAGTGGGAGCCCACTTTGTTGGGTGACTGCGTACCTTTTGTATAATGGGTCAGCGACTTATTTTCAGTGGCGAGCTTAACCGAATAGGGGAGGCGTAGCGAAAGCGAGTCTTAATAGGGCGTCTAGTCGCTGGGAATAGACCCGAAACCGGGCGATCTATCCATGGGCAGGTTGAAGGTTGGGTAACACTAACTGGAGGACCGAACCGACTACCGTTGAAAAGTTAGCGGATGACCTGTGGATCGGAGTGAAAGGCTAATCAAGCTCGGAGATAGCTGGTTCTCCTCGAAAGCTATTTAGGTAGCGCCTCATGTATCACTGTAGGGGGTAGAGCACTGTTTCGGCTAGGGGGTCATCCCGACTTACCAAACCGATGCAAACTCCGAATACCTACAAGTGCCGAGCATGGGAGACACACGGCGGGTGCTAACGTCCGTCGTGAAAAGGGAAACAACCCAGACCGTCAGCTAAGGTCCCAAAGTCATGGTTAAGTGGGAAACGATGTGGGAAGGCTTAGACAGCTAGGAGGTTGGCTTAGAAGCAGCCACCCTTTAAAGAAAGCGTAATAGCTCACTAGTCGAGTCGGCCTGCGCGGAAGATGTAACGGGGCTCAAACCATGCACCGAAGCTACGGGTATCATCTTAGGATGATGCGGTAGAGGAGCGTTCTGTAAGCCTGTGAAGGTGAGTTGAGAAGCTTGCTGGAGGTATCAGAAGTGCGAATGCTGACATGAGTAACGACAATGGGTGTGAAAAACACCCACGCCGAAAGACCAAGGTTTCCTGCGCAACGTTAATCGACGCAGGGTTAGTCGGTCCCTAAGGCGAGGCTGAAAAGCGTAGTCGATGGAAAACAGGTTAATATTCCTGTACTTCTGGTTATTGCGATGGAGGGACGGAGAAGGCTAGGCCAGCCTGGCGTTGGTTGTCCAGGTTTAAGGTGGTAGGCTGAAATCTTAGGTAAATCCGGGGTTTCAAGGCCGAGAGCTGATGACGAGTGTTCTTTAGAACACGAAGTGGTTGATGCCATGCTTCCAAGAAAAGCTTCTAAGCTTCAGGTAACCAGGAACCGTACCCCAAACCGACACAGGTGGTTGGGTAGAGAATACCAAGGCGCTTGAGAGAACTCGGGTGAAGGAACTAGGCAAAATGGCACCGTAACTTCGGGAGAAGGTGCGCCGGTGAGGGTGAAGGACTTGCTCCGTAAGCTCATGCCGGTCGAAGATACCAGGCCGCTGCGACTGTTTATTAAAAACACAGCACTCTGCAAACACGAAAGTGGACGTATAGGGTGTGACGCCTGCCCGGTGCCGGAAGGTTAATTGATGGGGTTAGCTAACGCGAAGCTCTTGATCGAAGCCCCGGTAAACGGCGGCCGTAACTATAACGGTCCTAAGGTAGCGAAATTCCTTGTCGGGTAAGTTCCGACCTGCACGAATGGCGTAACGATGGCGGCGCTGTCTCCACCCGAGACTCAGTGAAATTGAAATCGCTGTGAAGATGCAGTGTATCCGCGGCTAGACGGAAAGACCCCGTGAACCTTTACTATAGCTTTGCACTGGACTTTGAATTTGCTTGTGTAGGATAGGTGGGAGGCTTTGAAGCGTGGACGCCAGTCTGCGTGGAGCCAACCTTGAAATACCACCCTGGCAACTTTGAGGTTCTAACTCAGGTCCGTTATCCGGATCGAGGACAGTGTATGGTGGGTAGTTTGACTGGGGCGGTCTCCTCCTAAAGAGTAACGGAGGAGTACGAAGGTGCGCTCAGACCGGTCGGAAATCGGTCGTAGAGTATAAAGGCAAAAGCGCGCTTGACTGCGAGACAGACACGTCGAGCAGGTACGAAAGTAGGTCTTAGTGATCCGGTGGTTCTGTATGGAAGGGCCATCGCTCAACGGATAAAAGGTACTCCGGGGATAACAGGCTGATACCGCCCAAGAGTTCATATCGACGGCGGTGTTTGGCACCTCGATGTCGGCTCATCACATCCTGGGGCTGAAGCCGGTCCCAAGGGTATGGCTGTTCGCCATTTAAAGTGGTACGCGAGCTGGGTTTAGAACGTCGTGAGACAGTTCGGTCCCTATCTGCCGTGGACGTTTGAGATTTGAGAGGGGCTGCTCCTAGTACGAGAGGACCGGAGTGGACGAACCTCTGGTGTTCCGGTTGTCACGCCAGTGGCATTGCCGGGTAGCTATGTTCGGAAAAGATAACCGCTGAAAGCATCTAAGCGGGAAACTTGCCTCAAGATGAGATCTCACTGGAACCTTGAGTTCCCTGAAGGGCCGTCGAAGACTACGACGTTGATAGGTTGGGTGTGTAAGCGCTGTGAGGCGTTGAGCTAACCAATACTAATTGCCCGTGAGGCTTGACCATATAACACCCAAGCAATCTGCAGAAA
>NZ_JBNNGV010000062.1:0-5787 GCF_050268485.1 Pseudomonas sp. NPDC078416 | reverse complement strand
ATGGCGGGGGGCGGCTCTCGCGGCATCCATGCCGCTCGGCCCACGGAGCGAGACCTGCGTTCAGCCTGCACCCAAGTCGCGATTGGCGGTGACTGAGCTTAATACGTACGAAGATCAAAAGCTTCCCGGCTGAAGCCGGTCCCACTTACGGCTGCCGGGGTTTTGCTGTCTGGATCTTGATCGTTCCCACGCTCTGCGTGGGAATGCATTCCTGACGCTCCGCGTCACCGGTCTCACTGATGCAACGCGCGCTGTTAGTGGGACCGGCTTCAGCCGGGAAGAGGCCGGTGCAGGCGACATCATTTATGATCGTGCCCACGCTCTGCGTGGGAATGCATCCCGGGACGCTCTGCGTCCATTCCCGGCTAAAGCCGATCCTGCTGGATGCACGTGCCGCTGTTAGTGGGACCGGCTTCAGCCGGGAAGGGGCCAG
Organism: Pseudomonas sp. NPDC078416; assembly: GCF_050268485.1. NCBI lineage: Bacteria > Pseudomonadati > Pseudomonadota > Gammaproteobacteria > Pseudomonadales > Pseudomonadaceae > Pseudomonas > Pseudomonas sp. NPDC078416. The sequence goes on along the minus strand of NZ_JBNNGV010000062.1, from coordinate 5,354 downwards.
TGTAGGCACCCTCGGTTTCGCCGTTAATCAAATGCCATCAGCAAATCCCGCAACCGATCCAGCGCCGGGTCGATGTCGAGCAGGTCAATCGCACCAAAGCCCAGCATCAGCCCCTCGCGGGGTGGCGCGTCGTTGTAAAAGCCGTTGAGCGGGTAGAGGCCCAGCGCCTTGTCTCGGGCGCGGTCGACCAGCAGGTGCAGATCGATCGCCGGGTCGAGGGAGGCCTTTAGCATCACTGCCATGTGAAAGCCCGCCGTGCACGGGATGGTTTCCAGCCAGGGCGACAGGTCGCCGGCGATGCGCGACAGGATGCGTTCGCGGCGCCCGGCGTAGGTGCTGTGGCAGCGGCGGATGTGTTTGTTGAGCAGGCCTTCGCTGATGAATTTGCTCAGCGCCCATTGCGGCAGTGTCGAGGTGTGCCAGTCGGTCAGTTGCTTGGCTTTGATCACCGCCTCGAGGATCGCCGCCGGCAGCACGGCGTAGCCCAGGCGCAATTCCGGCAGCAGGGTTTTCGAAAAGGTGCCGACGTAGGCGACCACGCCGTGCTCGTCCATGCTCTGCAACGAGTCGGTCGGACGGCCTTCGTAGCGGAATTCGCTGTCGTAATCGTCCTCGATGATGATCGCGCCGATCCGTCGCGCCTTCTCCAGCAGGGCATGGCGACGTGCCAGGCTCATGGGCATGCCGAGGGGCATCTGGTGAGAAGGGGTGACATAGATGGCGCAGACGTTGTCCGGGATTTCATCAACGATAATGCCTTCGCTGTCGACCGGCACGCTGCTCACCTCGGCGCCTTGGGCGGTGAACAGCTGGCGCGCGGGTGTATAACCGGGGTCTTCCACCGCCACGCGGCTGCCGGGTTCGATCAGCACGCGGGCGATCAGGTCCAGTGCCTGTTGCGCGCCATTGCACACCACCACGTCATCGGCCCCACAGCGGACACCGCGCGCGAAGGCGATGTGCCCGGCAATGGCGGTGCGCAGGGCGGGCAGGCCTTCGGGCTGGCTGTAGAAGCCGCGTTCGGTGGACATCTGCCGCACCGCGTGATGTACGCAGCGCCGCCACTCGTCATGGGGGAACTGGGTTTTCGCCGTCGCGCCGCCGAGAAAGTCGTAGCGCAGGGTGCCCGCGCGGGTCGGGTGGCGCAGGGGCAGGGAGATGCGTTCCCATTTCGCCACGATGTGGGCGCTGGCCAGCTCCGAAGGCGCCGGTCGAGGCGGGCTGTAAGCGCTCAAGGCGTTGACGAAGGTGCCGCTGCCGACCTTGCCCACCAGGTAGTTTTCGTAGGTCAGCCGGCTGTAGGTGTCGGAAATGGTTTTGCGCGACAACCCCAGCTGCGCCGCCAGCAGGCGGCTGGGCGGCAATTGCACGCCCGCCGCGAGCCGGCCGGACACGATACTGTCGCGCAGCTGTTCGTAGACTTGATGGGCGAGGTCCTTGCGGCCCTCGATAACGATGTGTAATTCCACGCAAACCCCTGAACAGCGCCGACGGTGCGGATGCACGCCGGTGGATTTTAGCCAGCGCTGCGGCCATGGCATAGCAACCGATGCAACGTTTACGCGCCAAGGTGCTCTTAGAGTTAGGCAGAAACCTGACACGCACAGGCAGGACGGTCCGGACAGCGCTCGCAGAGCCCTGGGCCGCCGCTCCCATCCACTTGAAGATGGAACCCCGAACACATGACCACCCCGGACAAGCAGTACGTGGAATGGCTGGTTGAGCAATCGATGCTCAACGCCGCAAAGCAACGCGCAAAATTGTATGGCGGCCAGGGCCGTCTCTGGCAGCGCCCTTACGCCCAGGCCCGTCCGAGGGATGCTTCGGCCATCGGTTCGGTCTGGTTCACCGCCTACCCGGCGTCGATCATCACCCGTGATGGCAGCTCGGTGCTCGAAGCGCTGGCCGATGAACAACTCTGGCACGCGCTGTCCGAGATCGGCATCCAGGGTATTCACAACGGCCCGTTGAAAGCCTCCGGCGGTTTGAAAGGCCGCGAGCGCACCCCGAGCATCGACGGCAACTTCGACCGCATCAGCTTCGAAGTGGACTCGGACCTGGGCACCGATGCGCAGTTTCTCAATCTCAGCCGTATCGCCGCCGCGCACAACGCGATCGTCGTCGACGACGTGATTCCGTCCCATACCGGCAAGGGCGCGGATTTCCGCCTGGCGGAGATGGGCTACGAAGAGTACCCGGGCCTTTACCACATGGTGGAGATCAAGGAAGAAGACTGGTCGCTGCTGCCGGAGGTCCCGGCCGGCCGCGACGCCGTCAACCTGCAGCCTGCTACCGTCGATGCGCTGCGCGACAAGCATTACATCGTCGGCCAGCTGCAGCGGGTGATCTTCTTCGAACCCGGCGTCAAGGAGACCGACTGGAGCGCCACGCCCGTGGTCACCGGCGTCGACGGCAAGGACCGCCGCTGGGTCTATCTGCATTACTTCAAGGAAGGCCAGCCTTCGCTGAACTGGCTGGACCCGAGTTTCGCCGCGCAGCAGATGATCATCGGCGATGCCCTGCACGCGATCGACGTCATGGGCGCGCGGGTCTTGCGTCTGGACGCCAACGGCTTCCTCGGTGTCGAGCGCAAGGCCGACGGCACGGCGTGGTCCGAGAGCCATCCGCTGTCGATCACCGGCAACCAGTTGCTGGCTGGCGCGATTCGCAAGGCCGGCGGTTTCAGCTTTCAGGAGCTGAACCTGACCATCGATGACATCGCGTCGATGTCCCACGGCGGCGCCGATCTGTCCTATGACTTCATCACCCGCCCTGCGTACCAGCATGCGTTGCTGACCGGCCGCACAGAGTTTCTGCGGCTGATGCTGCGTCAGGTGCACGAGTTCGGCATCGACCCTGCGTCGCTGATCCACGCGCTGCAGAACCACGATGAACTGACCCTGGAACTGGTGCATTTCTGGACGCTCCACGCCCACGATCAGTACCTGTATCAGGGCCAGACCTTCCCGGGCAACATCCTGCGCGAGCACATTCGCGAGGAAATGTACGAGCGCCTGGCAGGCGAGCACGCGCCGTACAACCTGAAGTTCGTCACCAACGGCGTGTCCTGCACCACGGCGAGCATCATCACCGCGGCGTTGGGTATTCGCGAGCTGGACAGCATGACCGCCGCTGACATCGACACGATCCAGCACATTCACTTGCTGCTGGTGATGTTCAATGCCATGCAGCCGGGCGTGTTTGCGCTGTCGGGCTGGGACCTGGTGGGCGCCTTGCCGCTGCCGGCCGAGCAGGTGGAGCACCTGATGGGCGACGGCGACACTCGCTGGATCCATCGCGGTGGCTATGACCTGGTTGACATGGACCCGGACTGCGAGATCTCGGCAGGTGGCATGCCCCGGGCTCGCGCGCTGTACGGCAGCCTCGTCGAGCAGTTGAAACGGCCGGATTCGTTCGCCTCGCAGTTGAAAAAACTGCTGGCCGTACGCCGCGCCTACGACATCGCTGCCAGTCGGCAGATCCTGATTCCGGACGTCGAACACCCGGGATTGCTGATCATGGTTCACGAACTGCCGGCCGGAAAGGGCACCCAGATCACCGCGCTCAATTTCAGCGCGGAGGCCATCGTCGAGACCCTGCACCTGCCGGGCATCGCACCGGGCCCGGTGGTGGACATCATCAACGAGCGGGTCGAAGGCGATCTGACCGAAGAGGGTGAATTCACCATCACGCTGGACGCCTATGAAGGCTTGGCGCTGCGCGTGGTCAGCATGGCGGCACCGATGATGTGATCGGGCCTCTACCGGCAAAACTGTAGGAGCCGGCTTGCTGGCGAACCCGATCTGTCAGACACGTGAAAGGGTGACTGACACACCGCTTTCCCCAGCAAGCCGGCTCCTGCCGTGGATGCATGTTGTCCTTCATCAGCGGGACCGGCTTAAGCCGGGAAGGCTTCAGTCGTCACACCGCTGCACTGAGGGTGTACGGACTGGCCTCTTCCCCGTTCCTACGGGAGATTGCGTTCAGCGAGGAATCGCTTTTTTTATTCACCGTCTGCCGCTCGCGCAGACTCGTTCAGGTCGTTTTCTGTGTCAGTTGCCCAATCCGTTCGTGCCCCTGTCTTCGTTCACCTCTGGAGTTATCGCCTGACATTTCTGCTGTCCGGCATGTCGCTGGGTGCGTGGGCGCCGCTGGTGCCGTTCGCCCGTGACCGCGCCGGGCTTGAGGAAGCTCAGCTTGGCTTGCTGTTGTTGTGCTTCGGCCTCGGTTCGATGCTGACGATGCCGCTGGCGGGAATGCTGACCACCCGCAAGGGTTGCAGGTTTGTCTCGTTGATTGGCGGCGCGTTGATCTGCTGCATGCTGCCGTTGCTTGCCACCTTGTCATCCCTGCCAGCGCTGGCAGTGGCCCTGGCCGTGTTTGGCGCGGGACTGGGCAGCATCGACGTGGCAATGAACGTGCAGGGCCTGATGGTCGAGCGCGATCACGGACGGCCGATGATGTCGGGGTTTCACGGGCTGTTCAGCCTCGGAGGCATCAGCAGTGCGCTGTTGATGACCTTGCTGCTGTGGCTGGGCGCTTCGCCGTTACTGGCGGTGGCCGTGGTGGTGGCGCTGATTGCCGGGATGCTGCTCTGGCACGCGCGCTACCTGGTGCCCCATGGCGCGGACGACCCTTCAGCGCCGTTCGCCTGGCCGACCACCAAGGTGATTATCGTCGGGATTCTGTGCTTCATCGCGCTGCTGGTGGAAGGCGCGATGCTCGACTGGAGCGCGTTGTTCCTGAACCGCATGCACCAGATCGATTTGTCGGTGGCCGGCGGCGCCTACGCGGTGTTCTCGCTGACCATGGCTGCGGGCCGGTTTTCCGGGGATTGGTTGAGGAATCGCCTGGGCGCGGTGAACCTGCTGATCGGCGGCGGTCTGCTGGTGATGGTCGGTTTTGCCATGGCGATCCTGCTGGAGCCGTGGCCGCTGTTCCTGCTGGGCTTCGCGCTGATCGGTCTGGGTCTGTCCAATACCTTTCCGGTGTACTGCTCGGTGGTGGGTGCGCAGACCAAAATGCCAGCGGGGCTGGCGATTGCGGTGATTACCGGGATCGGCTACTGCGGCATTTTGCTGGGTCCCGCGTTGATTGGGTTCGCTGCCCATCTTGTTGGCCTGCGGGAGGCGCTCCTCTGCGTCGGCGCGCTGATGCTCGCGCAAGTACTGACGGCACGGCGGATGGCGAAGGGTTAAAACGCACTCACGCGAACCTTCGATCTGTAGATATCGTCTTGATGTCCCGAATGCAAGCCCGGCAGCGCGTTAGCGCTGCTGTTTTCAAGCAGGCAGGCGGGTGCCTCCGCAGCCCACGCGGCAGCAACAACCTGACCATCCAAGTCCTGGTCGATC
>NZ_JBNNGV010000061.1:0-6161 GCF_050268485.1 Pseudomonas sp. NPDC078416 | reverse complement strand
CCCCTGTAGGAGCGCGCTTGCCCGCGAAGGCGTCGGCACATTCAACATCGCTGCCAGCTGACACACCGCATTCGCGGGCAAGCGCGCTCCTACACTGATTGGAGTCGGTCGCGATAGTGTCGTCTACACTGGATCAAGGCCGGAGCCGCCCGACGCCCGCCTGGCATTTTTTTTAACACGCTCGCTTGACTTCCCTTTTCCAATCAGTAAGATAGCGCGCATTCCGCGATAGCTCAGTTGGTAGAGCAAGTGACTGTTAATCACTGGGTCCCTGGTTCGAGTCCAGGTCGTGGAGCCAGACAGAGGTAAACGAAAAGGCCAGCGCTTAGCTGGCCTTTTTCGTTTCCGATCGCTTTCCCCGGGTGCTCCTTGCCTGAAGCGGGACAGCATCAGCCCCGCTCCGCCCCTGAATCAGGCCGTGGTGTAGCGCAACCATACCGCGCCGCCGTCCTGAACCTCTGCCGATGTCAACTTCAAGTGAGCCGGTTGTTTCCACGCCTCGGTCGACACCTCGAACGACGCCGGATGCTCGCCTCGCCCGTCGATCAGCGGCAGGATCAGCACACTGACTTCATCCACCAGCCCGGCGTTGACGAACGAACCGCTGACATGGGGGCCGCCCTCGACGATCAGGCGCTTGCAACCCAGCTCGCTCGACAGGATCTGCACCACCTGCTGCAGGTCGATCTCGGTTTTCCCGGCGAAAATATAAGACACCTGAATGGACTGCAGGTACGCCAGATAGTCATCCGACACGCCTTCGGTCAGCACTTCGACGACGTGGGAATCCAGCGCCTGATTTTTCTTCCAGCCGACCTTGCCCTGAGGGTCGATTGACACCGCGTAGGCCTTGGCAGTGCGGTCGGCGAAGTAATGGCTGCGCTCGATCGGGTCAGTGGCCAGACCCTTTGGGTAGCCCTCGTCGTGGGCGATTTCCTGCATGGTTACGCGCCCGCAGATCCAGGCGTCAAACTCAAACGTCTGGGCGAGCTTTTCGTACAGATCACCGGCGTCTTTCTTAAACGCGCGATCCCAGCCGTCGGTGAGGGCGTGGCCGTCGAGGGAAGACATCATGTGGCAAATGACATAAGGCTGCATGGCAGGCTCCAGGCTGATAAGTGTGTAGAGCCGACCAGCATCCTGCGGCAATAGTTCACCCCTTTACCCGCTTTCGCCGTTCCCAAACGCTGCCCATCATTGCCGGTGATGTAGACCATGAAGCCGATTGTCTTCAGCTTCGGCAGGGCTCGCGTAACATCGCGTCATCCCAGACCCGACACGGACTTGCCCCCATGACCCTGCACATCATCAACGCCGTCGCCCTCACCGCCGTCACTGTTTTTCTGGTCAACCGCGCGTTCGCCTTGTACGACCTGATCAATGCAGCCACGGTGTCCGAGCATCACTGAGGCCCTTGAAGCCTGACGCGACAACGATTCAAGCAAGGCACCGAATTGCCAGGCCGCAATGGCCTGGCGGTCCCGCGATTATCGGCGGCTTAACGTTTCAGCGAATTAGAAATTCGCCTTCAACGCCTCAAGCCCCCCCTCGTAAATCCCTTTGAACAATTCCTCGACTTCCCCATCGGAAACACCGTCCGGCGTAAAGACCCCTGACCATTCCACCCAAGTGCTGTCGGCGCCATCCTCTTTGACTTTGAACGTCGCCAGATAGTCCTTGATTGGAAACGGGCCCTTGTCGATGGAATAGCTGTAAGTGCGCGCCGAATTATCGTAGGTCTGCAGGCGCTCGATGATTTCAGCGCCGTCGTCGGTAGTCAGGTGACGAACGCGCCCGCCTTCCAGTGACTCGCTGCTCTTGATGAACGGCAGCCACGCGTGGAGCGAGTGGAAGCCGCCGGTGAGTGCCCAGACCTTGTCGGCCGAGACCGGGATGTGCACGGATGCAGATGCTTGAGCCATGTTGCTTTCTCCAGAAGTGAGGGCAGCGGCCGATCAGCCAGCGCTGGATGGCGTGGCGGGGCCGCGCCCTCTCTAAATTAGGGGTAACCGCGCGCAATCTTGTCACGGTTACCGCTGCTTCGGGAGGGTGCGCGCCGCAAAAAGGCGGCGCGCAGCGTGTTACTTGGCGGTGAACGCCGAGTAGCTGTTCATCAGGTTGCGGTAGTTCGGAATGCGCTGGGACAGCAGGTTCGCCAAACCTTCCATGTCGTTGCGCCAGTCGCCCTGCAGCTCGCACGCCACCGAGAACCAGTTCATCAATTGCGCACCGGCTGCGGTCATGCGCGCCCATGCAGCTTTCTGCACCACGTCGTTGAACGTTCCCGATGCATCGGTGACCACGAACACGTCGAAGCCTTCTTCCAGCGCACACAGGGTCGGGAACGCCACGCAAACATCAGTCACCACACCGGCGATGATGATCTGCTTGCGGCCGGTGGCCTTGATCGCTTTGACGAAGTCTTCGTTGTCCCAGGCGTTGATCTGGCCAGGACGGGCAATGTACGGCGCGTCCGGGAACATCGCCTTGAGCTCGGGCACCAGCGGGCCGTTCGGGCCGGTTTCAAAGCTGGTGGTGAGGATGGTCGGCAGGTTGAAGAACTTGGCGCAATCGGCCAGGGCCAGCACGTTGTTCTTGAACTCGTTCGGCGTGAAGTCCTGGACCAGCGAGATCAGGCCGGTCTGGTGATCGACCAGCAGAACGACGGCATCATCTTTGTTCAAACGCTTGTAGGGAACGGTCATGATTGACTCCATTGAGTGTGGAACAGATGGGTACGGGGCCAGCGCATCACGCTGGCAGAGTGCCCCGTCAGTCAGCACCGACGAGGCTTTTCATGCTCTTTTCAATTGCCCTTTTCAGGCGCTGGTCAGAAGGCGAAACACGAGCAGCCAAACGCGCCCCAGAAACCCTGGAAGTCGCTGACCGGCACTTTCGACTGGCGCGCTTTATCGTGGCTGTGGGCGTGGACGCCACAGGGTCCGCTGCACTGGTGAACCGCGGCCGCCATCGGTGCGCCCTGGCGCCAGTGGCCCGGGACCTTGGAGACCGGCGACCAGTCCGGCAGCACCGGCACGCTCGGCGGCGCCAGATCGTTGAATTCTCCGGCGCCGTACACCACCTTGCCGTCGACGATGGTCAGCACCGACTCGATCCACTTGATCGACTCCTCCGGGACGCTGAAGAAGTCCTGGGACAACGCCACCACGTCCGCCAACTGGCCGACCTTGATCTGGCCTTTCTTGCCCTGCTCGGAGGAAAACCAGGCGCTGCCACGGGTGAACAGCTCCAGCGCGGTTTCCCGGGACAAACCTTCCGGGTACAGCTCCAGGCCGCCGACGGTGCGGCCGCTGACCATCCAGTACAACGAGGTCCACGGGTTGTAGCTCGACACGCGGGTGGCGTCGGTCCCCGCGCCCACCGGAACGCCTTCGGCCAGCATGCGTTTGATCGGCGGCGTGTGCTCGCCGGCCTTGGCCCCGTAGCGCTCGACGAAATACTCGCCCTGGAAGGCCATGCGGTCCTGAATCGCGATGCCGCCGCCCAGCGCCTTGACCCGCTCGATGTTCTTCGGCGTGATGGTTTCGCAGTGGTCGAAGAACCACGGAATGCCGTTGAACGGAATGTCGCGATTGACCTTCTCGAACACGTCGAGCATGCGCGAGATCGATTCGTCGTAGGTGGCGTGCAGGCGGAACGGCCAGCGGTGCTCAACGAGGTGGCGCACCACCGGTTCGAGGTCCTGCTCCATCCCCGCCGGCAAATCGGGGCGCGGCTCAAGGAAGTCTTCGAAATCCGCCGCCGAAAAGGTCAGCATCTCGCCGGCGCCGTTGTGGCGCAGGAAGTCATCGCCCTGGTGCAGCGTGACTGTGTTGGTCCAGTGCTTGAAGTCTTCCAGCTCTTCCTTGGGCTTCTGAGTGAACAGGTTGTAGGCAATGCGCACGGTCAGCTGTTTGGCCTCGGCCAGTTGCGTGATGACGGCGTAATCGTCCGGGTAATTCTGGAAGCCGCCGCCGGCGTCGATGGCGCTGGTCAGGCCCAGGCGGTTCAGTTCGCGCATGAACTGGCGGGTGGAGTTGATCTGGTACTCCAGCGGCAGCTTCGGCCCCTTGGCCAGGGTCGAGTAGAGAATCATCGCGTTGGGCTTGGCCACCAGCATGCCGGTCGGGTCGCCATTGCTGTCGCGGACGATCTCACCACCCGGCGGGTTCGGCGTGTCACGGGTATAGCCGGCCACACGAAGCGCGGCGCGGTTGAGCAGCGCGCGGTCATACAAATGCAGGACGAACACCGGGGTGTCGGGCGCGGCCTGATTGAGTTCTTCGAGGGTCGGCATGCGTTTCTCGGCAAACTGGAATTCGTTCCAGCCGCCGACCACACGCACCCACTGCGGCGTTGGCGTGCGGTCGGCCTGGGCCTTGAGCATGCGCAACGCGTCGGCCAGGGACGGTACGCCTTCCCAGCGCAGTTCGAGGTTGTAATTGAGGCCGCCACGAATCAGGTGCAAGTGCGAGTCGTTGAGGCCCGGGATCACCGTGCGCTTGTGCATGTCGATGACCTGGGTGGCCGGGCCGCGCTGGGCCATGATCTCGGCGTCGGAGCCCACGGCGACGAATTTCCCGCCGCTGATGGCCACGGCACTGGCCTTGGGTTTTTCCTGGTCCACCGTGTGGAAATTACCGTTGAAGAGAATCAGATCGACGTTCATCGCGCCTCCGTTGGCAGAAGAGTGGGACGCCCCGACGGCAAGGCCGGTGGCAGGCAGTGAAGAAAACAGTGCGGCGGCCGCGCCGAGCAACGAGCCCTTGGCGACGAAGCGGCGGCGGTCGCTGGAAGACGGTTGATCGGCGTCGTCATCCTTCATGATCGGCTCCCGCCACGGGCGCCGGCCGGGCATTCAGCCACGGGGCAAACAGCCGGGTGGCGCGTGGCATCAGCACGTACACCACCAGCAGGACGATGGTCACGGTGACCAGTGCGGTGCTGATGATGTAATTGGCCAGCAGCGGGTACAGGCGAAACACCGGCCCCCAGACCAGCGGGATCAGCAGGGTCAGCGGGCAGATCACCAGAAAGGTCACGCAGGCCTGTTTCCAGCGCGGCGGCGGGTTTTCAGCGGCGGGGACGAACCAGAATTCGTTGTGCGGGTTGACCTCGGTGAGATCGCCGTCGGCGAGCATGGGCGACGCTTCGGCCACCAGCTCGCGGCGGTGGGACGAGTCGAGCCAGCTGTGCATGGCATCGGTCGAACAGAACCGCAGCACGCAGGTGAACATGTGCAGGCCGTCGGACTTGCCACGTATGACGTCGACGCCCAGATGCCCGGGGTAGCTTGCCGCCATGGCAACGATGCGCCGCAGCCAGGCTTCGTACTGGGCTTCGAGGCCGGCCTTGATGCGGTGCTTGACCACCAGGGTGACGATCTCGTCGGCGGACAGTTTCGACGTGGGGGTGACGTCGGCGGTCGTGGCGTAATCAGGCATAGCGAAGGGCTCCGGGCAAACCATGGTTGAGCGCCAGACGACCGGGTCCGGCGATGAGCACGCTGGTGAAGATAATCAGTAATAGCCAGCCGAACTGGCCCTGCTCGATGCTCCACTCGCTGTGCACCACGACGAGCGCGACAAGCAGCAGGATGAGAATAGGCAGGCACGCCAGACGCGCCAGTACGCCGGTCAGAATCAGCAACGGGCAGAGGACTTCGGCGAAGATGGCCATGCTCAGGGTCAGGGTGGCGCCGAGGTGGAAAGGGTCTTCGATGAGGGTCAGTTGGGTGTTGAAGTCGAGGAGCTTGGGCAGGCCGTGGACGAACAGCAGGAACAGCGCGCCGGCGGATCTGAGGAAGAGCAGTCCGAGGTCTTGTGCGCGGTCGTTGCAGGTTGAATAGGTCATTGCCCACCTTTGATCTCTTGGGCCACGACTTGCGGGGGATGTGGCCGATGAATTCAGTGTGGCGGGGCGATGGGGGTGGGTATTGAACAGACGTGCTTTTGAGGGTCGCGCTTTTTTAAGATCAACGGCATCTGCCTAACGGCAGATCGTTTCGCCTTCGGCGAGTTACTTGGAAAAGCACCCCAAGTAACCAAGGGTGCTTGCTCCTGGCTAGGCCCTTCGTTCCTCAGGGTTCCTTCACTCCGGTCTCGCTCCGTGGGCCCGCCGCCATCCGCCATCCATGGCGGGGGGCGGCTCTCGCGGCATCC
>NZ_JBNNGV010000060.1:0-7302 GCF_050268485.1 Pseudomonas sp. NPDC078416 | reverse complement strand
ACCCGACCAGATTTTCCTGCGTTGGCAGTCACTAGTAGAGCCTCAGGCTTACAAGATCAAAATACAAATACCCCAGTGGGTACGCGATGAGATGATGCGGCCAGAGCGGGTCTATTGCCGCGGCTCAAGGGAATGGATAGATGACTACCGTTTCGCGATTACGCTGGGAATGGCCCCAGGAGGAATCGTGAAAGTCTGGGTTGGCGGGCCATGTTTAGGCTTCACAGAAGTCGGCCGTTACCAAGCCGAAGTCGAACCGCTCGGCCCCTACCGTGGCGCAAGCAAAGGCAAGTACATCCCGCTCGAACCGGAGAACAAAGCTTACGTAGAACAACACGGCATTCCCTATGGCAGTTGGTAACTCGGCCATGAGTGGTCGCGATCACAATCAGTACACGCAACCGTGGGCGCAATGGCGTCTTGGCTCAAGGGGCTCAAGGGGCTCAAGGGGCTCAGCCGCAGACTGGATTCCCCGCCTGAAAAGGCTGGCTTGTGCAGCCGGTCTGTTACTAAGCCTCAGCTCCTGCGCGAGTGGGCCAAGATTACCCCCAGCCCCCAAGCTGCCTTATCCAGCGTGGTACATCAGCCTCGTTGCGCCCCGCCATATGGAAGTGTGGGTCGAGAGTGTGGATGTACTCGATCAGCGGGGCCTTGCCTTCTATCGGGTTCATGGGGGGAGTGCTAGTTACACCGGCTCGGTCAAGGGATGGCCAACAGAAGGCGGGGGAGGAAAACCCGTAAACAATGTGGATCTTCCGAAGACGATACATCTGCGTTGGCAGTCGCTGGTGGAACCTCAGGCTTACAAGGTACACATCGACATTCCGCAGTGGGTCCGTGATGAGATGGTCAAACCACAACAAGTATTTTGTGCTTGGGATCAGAAGATTGTGACCCTCTATCCACGAACGATCAGCTTGGGGATGGCCCCTGGTGGCATCGTCAAGGTTTGGGTTGGGGCCGGCTGCATAAAGGATAAGGAAGTCGGCCGCTTTCAAGCCGAAGTCGAACCTCGCGGCCCTTACCTGAACGATGAAGGGCTGTTTTACCGGGCCCCAAACCAAGCAGCCCAAGCCTGGATTGACCAGCACGGAATCCCCTACGGCAGCTGGTAACCGTCCCACCCGCCAGAGTCCCCACAGACCCTGGCGGCACGCGATCCAACCCCGTCAAACCCAGCAGCAACATCACCGGCCAGAAACCACCCCCTATAACCCCGCCGCCAACCGCGATCCCTGATCAATCGCCCGCTTCGCATCCAGCTCAGTCGCCACATCCGCCCCGCCAATCAAATGCACGCTCTGCCCCGCCGCCTGTAATCCGTCATACAGTTCACGCAGCGGATCCTGCCCGGCGCAGATCACCACGTTGTCCACCGGCAGCAGTTTCTCCTCGCCGTCAGCCCCGATACGAATATGCAGACCCGCATCGTCGATCTTCAAATATTCCACGCTGTTGAGCATCTGCACCTGTTTGTTCTTAAGCCCCGTGCGATGAATCCAGCCGGTGGTTTTGCCGAGGCCGTCGCCGACTTTCGTGGCTTTGCGCTGCAGCAGGAACACCTGACGTGCTGGCGCATGGGGATGAGGCTTGATCCCGGCGACACCGCCTCGCGCCGCCAGATGCGTGTCGATGCCCCACTCGTCCCAGAACGCATCGCGATCCAGGCTGGTGGCGACGCCCTGATGGACGAGGAATTCCGACACGTCGAAGCCGATGCCCCCCGCGCCAATCACGGCGACGGACTTGCCGACCGGCTTGCGGCCCAGGATCACGTCGAGGTAACTCAGCACCTTGGAGTTGTCGACACCGGGGATGGCGGGCGTTCGTGGGGCGATGCCGGTGGCCAGAATCACTTCGTCATAGCCTTTGCCGACCAGATCATCGACCGTGACGCGGGTGTTCAGGCGCAGGTCGACGCCGGTGGTTTGCAGCTTGCGGCCGAAGTAGCGCAGGGTCTCGAAGAACTCTTCCTTGCCCGGAATGCGCTTGGCGATGTTGAACTGCCCGCCGATTTCGCTGGCCGAGTCGAACAACGTCACGTCATGCCCGCGCTGGGCCGCGACGGTGGCGGCTGCGAGGCCCGCAGGACCGGCACCGATGACCGCGATTTTGCGGACCTGGGTGACCGGCAGGTAATTGAGCTCGGTTTCATGACAGGCGCGGGGGTTGACCAGGCAGCTGGTGAGCTTGCCGCCGAAGGTGTGGTCCAGACACGCCTGGTTGCAGCCGATGCAGGTGTTGATCTCGTCGCTGCGACCGGCCGAGGCCTTGTTGACGAATTCCGGGTCGGCGAGAAACGGGCGCGCCATGGAGACCATGTCGGCGTCACCTTGGGCGAGTATCTGCTCGGCAACCTCGGGGGTATTGATGCGGTTGGTGGTAATTAGCGGGATCGACACCGAGCCGCGCATTTTCGCCGTCACTTTGGCGAACGCCGCGCGCGGCACCTTGGTGGCGATGGTCGGGATCCGCGCTTCGTGCCAGCCAATGCCGGTGTTGATCAGCGTGGCGCCCGAACGCTCGATGGCCTGGGCCAGTTGCACCACTTCTTCCCAGCTGCTGCCGCCTTCAATGAGGTCGAGCATCGACAGGCGATAAATAATGATGAAATTCGCCCCCACGGCTTCACGCACGCGGCGCACGATCTCCACCGGCAGGCGCATGCGGTTTTCATAGCTGCCGCCCCAACGGTCGGTGCGATGGTTGGTGTGGGCGACGAGAAACTGGTTAATGAAATAGCCTTCGGAGCCCATGATCTCGACGCCGTCGTATTCGGCGGTCTGCGCGAGGGTCGCGCAGGTGACGAAATCCTGAATCTGCTTCTCGATGCCGTCTTCGTCCAGTTCTTTGGGTGTGAAGGGGTTGATCGGCGCCTGGATCGCGCTCGGTGCCACCTGCTTGGGGCTGTAGGCATAACGCCCGGCATGGAGGATCTGCATGCAGATCTTGCCGCCGGCCTCATGCACTGCTTGGGTGACGATGCGATGGTTGGCGGCTTCTTCCGGCGTCGACAGCTTGGCCGCCCCCGAATACACCCCGCCTTCGGCGTTCGGTGCGATACCGCCGGTGACCATCAGGCCGACCCCGCCCCGTGCGCGCTCGGCGAAATACACCGCCATGCGCTCGAACCCGCCCGGCTTCTCTTCAAGCCCGGTGTGCATCGAGCCCATCAGGGTGCGGTTGCGCAACGTGGTGAAACCCAGGTCCAGGGGAGCGAGCAAATGCGGGTAGTGGGGGGCGGCCATAAAAACTCCATCGAGCATCTTCACGGGGCGCGGGCGCTCTGTGGCGCCCGTCGAATCAGTCAGGGCCTTGAACGAGCGCCTTGTACATGGCGCAAACAGTAAACAGGCGCCCGGCCATGCTCAATGACCAGAAGTGACAACTTAATGATCGAACTGCGCAGAGGTCTTCAAGCCATGAACGATTACCCTTCCGTTGGGCAGGGGCATCTGCAAGATGTCCCCTCTGACCAGAGCATCTTCACGGCTGCGCCGTTGGCAAACCTTCTCCAAATCGCCGTTTTGCCGTAGCCTTCCGGCAACGTCATGGCGCCGTGTGCGCTTTCTCCAGAGGCAGTTCTCCTTTCTTCATGCGCAAAGTTCTCGGCTCACTTACCGCTGCAGTGCTGGTGATTCTTCTCGTCAGCTACGGGCTGTGGACGGGCAAGCGTCATGTCGGGCATTACCTGACGGACCTGCGCATCCAACTGGTGATCAACGACGGGCAACCCGGCGAACGCGGCAACCTGCTGGGCATTCAGCCCGAACTGTTCCCTTCCGATTATTCGAGCGTCAAACGCCTGCATCGCAAGCTTGCGTCCTATCTGGTGCAGGCCCGTGACCATGGGCTGCTCAACGATAAAACCATCGTGGTGCTGCCGGAGCACATCGGCACCTGGTTGTTGGCGGTGGACGAAAAAACCCAGTTCTATCAGGCCACCACCCTCGAAGAAGCCATGAATTGGCTGGCGTTCAGCAACCCGCTGCTGTTCATCGACGCCGTGTTTCACGCGCGGGGCAGCAGCCGCTTCGAGGATGCACGCCTGCGCATGAAGGCGCACAGCATGGCCCAGGATTATCAGAACGTGTTCGGCGGGCTGGCGAAGGAATTTGGCGTGACGCTGGTGGCCGGCTCGATCGTGCTGCCCAGCCCGCAAGTGGAAAACGGCGAACTGCGCATCGGCCGTGGCGCGCTCTATAACAGCAGCCTGGTGTTCGGCCCCGACGGCCTGCCCTTGGGGCAGCCCCAGCGTCAGTTGTTCCCGGGCTGGAATCAGCGGGGTTACATCCGTCCCGGCAAGGACGCGCCGCTCAACGTGATTGAGACACCCGCCGGCCGTTTGGCAACGCTGATTGGCAGTGACAGCTGGTACCCCGACAACTACGCGCGCCTCAACGCCAGCGGCGTCGAGCTGATTGCAGTACCGGCCTACGTCGCCGGCACGGACGGCTGGTCGCAACCGTGGCGCAGCGACAAGCACCAGGCGCTGGCCGCCCATTTGAACCTGGGCGCCAAGCCGATCACCCAGGGCGAAGCCTGGCGTCGACTGGCCCTGACACCGGCCAGCACAGCGAAAGCCGGCGTCAGCGTGTTCATGCGCGGCCAGTTCTGGGACCAGGGCAGCGCCGGCCACAGTTTCGCCAGCCGCGGCGGGCAAAGCATTGCCGGGCAATCCATCAGCGCGGCCCCGAAAGGCGTCCGCCCTGGTCATGGCGCGCGCCTGATCAATCTGTGGTTGTAACCGATGACCTCCCCTCGCGTGCGTCTGGGCGATCTGTCCGTGGGTTTCGTCCACAGCCTTGCCGACGCGGTTCGCAACGAAGGCCAGGACCCGCAACCGCTGCTGCTGCAATACGGCCTGGATGCCGCGCGAGTGGGTGAGGCTGGCGCCCGGCTGTCGATCCCGCGCTACATGCGCCTGGGCCATGGGGCCATCGAGCTCACCGGCGTGCCTGCCCTCGGCCTGCGGATGGGTCAATCCAGTCGTTTGAGCCACGCCGGGCTGGCCGGCGTCACTGCGGCTCAGGCGCCCACCGTGCGTGAAGCGGCGCGCACGCTGATTCGTTTCGAACCACTGTATGGCTCCAATTATCGCGGCCAGTCGAGCCTGCACGAAGACAGCGAAGGCGCCTGGCTGCGCTTCTATTCCATCAGCCCGTACAACGACTACAACCGCTTCGTGGTGGATTCGATTCTCAGCGGCTGGCTGCATCAACTGTCGACCCTGAGCGGGACGACGTTGAGAGCCGAATGTCTGGAGATCGAGTTCGACGCCCCCGCCTACGCGGCTGAATACGCCGCGCTCTGCGAGCAGCCCGTGACTTTCGCCGCGGGCGTCAATCAGTTGCGCCTCAACCAGCATCAGCTTGGCCTGCGCAACCCCGATCACGTGCCGAGTACCTGGCGGCATCTGCTGCAGGTGTGTGAACGGGAACTGGAGCAGCTCACGCGCACCCGCAGCCTGCGCGAGCGCATCACCCAATTGCTGGGGCCGTTGTTGAATGGGGGGCAGGAGCCGGATCTCGAAGAAGTGGCCGCGCGACTGAAGCTGCCGACCTGGACCCTGCGCCGCAAGCTGGCGGACGAGGGCACACAGTTCCGTGCGATCCTCAATGACACCCGGCGCGACCTCGCCATGACCTACATCCGGGACACCGAACTGGCCTTTGGCGAAATCGCCTACTTATTGGGATTTGCGTCAGCAGAAGCCTTTCAGCGGGCCTTCAAACGCTGGACCGAACAGACGCCCGGTGCGTTTCGTCGCAGCCAGCGCCAGTCGATCTGACTGGCAGGCGCGGGTTTTCCTACAACTCGGTGGCGTCTTCTGCTGGCTCCAGCGGGTCCATCTCGTACGCCTGGTATTCCAGCAATTCTTCTTGGTACTCGTCCATGTTTGCGCCCTCGTGGCGGGTTCTTGTGATCGATAGGGTTCTTGTGTCGCTGAGTCATTCAGCTGCAGATTCACTGACTACGAACCCAACCCTAAAGTGCCCTCATGAACAAAAAATGAAGGCCTGTTGAACACTCGACGACACTGAGGTCTTTGTAGGAGCGCGCTCGCCCGCGAAAGCGTCATTTCAGTCACATCAACGTCACCTGACCCTCCCCATTCGCGGGCAAGCGCGCGCCTGCATTCAAGCCATTCAGCCTCGCCGTATGGACGGCAATGATTCGGGCGGCGTTGCTGAGCTTTGCCTGCCTTTTGCCTGTGCGGTCGATTTGCTCCGCGAAAGCAGCATTCATGACAGCGGCCCACTTGACGACCGCGTCGTGTTCGCCATAGTCTCGACACCATGAACGCACCCCAGCATTTCTTCGGCCAGATAATTATTACCGCCATTCCAGTCATGGCGGGTTAGCCGACGTTTGCACCCAACCCGCCCTAGAGGCGGGTTTTTTCTCTCTGTCTCCCGGGCCAAAAACCACACCAGGAGCCAGACATGATCATTCGCCCTTCCCTCGCCCTCTTCACCGCCCGCCTGATCATCCCAAGCCTTTCGACGAGGCCCACACGATGAGTCAGACGCCAGCCCACTCGATCGCTCAGGGCGACCTGCTCAATCACTACGTCAAAAAGATCCTCACTTCCCGCGTCTACGACGTTGCCGTGGAAACCCCGCTGCACGCCGCCCGCCAGCTGTCTGCGCGCCTGGGCAACAATGTGCTGCTCAAGCGCGAAGACCTGCAGCCGGTGTACTCCTTCAAGATTCGTGGCGCCTACAACAAGTTGGCGCAGCTGAGCCCGGAAGAGCTGGCGCGGGGCGTGGTGACGGCATCGGCGGGCAATCATGCCCAAGGCCTGGCGCTGGCGGCGAAGACGTTGGGCGTGTCGGCGACCATCGTGATGCCGAAGACCACCCCCGAGATCAAGGTCGAAGGCGTGCGCTCCCGGGGCGGAAAAGTCGTACTCCATGGCGACTCGTTTCCCGAGGCGCTGGCGTACTCGCTGAAGCTGGTTGAGGAACACGGCTACGTCTACGTCCACCCTTACGACGACCCTGACACCATTGCCGGGCAAGGCACGGTGGCGATGGAAATCCTGCGTCAGCATCAGGGCCCGCTGGACGCTATCTTTGTGCCGGTGGGCGGCGGCGGGCTGATCGCCGGCATTGCGGCGTATGTGAAATACCTGCGCCCGGAAATCAAGGTGATCGGCGTCGAGCCCGATGACTCCAATTGCCTGCAACAGGCCATGGCCTATGGCGAGCGCGTGGTGCTGCAGCAGGTCGGGCTGTTTGCCGACGGTGTGGCGGTGGCGCAGATCGGTCAGTACACCTTCGAGATCTGCAAGGACTA
>NZ_JBNNGV010000059.1:0-7895 GCF_050268485.1 Pseudomonas sp. NPDC078416 | reverse complement strand
CATCAAACCTATTGCGTTTTCTGGTCATGAAAAACTCCTCGATAAATGTATTTTCCACTTATCGAGGTGTCCGGGGAAATTAGACCACTGCAGTAGCCTTCCCTTAGTAGGGCCGGCTTCAGCCGGGAAGGGGCCGGATCAGCCACCCTCGGTTTCGCGGTGTGGCAACTGCCGCCTTCCCGGCTAAAGCCGGTCCTACCAGGGAAAGGGCCGGATCAGCCACCCTCGGTTTCGGGTCCAACCCCGCCAGACCGTAAACAAAGTCCAATAGTTCGCCTTAATTGCCCATCATCCGCAATCGCTGCTTACCGGCAGGCGAGTGCTCTGCTAAAATCCGCCGCCTTATCAGTCTGTAGGCTGCGACGTGTCATTTACTCCGGTTGACTGGGCGATCATTGCAATTGTCGCCATCTCCGCTTTGATCAGTCTCAAGCGCGGCTTCGTCAAAGAAGCACTGTCCTTGCTGACGTGGATCATCGCAGGTGCCGTCGCCTGGATGTTTGGCGGATCGCTGGCCCAGTATCTGGTCAACTACATCGAAGCACCTTCGGCGCGCGTGATTGCGGGCTGCACCATTCTTTTCGTCGCCACACTGCTGGTCGGCGCCATGGTCAACTTTCTGATTGGAGAACTGATTCGCGTCACCGGGCTGTCCGGGACCGATCGTTTTCTGGGCATGGTCTTCGGCGCGGCGCGCGGAGCCTTGCTGGTTGTTGTCGCGGTCGGGCTGTTGAGCCTGGGCCCGGTGCAACAGGATCAATGGTGGCAGCAGTCAAGGCTGCTCCCGCAATTTGTCATGGTCGCTGACTGGTCGAAAAACCTGATTCTCGGGATGTCCAGCAAGTGGCTCGCCAGCGGAGTCAGCGTACCTGTTGACATCCCGTTCAAGGATCACCTCCTGCCGCCTACAACGCCGCCGGAAGTGCTCGGTAAATCCAGTTCCACTAAGTAGGGGTTGTGTCGCATGTGTGGCATCGTCGGTATCGTCGGCAAGTCGAACGTCAATCAGGCGCTTTATGACGCGCTCACCGTCCTCCAGCACCGCGGCCAGGACGCTGCCGGTATCGTGACCAGCCATGACGGCCGGTTGTTTCTGCGCAAGGACAACGGTCTGGTTCGTGATGTGTTCCACCAACGCCATATGCAGCGTCTGGTGGGGCACATGGGCATTGGTCACGTCCGTTATCCAACGGCGGGCAGCTCGACCTCAGCCGAAGCCCAGCCGTTCTACGTCAACTCGCCTTACGGCATCACCCTGGCGCATAACGGCAACCTGACCAACGTCGAGCAGTTGGCCAAGGAGATCTACGAGTCCGACCTGCGCCACGTCAACACCAACTCCGACTCCGAAGTCCTGCTCAACGTGTTCGCCCACGAGCTGGCCGTGCGCGGCAAGTTGCAGCCCACCGAAGAAGACATCTTCGCGGCCGTCGCCGACGTGCATAAGCGCTGCCGTGGCGGTTACGCGGTCGTGGCGATGATCACCGGTTACGGCATCGTCGGTTTCCGCGACCCGGACGCCATCCGCCCGATCGTCTTCGGTCAGCGTCACACCGACGAAGGCGTCGAGTACATGATCGCGTCCGAGAGCGTTTCCCTGGACGTGCTCGGTTTCACCCTGATTCGTGACCTCGCCCCGGGCGAAGCGGTGTACATCACCGAAGACGGCAAGCTGCACACCCGTCAGTGCGCCGCCAACCCGAAATACGCCCCGTGCATCTTCGAACACGTCTATCTGGCGCGTCCGGATTCGATCATCGACGGCATCTCGGTCTACAAGGCGCGTCTGCGCATGGGCGAGAAGCTGGCCGACAAGATCCTGCGCGAGCGTCCTGATCACGACATCGACGTGGTTATCCCGATTCCGGACACCAGCCGCACGGCGGCGCTGGAACTGGCGAACCACCTGGGCGTGAAATTCCGCGAAGGCTTCGTCAAGAACCGCTACATCGGCCGCACCTTCATCATGCCGGGTCAGGCCGCGCGGAAAAAATCCGTGCGCCAGAAGCTCAACGCGATCGAACTGGAATTCCGTGGCAAGAACGTGATGCTGGTGGACGATTCCATCGTTCGCGGCACTACGTGCAAGCAGATCATCCAGATGGCCCGTGAAGCCGGCGCCAAGAATGTGTATTTCTGTTCCGCGGCCCCGGCCGTGCGCTTCCCCAACGTCTACGGCATCGACATGCCGAGTGCCCACGAGCTGATCGCTCACAACCGTTCCACCCAGGACGTGGCCGACCTCATCGGTGCCGACTGGCTGGTCTATCAGGACTTGAATGACCTGATCGAGGCGGTGAGCGGCAGCAAAAAGATCAAGATCGACAATTTCGACTGTTCGGTCTTCGACGGCAAGTACGTGACCGGTGACATCGACGAGCACTACCTGAACAAGATCGAGCAGGCGCGCAACGACGCCTCCAAGGTCAAGACTCAGGCGGTGAGCGCGATCATCGATCTGTACAACAACTAATCCAGACAAGGAGCAGGCGGCATGACTCAGGAATGGGATGCCGGTCGACTGGACAGCGACCTTGAGGGCGTCGGTTTCGACACCCTCGCGGTTCGTGCCGGTCAGCACCGCACGCCGGAACGCGAGCACAGCGATCCACTGTTTTTTACGTCCAGCTACGTGTTCCGCACGGCAGCCGAGGCGGCCGCGACCTTCGCCGGAGAAATCCCCGGCAACGTCTATTCGCGCTACACCAACCCGACCGTGGCCTCGTTCGAAGAGCGCATGGCAGCACTGGAAGGCGGCGAGCAGGCAGTGGCGACGTCCACCGGGATGTCCGCCATCCTCGCCACGGTGATGAGCTTCTGCAGCGCCGGCGACCATGTGCTGGTGTCGAAAAGCGTGTTCGGTTCGACGATCAGCCTGTTTGAAAAGTACTTCAAGCGCTTCGGGGTCGAGGTCGATTACGTCCCCCTCGCCGAATTATCCGGATGGGACGCGGCGATCAAGCCGAATACCAAAATGCTGTTCGTCGAATCACCGTCCAACCCGTTGGCGGAGTTGGTCGACATCAATGCACTGGCGGAAATCGCCCACGCCAAGGGCACGCTGCTGGTGGTCGATAACTGCTTCTGCACACCGGCCCTGCAACAACCGCTGCGCATGGGTGCGGACGTGGTCGTGCACTCGGCGACCAAGTTCATCGATGGTCAAGGCCGCGCCATGGGTGGCGTGGTGGTCGGTCGCAGCGAACTGATGAAAGAAGTGGTGGGCTTCCTGCGCACCGCAGGCCCAAGCCTTAGCCCGTTCAACGCCTGGTTGTTCCTCAAGGGGCTCGAAACCCTGAACATCCGCATGCGTGCCCATTGTCAGAGCGCCCTTGAACTGGCGCAGTGGCTTGAGCAGCAGGAGGGCATCGAGAAGGTGCATTACTCAGGTCTCGAGAGTCACGCGCAGCATGGGCTGGCCAAACGTCAGCAGAAGGCGTTTGGAGCGGTGGTGAGCTTTGAGGTCAAAGGGGGCAAGGACGGGGCATGGCGTTTCATCGATGCCACGCGGCTGATCTCGATTACCGCCAACCTGGGTGACACCAAGACCACCATCACGCATCCGAGCACCACGTCCCACGGTCGGCTGTCGCCGCAAGAGCGTGAGGCCGCCGGCATTCGTGACAGCCTGATCCGCGTCGCGGTAGGGCTGGAAGACGTCGCTGACCTGCAGGCGGATCTCGCGCGGGGTCTGGCTGCATTGTAAGCAAGTGCCTGAACAAGAAAGCGAGCCTCGGGGCTCGCTTTTTTGTTCCTGATGTGCAGCTTCACGCTTCCTGCCAAAAATGGCTCTTTTGAAAAAAACTTCAAGCGGGCTATTGACTTAGGTTCGTCACCTGCGTAAATTTCGCGGCCTCAGCGAAGCAAGGGTGATTAGCTCAGCCGGGAGAGCATCTGCCTTACAAGCAGAGGGTCGGCGGTTCGATCCCGTCATCACCCACCATCGTTGAGTGTTTCACAGCAGCATCAGAAGCTGAAGGATACTGAGATTCAGCAGGACGAAAGTCCACGCAATGCGCAGCGGTAGTTCAGTCGGTTAGAATACCGGCCTGTCACGCCGGGGGTCGCGGGTTCGAGTCCCGTCCGCTGCGCCATATTTTCCGAATCGGGTTTTCCCGGTTCGAGATTGAAAGCCAAGGTTTTCGGTCAGTGTTTTACGAAGCAGACCCAAGGGTCTGTTTCAACAGCGTTAAGCAGATGCAAGTCTGTGCGACAAGCAGCGGTAGTTCAGTCGGTTAGAATACCGGCCTGTCACGCCGGGGGTCGCGGGTTCGAGTCCCGTCCGCTGCGCCATACATAGCTTCGAGGCCCTTGAACTCCTTGAAGCAACAGAGAAAGCGATCCCAGGATCGCTTTTTTTGTGCCTGGGATTTGGCGAAAACGTCGGCTGTCGCGCTGGATGCTGCAGAGCTCGGCGATAAATGCCATGATCGCCGGCTGTTAACGCGGCGCTGAGCGGTGCCTGATTTCGAATTTGGAGAGCTGGACCATGGGCATGAACCAAACCATCACTGTCATCCCGCCGGGCGTACCGCTGACGGGCCATGTGTCGCCGCCCGGCTCGAAGTCCATCACCAACCGCGCGCTGCTCCTGGCTGCCCTCGCCAAGGGCACCAGCCACTTGCGCGGCGCGCTGAAAAGCGACGACACCCGTCACATGTCCAACGCCTTGCGGCAAATGGGCGTGACCATCGACGAGCCGGACGACACCAGTTTCGTCGTCACCAGCACCGGACATCTAGAGGCCCCGCAAGGCGCGTTGTTTCTAGGCAACGCCGGGACGGCGGTGCGGTTCCTGACCGCGGCGGTGTGCACGGTGAAGGGCAGCGTCACGCTGGACGGCGATCACTACATGCAGAAGCGCCCGATCGGCCCGTTGCTGGAGGCCTTGCGCAAAGGCGGCCTGAACGCGGAAAGCGCCACCGGTTGCCCTCCGGTCGTGGTGCACGGGACCGGCTCGATCACGGCCACACGCTTCGAAATCGACGGCGGCCTGTCGAGTCAGTACGTCTCTGCGCTGTTGATGGTGGCGGCCTGTGGCGATGCGCCGATTGAAGTGGCGCTGACCGGCAAGGAAATCGGCGCGCGCGGTTACATCGACCTGACCATCGCCTGCATGCGCGCGTTCGGCGCTGAGGTCGAGGTGCTGGATGACGCGTTGTGGCGCGTTGCGCCGACGGGTTACACCGCCTGCGATTACCAGATCGAGCCCGATGCTTCGGCGGCGACCTATTTGTGGGCTGCCGAGGCGTTGACGGGCGGCAAGATCGACCTCGGCGTGGCGGGGGAGGCGTTCACTCAGCCAGACGCCAAGGCCATGGAAGTGATCGCGCAGTTTCCGAAGATGCCTTCGGTTATCAATGGCTCACAGATGCAGGACGCGATTCCTACGCTGGCAGTGCTGGCCGCCTTCAATGAGACGCCTGTGCGCTTCGTTGACCTGGCCAACCTGCGGGTCAAGGAATGCGATCGCGTTCAGGCGCTGCACGATGGACTGAACCAGGTCCGGCCCGGGCTGGCCTCGGTAGAAGGCGATGATCTGTTGGTCGCCGCTGATCCGAGTCTGGCGGGCACCAGCAGCGATGCTTTGATCAACACTCACTCCGACCATCGTATTGCCATGTGTTTCGCACTGGCCGGCTTGAAGGTGGCAGGCGTGCGGATTCAGGATCCGGAATGCGTCGGCAAAACCTACCCCGGCTACTGGCGTGCGCTGGAATTCCTCGGCGTGAAATTGGTGCACGGCGAGGTCTGAAGTGCGGGGCGCTCCGGGCCTGGAGCCGTCGACTGATCGACGCCCGGCCCGGAGTGCCGACTTTTCCGACCCTGTTGCGGTCTGATCAGCGCAACCCGCGCATCCCTGACAGGCCCACGCGCGCAGGCCCCGTACACAGTTACCCTTCAGATGTATCCATACGGTTGCAAACTCTGCGTTGATCCCATGGCAGGCTTGTTGCAGACTTACCGGCGTTTTCTCCGGTCCACTTTCAGTCGACCAATTGCCCCAGGATGTTTGATGCCTAAATTACTGAGCTTTCGTACCGCATGCTGGGTGATCACCCTGCTGGCTGCCGCAGGCTGCTCGTCGAAGAAACCGACGGTCTATGAGCATGAGAATTTCGACGACGCCGGGACGTTCTCCCGCAACTACCCGGTGTCGGATGCCGCCACCTGCGAAGCGGCCCGCCGGGCGCTGCTGAGCCAGGGCTACATCATTACCAGCAGCGATCCCAAAGTGATCAGCGGCCATAAAAGCTTCCAGCAGACCGGCGAAACCCACATGGAGATCAGCTTCAACGTGGTGTGTGCGCCGGACGGCAGTGCCGATAACCGCACCACGATGTTTGCCAACGCGCTGCAGGATCGCTATGCGTTGAAAAAGGTCAACAACTCCGCGAGCCTGGGGGTAGGCGTGCTGGGTTCGGTGTCGATGCCGATTGGTTCGACCGACGACTCGATGGTCAAGGTCGCCAGTGAAACTGTGGCATCGTCCAAGTTCTACGACCGCTTCTTCGCGCTGGTGGAAAACTTCCTGCCGCCTGAGCTGAAGAAGGCCGCGCACATCGAAGAGAAGCCCAAGACCGACCTTGGCATGCCTGAGCCGGTGCCGGGCAAGCCGGCGGCGTTGACCGAGCAAAAACCCGCTGCTGCACCTGCCGCAGCAGCGCCGGCCACGCCAGCACCCGCCACGCCTGTGGCACCAGCGCCATTGGCGACCCCTGCGACTCAGCCTGCGGCCGCTGCCGAGCAAAGCAGCGAACCGATGCCTGCGCCTGCCGAACCGGAACCCTTGAAGGCCGAGACAGCAACGCCTGCCGAGGCTGCGCCAGCCACAACGCCTGCACCGGCTACGACCACCGAGCCGAGCGCTGCGCCAGCGGCTGAGTCAACGCCAGCGCAGTGAACCCTTTAGGAGCGTGGCTTGTCCCACGCTCTGGCGGTGTTTGAAGCGTAGCAGCCGGTCCATGTCGCCGCCGCTGTTGATCCTGTAGGAGCGTGGCTTGTCCCGCGATCTGGCGCGAAGCGGCAGCCCATGAGCGACCTTGCTTCTTCAGTCCGGAGACCGCATGCACCGTATTGCTGCCGGTTCCCGGCAGATCGCGGGACAAGCGTCGCTCCTACAGGTCCGGGCATGAACCGCTGAAGTCAGCAGTGTCAGTCTTCGGAGCTCACCCCAAAAACAGTTTGTACGCCGGGTTCTTGGTCTCGTCCCAGTACGGATAACCAATCTCCGCCAGCGCCTGCGGCACCAGATGCCGTTCATCCTCTGGCACCACCAGGCCCGCCACCACCCGCCCATCTGCCGCGCCGTGGTTGCGATAGTGGAACATCGAAATATTCCACTTACCGCCCAGTTTGTTCAGGAAGTTGAACAGCGCACCTGGCCGCTCCGGGAATTCAAAACGCAGCACCACTTCATCGCTGACCCGCTCCGAGTGCCCGCCCACCATGTGCCGCAGGTGCAGCTTGGCCAGTTCGTTGTCGGTCAGGTCCAGCACCGGGAAACCCTGTTCCGTCAGGCTCGCGATCAGGGCCTTGCGAGGGTCAGTGTCGGGGTGGGTCTGCACGCCGACGAAGATGTGCGCCTCGCGGTCAGTGTGGTAGCGGTAGTTGAATTCGGTGATCTGTCGTTTGCCGATGGCCTCACAGAAGGCTTTGAAGCTGCCCGCCTGTTCCGGAATGGTCACGGCAATGATTGCCTCGCGGCCTTCGCCCAGCTCCGCGCGCTCGGCGACGTGGCGCAGGCGGTCGAAGTTAACGTTGGCGCCGGAATCGATGGCGACGAAGGTCTGCCCGGTCACTTCGTACTGTTCGGTGTACTTCTTGATCCCGGCCACGCCCAGGGCGCCGGAGGGTTCAGTGATCGAGCGGGTGTCGTCGTAGATGTCCTTGAT
>NZ_JBNNGV010000058.1:0-10168 GCF_050268485.1 Pseudomonas sp. NPDC078416 | reverse complement strand
GACCACGAACGGATCATCTCAGGCGATGCCAATCCGATACGGATGGCGTCGAACTCTTCGACTTGACCCTGGTTTTTCAGCAAATTCAGTAGGTCTTTCAAGGCCTTTCCTCCTGGCGGAGCAGAGGGCAGTCATACCGACCCACCCTCGATTCGCGTCACGTGTTATTCGGTTTCCAGATCGATATCGATACCGAGCGAACGGATTTCTTTGATCAACACGTTGAAGGACTCGGGCATGCCCGGCTCCATACGGTGATCGCCGTCCACGATGTTCTTGTACATCTTGGTCCGACCGTTCACGTCGTCCGACTTCACTGTGAGCATTTCTTGCAGAGTGTACGCCGCGCCATATGCTTCCAGCGCCCAGACTTCCATCTCCCCGAAACGCTGACCACCGAACTGAGCCTTACCACCCAGCGGCTGCTGAGTAACCAGGCTGTACGAACCAGTGGAACGCGCGTGCATCTTGTCGTCCACCAAGTGGTTCAGCTTCAGCATGTACATGTAGCCAACGGTGACCGGACGCTCAAACTTGTTACCGGTACGGCCGTCGAATAGCTGCATCTGGCCACTGTCCGGCATGTCCGCCAAGCGGAGCATTGCCTTGATTTCGGATTCCTTCGCGCCGTCGAATACCGGCGTAGCCATTGGAACGCCGCCACGCAGGTTCTTGGCCAGATCCAGAATTTCCTGATCAGACAGGTCATCAAGACTTTCCTGACGGCCGCCAATCTCGTTGTAGATCTCGTTCAGGAACTTGCGCAGCTCAACGACTTTACGCTGCTCTTCGAGCATGCGGTTGATCTTCTCGCCCAACCCTTTGGCCGCGAGGCCCAGGTGAGTCTCGAGGATCTGACCAACGTTCATACGCGAAGGTACACCCAGCGGGTTGAGGACGATATCCACCGGCGTGCCGTTGGCATCGTGCGGCATGTCTTCAACCGGCATGATCACGGAAACCACACCTTTGTTACCGTGACGACCGGCCATCTTGTCGCCCGGCTGGATGCGGCGGCGGATGGCAAGGTACACCTTGACGATCTTCAACACGCCTGGAGCAAGGTCATCGCCCTGCTGCAGCTTGCGCTTCTTGTCTTCGAACTTGTCGTCAAGCAGACGGCGACGGTCAACGATGTAAGCCTGAGCTTTCTCGAGCTGCTCATTAAGCGCATCTTCGACCATGCGCAGCTTGAACCACTGACCGTGTTCCAGACCGTCCAGAACCTCGTTGGTGATTTCCTGACCTTTTTTCAGGCCGGCACCACCTTCAGCGGTACGACCTACCAGCGCAGAACGCAGACGCTCGAAGGTTGCGCCTTCAACAATGCGGAACTCTTCGTTCAAGTCCTTGCGGATCTCGTCGAGCTGACTTTTCTCGATGGACAGAGCACGCGCATCGCGCTCAACGCCGTCACGAGTGAAGACCTGGACATCAATGACAGTGCCTTTGGTACCGGTAGGTACGCGCAGGGATGTGTCTTTAACGTCGCTCGCTTTTTCACCGAAGATTGCGCGCAGCAGCTTCTCTTCCGGAGTGAGTTGGGTCTCGCCTTTCGGAGTGACCTTACCTACCAGAATGTCGCCAGCGCCTACTTCCGCGCCAACATAAACAATGCCGGCTTCGTCCAGCTTGTTCAGTGCTGCCTCACCCACGTTCGGGATGTCAGCAGTGATCTCTTCAGGCCCGAGCTTGGTATCACGCGCCACACAGGTCAGTTCCTGAATGTGGATCGTGGTGAACCGGTCTTCCTGAACAACACGCTCGGACAGGCAGATGGAGTCTTCGAAGTTGAAGCCGTTCCACGCCATGAACGCGATGCGCATATTCTGACCCAGCGCCAGCTCACCCATATCGGTGGACGGGCCGTCAGCCATAATGTCGCTACGCTGAACGCGATCACCTTTGCTCACCAGCGGACGCTGGTTGATGCAGGTGTTCTGGTTCGAACGCGTGTATTTGGTCAGGTTGTAGATGTCGACACCGGCTTCGCCTGTCTCGACTTCGTCATCTGCAACACGAACCACGATACGGCTGGCATCTACCGAGTCAATCACGCCGCCACGACGGGCCACGACGCAAACGCCGGAGTCGCGAGCAACGTTGCGCTCCATGCCGGTACCGACCAGCGGCTTGTCAGCGCGCAGGGTTGGTACAGCCTGACGCTGCATGTTCGAACCCATCAACGCACGGTTGGCGTCGTCGTGCTCAAGGAACGGGATCAGCGATGCTGCAACCGAAACAACCTGCTTCGGCGAAACATCCATCAGGGTGACGTCTTCCGGCGCCTTGACGGTGAACTCGTTCAAGTGACGAACAGCAACCAGCTCGTCGATCAGGATCTTCTTGTCGTTCATTGCCGCAGAAGCCTGGGCAATAACGTGATCCGCTTCCTCAATAGCTGAGAGGAAAACGATTTCGTCAGTTACCAGAGCGTCCTTAACAACACGGTACGGGCTCTCGAGGAAGCCGTACTGGTTGGTGCGCGCATACGCGGCCAAGGAGTTGATCAGACCAATGTTCGGACCTTCCGGCGTTTCAATCGGGCATACACGACCGTAGTGAGTCGGGTGTACGTCACGAACTTCAAAGCCGGCACGCTCACGCGTCAGACCACCAGGGCCGAGTGCAGAGACGCGACGCTTGTGAGTGATCTCGGACAGTGGATTGTTCTGGTCCATGAACTGAGAAAGCTGGCTGGAACCGAAGAACTCTTTCACCGCCGCCGCTACAGGCTTGGCGTTGATCAGATCCTGCGGCATCAGGCCTTCGCTTTCTGCCATAGACAGACGCTCTTTGACCGCTCGCTCAACCCGCACCAGACCTACACGGAACTGGTTCTCGGCCATCTCGCCTACGCAACGAACGCGACGGTTACCAAGGTGGTCGATGTCATCGACGATGCCTTTACCGTTACGGATGTCGACCAGAGTCTTCAGCACGGCGACGATGTCGTCTTTGTGCAGGACGCCTGAACCCTCGATTTCGGTACGACCGATACGACGGTTGAACTTCATCCGACCTACAGCCGACAGATCGTAACGCTCCGGGCTGAAGAAGAGGTTGTTGAACAGCGTTTCGGCGGCATCCTTGGTAGGTGGCTCACCAGGACGCATCATCCGATAGATTTCGACCAGGGCTTCCAGCTGATTGCCTGTCGAGTCGATCTTCAGCGTGTCTGAGATGAACGGACCACAGTCGATGTCGTTCGTGTACAGCGTTTCGATACGGACAACCTGAGCCTTGGC
Source organism: Pseudomonas sp. NPDC078416 (assembly GCF_050268485.1). NCBI lineage: Bacteria > Pseudomonadati > Pseudomonadota > Gammaproteobacteria > Pseudomonadales > Pseudomonadaceae > Pseudomonas > Pseudomonas sp. NPDC078416. The sequence continues at coordinate 6,920 of NZ_JBNNGV010000058.1, read as the reverse complement.
AATTTTTGCCAGGATCTCAGTGTTCAGCTCGGTATTGCACTCGGCAATGATCTCGCCCGTCGCCGGGTGCACGATCGCTTTGGCGCTAGTGCGGCCGATGACGTAGTCGAGTGGAACTTCAAGTGTCTTGATGTTCGCTTTTTCGAGCTGGTTGATGTGGCGAGCCGTGATGCGGCGCCCTTGCTCAACAATCACCTTGCCCTTGTCGTCCAGAATATCCAGAACGGCAATTTCGCCACGCAGGCGCTGAGGCACCAACTCCAGATTCAGGTTCTCGCCCTGAACGTGGAATACGTTGGTGGTGTAGAAGGCATCCAGCACTTCTTCAGTGGTGTAACCCAGCGCACGGAGCAGAACCGATGCAGGGAGTTTGCGGCGACGGTCGATACGTACGAAGACACAGTCTTTCGGATCGAATTCGAAGTCGAGCCACGAACCACGGTAAGGAATGATGCGAGCCGAGTACAACAGTTTGCCGGAACTGTGCGTCTTGCCGCGGTCGTGGTCAAAGAACACGCCCGGGGAACGGTGCAGCTGGGAAACGATCACTCGTTCGGTACCGTTGATAACGAAGGTACCGTTTTCAGTCATCAGGGGGATTTCACCCATGTAGACTTCTTGCTCTTTGATGTCCTTGATCGCTTTATTCGACGATTCTTTGTCGAAAATGATCAGACGTACTTTCACCCGCAAAGGTACGGCGTATGTCACACCGCGGAGCACGCATTCCTTGACATCAAAAGCCGGTTCGCCCAGACGATAACCCACATACTCCAAAGCAGCATTGCCGGAGTAGCTGATGATCGGGAAAACAGATTTGAAGGCCGCATGCAGGCCCACGTCGCGGAACTGATCTTTAGTCGCTCCCGCTTGCAAGAATTCACGATACGAATCCAGCTGGATGGCCAGGAGGTAAGGCACATCCATGACGTCCGGCAACTTGCTAAAGTCCTTGCGGATACGTTTTTTCTCAGTATATGAGTAAGCCATCAGCGTTCCCCAGCTTGGTCACCTGCTTGTTTGGCTCCTCCCGACGGGAGCAGCCAGAAAAATCTTGCGAACCCCATGGTTCGCGCCACCGTTCGAGGTGGGTAGATCACGTAATCAGCGCTAACCGAATCAGCTGCCAACAACGGAAAAAGGCCGGTGGCAGAAGCCACCAGCCATCAGCCTTTCGCTTAACGCTTGGGCTGGAAACGCAAAGTCGATGCTTACTTCAGCTCGACTTTAGCGCCTGCTTCTTCCAGAGTAGCCTTGGCTTTGTCAGCAGCGTCTTTAGCTACTGCTTCCAGAACCATTGCTGGAGCGCCGTCAACGACTGCCTTGGCTTCTTTCAAGCCCAGACCGGTCAGTTCACGTACTGCTTTAATAACGTTAACTTTCTTCTCGCCAGCTTCCAGCAGCATGACGTTGAATTCGGTTTGCTCTTCAACAACGGCAGCAGCAGCAGCTGGGCCAGCGGAAGCAGCGGCAGCGCTAACACCGAACTTTTCTTCGAATGCCTTGATCAGCTCTACAACCTGCAGAACGGACATTTCAGCTACGGCGTTGAGGATATCGTCTTGAGAGATAGACATGACTCTAATTCCTGAATTGGGGGACGGCCTACGCGACCATCGAAATAAACAAAAATACGCGAGAGGAAGTGCCAGCCCTTAGGCTGCAGCGGCTTCTTTCTGCTCGCGGATGGCCGCCAGAGTACGAGCGAGCTTGCTGGTAGCGCCTTGAATCACGCTCATCAGCTGCGAAATCGCTTCGTTGCGGGTCGGCAGTGTTGCCAGTACGTCGATCTGATTAGCTGCGAGGAACTTGCCCTCGAACGCAGCTGCCTTGATCTCGAACTTATCCTGACCTTTAGCGAACTCTTTGAACAAACGGGCAGCAGCGCCAGGATGTTCGTTGGAGAAGGCGATCAAGGTCGGGCCAGTGAACACGTCGTTGAGGACACTGTATTCAGTGTCAGCAACGGCGCGCTTGAGCAGGGTGTTACGTACGACACGCACGTACACGCCAGCTTCACGAGCCTCTTTACGGAGTCCGGTCATCGCGCCTACTGTCACACCGCGGGCATCAGCCACAACAGCAGACAGAGCGACTTTGGCAGCCTCGTTGACTTCAGCGACGATGGCCTTCTTGTCTTCGAGTTTAATTGCCACGGGTTTAACTCCTGCTTGTTACCGTTTCATCTGACCTGAGCCGGATGTCGTTTTGGTGTCTGATTCGGTAAGGAACCGGGAGCACCATCTGCGTAGGCTTGAGGTTTAAGGCTTTCGCCGCCTACGGTCTTGGATAGCCCCCGCCAGGCAGGGACCCCAATTTTTGCAATGACGCGGTTACCCGCGCTATGCCAGCCTTACGCGTCCAACGAACCTTGGTCGATGACCAAGCCTGGGCCCATAGTGGTGCTCAGTGTTACGCGCTTGACGTAGATACCTTTCGAGGAAGCAGGCTTGATACGCTTCAGATCAGCGATCAGCGCTTCGACGTTCTCACGCAGCTTGTCTGCTTCGAAGCCGACCTTGCCAACGGAAGTGTGGATAATACCGTTTTTGTCGGTGCGATAACGAACCTGACCAGCCTTGGCGTTTTTAACGGCAGTGGCTACGTCTGGAGTAACGGTACCGACCTTCGGGTTAGGCATCAGACCGCGTGGGCCGAGGATCTGACCCAACTGACCAACAACCCGCATTGCGTCCGGGGAGGCAATAACGACGTCATAGTTCAGATCGCCACCCTTCATTTCAGCAGCCAGATCGTCCATACCAACACGATCAGCGCCGGCAGCTAGAGCAGCTTCAGCAGCTGGACCCTGAGTAAACACGGCTACACGAACAGTCTTGCCAGTGCCGTGCGGCAGTACGGTAGCGCTACGTACGACCTGGTCAGATTTACGAGGATCAACACCGAGGTTCACAGCAACGTCTACAGACTCGCTGAACTTCACTGTCGACAACTCAGCCAGCAGAGCAGCGGCTTCGTTGAAGTTGTACGATTTGCCAGCTTCAACTTTGGAAGCGATAGCCTTTTGGCGCTTAGTCAGCTTAGCCATTACACACCCTCCACGTTAAGGCCCATGCTACGAGCGGAACCGGCGATGGTGCGCACGGCGGCGTCCATATCAGCAGCGGTCAAGTCGGCATTTTTTGCCTTGGCGATTTCTTCCAGCTGAGCACGGGTTACGGTGCCAACTTTTACGGTGTTCGGACGAGCCGAGCCGCTGGTCAGGCCAGCTGCTTTTTTCAGCAGTACCGAAGCCGGGGTGCTTTTGGTTTCAAAGGTGAAGCTGCGGTCACTGTAAACAGTGATGATCACAGGAGTCGGCAAGCCTGGCTCAATACCCTGAGTACGGGCGTTGAACGCTTTGCAGAATTCCATGATGTTCACGCCGTGCTGACCCAGTGCAGGACCAACAGGCGGGCTTGGGTTAGCCTGAGCGGCTTTCACTTGAAGCTTGATGTAAGCGGTAATCTTCTTGGCCATGAGGCACTCCAATTACGGGTTCTAGCGCCTCGAAAGGCTCCCCGGTTACTTGCGCGTTTATCCCGGTGACGAAAAAACCCCACAGCCCAGGGCTGCGGGGTATGGGATTCTGAGCTCAGTTACGCCTTTTCGACCTGACTGAACTCCAGCTCCACCGGAGTGGAGCGTCCGAAAATGAGCACCGCCACTTGGATCCGGCTCTTCTCGTAATTGACTTCTTCGACAGTACCGTTGAAATCAGCAAACGGACCGTCTGTAACACGGACGACTTCGCCCGGCTCGAACAGAGTCTTTGGCTTCGGCTTATCGCTGCCATCAGCAACGCGACGCAAAATGGCCTCAGCTTCTTTATCGGTGATAGGGGCCGGCTTGTCTGCCGTGCCACCGATGAAGCCCATGACCCGAGGAGTGTCCTTGACCAAGTGCCAAGTACCCTCGTTCATGTCCATCTGGACAAGCACATAGCCAGGGAAGAATTTGCGTTCGCTTTTGCGTTTCTGGCCGTTACGCATTTCCACTACTTCTTCAGTAGGGACCAGAATTTCGCCGAAGCCATCTTCCATGCCTGCAAGCTTTACACGCTCAACCAGTGAGCGCATGACATGCTTCTCGTAACCCGAGTAGGCATGCACTACGTACCAACGCTTAGCCACGGGACACCCTTAGCCGACAATCAAGGAAACAAGCCAGCCGAGCAGGGAGTCTAAACCCCACAACAGCAGCGCCATGACGAGAACCACTGCAACCACGATCAAAGTAGTCTGAGTAGTCTCTTGACGCGTAGGCCACACGACTTTACGAATCTCAGCGCGAGCTTCCTTGGCCAAAACAAAGAAAGCCTTGCCCCTCCCCGTCTGGAGAGCCACGTAGGCTGCAACAGCGGCGATTACAAGCAGGGCAAGAACGCGATACAGGATTGGTTGCGCGGAGTAGTATTGATTTCCAACGACACCCACGACTACCAGAAGCACTACTACAAGCCACTTCACGAGATCAAAACGGGAGTCTTGGGCTTCAGCCTTTGGATTCATCTACTAAAATCCTGTGAAAAGAAAGCCAGATACTTTAGAGAATCTGGCAGGTCAGGAGGGAATCGAACCCCCAACCTACGGTTTTGGAGACCGTCGCTCTGCCAATTGAGCTACTGACCTAAAAGCAAAATCAGGCCGAACATTATGCGGACCTGACAGGAAGATTTCAACAGCAAGTCGATAAACACGCATCGCGAAAGTCGACTCACTGCAGCACTACCTCACCAAGCACTTGAAAAGCTTGGCATTCGTAGCACTTAAAACAAAGGCAGATACCTAAATATCTGCCTTAGTAATGGAGCTCTTGAGCGGATTTGAACCGCTGACCTCACCCTTACCAAGGGTGTGCTCTACCAACTGAGCTACAAGAGCAAAACACATTGCACAACCAGAAAACTTGGAGCGGGTAGCGGGAATCGAACCCGCATCATCAGCTTGGAAGGCTGAGGTTCTACCACTAAACTATACCCGCTGAGCTTTACTGCTTACGCTCAAAATTTGGTGGAGGGGGAAGGATTCGAACCTTCGAAGTCGTAGACGTCAGATTTACAGTCTGATCCCTTTGGCCGCTCGGGAACCCCTCCTAAGCGAGGCAGCATTCTATATCATGCCACCCTTCTGTCAATCTTTTTCTCAATAAAAACTTGAGGTTACAAGCATTGACTCTCGCTACACGAGCACATATCAATTGATCTGCACTGCGAAGCGGGCGCCATTCTATTCAAACTATTCTGTGGTTGCAATGCTTTCACACGACATTATTTCGTTTTTTAGCATGGGGAAATCCTTGCGGAGCTCAGCGATCAATGACTCGCTGACCAAACGCCGGCTGGTAGGCGCGATTTTCACCCAATACACCCCGCCTTGGGGGTCAGGCCGCTTTTCAAGCCCACTACCGATATCCAAAGCAACAAGGCGCTGCTCGATAAGTGCTGCCTCAGCCTGCTTGGCGATGCCACCCAGGTAGAGACATTTCTCTCGTTCTGCAGCGTGGCGCGAATTACCACCACCCAACCCCGACTCGCTAAGCAACCGAATGTCCTGGCCATATGCTCGATGGGTTAGCAGCGGCTCGACCTCTTTGGGTCGTAGCGGTGCATCCTGCTGATGCCAGACAAAATAAAGACCGTTCAACATGAGTAACAACAAAAATCCCCAGGGCATACCCACCTCATAAACCATACGCATTCGGATGCATGCATACCTACTGTCCCCTATTTCCCCTGGAGCCTCAGACTCACCTCCCCTCCGCTGAAATGCTCCTCACGCCCACCTACCTCCAGACGCAACGACCCATCATTACCAACTCCTAGCACAACGCCCTGAGTGATTTTCGGACCCACGGTAAGATCCACCGCGAGCCCTTGCCATAAGTGCTTGTCCTCCCAATCTCTGCGGTAGGCCCCAAAGCCTTTTTCTTGATGACCAGCAAGATAGCCGCTGAGATTTCGACTGAGCGCGCAAGCAACCTTGTTCCGGTCATGCAAACGCCCCAGCTCAAGGGCGAACGAAGTCCACGCCTGATCGACGTTGCTGGATTCACGCATATTGATATTGATCCCAATACCAATCACTACGTGGCAGACATTGGCAGGGTCGCCGGTTACCTCGAGCAGCACTCCAGCGAGCTTCTTGCGACCAACCAGAATGTCGTTAGGCCATTTCAGCCCCGCGCTGTGGATACCAAGCTCTCTTATGGTATCGACCACCGCAAGCCCTACCAGAAGGCTGAGACCGTCGAGCCGACGCGTTCCGCCATCCATACGCAGGGCAAGGCTGTAATAGAGATTTTCAGCGTAAGGACTTATCCACTGACGCCCACGCCTGCCCCGGCCTGCCGTCTGCTGCTCCGCAAGAACCAAGCAAGGAAGTTCAGCGCCTGAATTCGCCACTCGCATCGCTTCAGCATTTGTCGAGTCGATAGTTTCGTGAATCCTGCAGGTCCAACCCAACCCAACATGCTCAAAGCGTAGCGCCTCATCGTCCAATAACGACATCGGCGAAGCCAAACGGTAACCCCGACCACGAACCTTGTGAATCTCTATGCCGCGCTCAGCCTGGGCCTGCTGCAGCTTCTTCCAGACGGCACTCCGACTTACGCCCAGAGCAAGCCCCAGATCTTCCCCGGAGTGAAAAGCTCCGTCTTTTAGCAGCTTTAGCAACGTATGCATGAGTGTAAGCGCCTGGCAGTAAGACGCGCATGATAGCCATCCAGCAGACCTACGCAAGCGTACGCTTCACGGCCCAGCCCGTATCCAACCTGCGCATATGCGTTGGTCATCCAGGTTGAGATGAATTCCCTCTTTTTCCGCGCGCAAAAACAAAACCCCATCTGCTTTCGCAGATGGGGTTTTGGAATTTAATCTTGACGATGACCTACTCTCACATGGGGAAACCCCACACTACCAT
>NZ_JBNNGV010000057.1:0-11600 GCF_050268485.1 Pseudomonas sp. NPDC078416 | reverse complement strand
CCGAGCGGCATGGATGCCGCGAGAGCCGCCCCCCGCCATGGATGGCGGATGGCGGCGGGCCCACGGAGCGAGACCGGAGTGAAGGAACCCCGAGGCACGAGGGGCCCAACCAGGAGCATAAGCCCTTGTTACTTGGGGCTTTATCAAGTAACTCGCCGAAGGCGAAACAGTCTGCCCCTAGGCAGACGCTCTTGATCTGAAAAGACGCCGAAGGCGAAACGATCTGCCGTTAGGCAGATGCCTTCAACAGCGTATTGACGTCAACACCGAATCTGGTGTCTCCTGAAACCGGTTTCAGAGCTAAATAGCTCCCCCACAAGCCTGCTGATAAATCCAATAAGGTCCAGGCCGTGAACAGCATTTCGATACCGACGCGCACCCGCGTCACCATGAACGACGTCGCCGACCTCGCCGGCGTCTCCAAGGCCAGCGTCTCGCGCTTCATCGGCGATGACCGCCAACTGCTGTCCGAAGCCATCGCCAAACGCATCGAACAGGCCATCGACACCCTCGGCTACCGCCCCAACCAAATGGCCCGCGGCCTCAAACGCGGCCGCACCCGCCTGATCGGCATGCTCGTCGCCGACATCCGCAACCCCTACTCCATCGCCGTCATGCACGGCGTCGAAACCGCCTGCCGCAAGCACGGTTACAGCCTCGTCGTGTGCAACACCGACCGCGACGACGAACAGGAACGCCTGCACCTCGCGGCCCTGCGCTCGTACAACATCGAAGGCCTGATCGTGAACACCCTCGGCCATCACCTCGACGAACTGCGCGAACTGCACAGCGAACTGCCGATGGTCCTGGTGGACCGCAAGGTCGATGAACTGCACAGCGACCTCGTCGGCCTCGACAACGTCGCAGCGGTCCGGCAAGCGCTGGATCATCTGCAGGACGCCGGTTATCGCGACGTGCTCATGGTCACCGAACCCCAGGACGGCACCAGCTCACGGATCGAGCGGGTCGACGCCTTCAAACAACAGATGGCCGAGCGCACCGGCATGCGTGGCCAAGTCTGCGAAACCGGCGAATCGTTGCGCGGCCGGTTGCGAGACTTCCTTGCTCAACAAGGCCCCGGCCCCAAAGCGCTGTTCACCGCCAATGGCGTCGCCACTTTGATCACCACCCGTCAACTGCATGAGCTGGGCTGCCACCTGTTCAACGACATCGGCCTGATCGCCCTCGACGAACTGGACTGGTACCCGCTGGTTGGCAGCGGGATCACCTCCCTCGCCCAGCCCACCCACGAAATGGGCATCACCGCCTTTGAGTGCCTGCTCAATCGCCTGCGTGGGGATCAGGAGCCGGTACGTCTGTATGACTTCCCGGCGCAGTTGATCGCCCGCGGATCGACCCGACGACAGAGCTGACAGACGCGAACAGATACCGCAGGTCAGACCCTTCACGCCGACGCGAACTTTTATCCGGTTCGCTCGTTCGAACAAAAATGTAACCGGTTTCAGAGGACAATAATAATGACCTTACCATCCGTTGCCATCAGCCTCGGCGCCTTCGGTGCCGACCGTGTACGTGCCCAAGGCCAGGCCAGTTTCATCCCGCTGTTGGTCGATGCCGGCGTCAAGCGCATCGAGCTGCGCGAAGAGCTGTTCAGCCCCAGCATCGATGACCAAGACTTCGCTGCCCTCGCCCGCGCCATTCAGGACCGCGGCCTGGAGTGCCTGTACTCGGCGCCCCTTGAGCTGTGGCTCGAAGGCGACGCGCAGCCGAATCCCGAACTGAGACCGACCCTAGAACGGGCCACCGCCTGCGGTGCGTTCTGGCTCAAAGTGTCGCTCGGGCATTTTGGCGAGCACTGCGACGTGGCGGCGCTGGCCGATCGCCTGGCGCCGTACGACGTTCACTTGCTGGTGGAAAACGACCAGACCGAACAGGGTGGGCGCATCGAGCCCTTCGTGCAGTTCTTCGCGCAGCTCACCGCACTGCAAATGCCCATCGGCATGACCTTCGACATCGGCAACTGGCGCTGGCAGGAGCAGTCCGCCCTCGACGCCGCCCACCAACTGGGGCGTTACGTCGAATACCTGCACTGCAAGGCGATCACCCGGAACGCGGCAGGCAAGCTCATCGCCGTGCCGCCAGCGTCGGCCGATCTGCAGCAGTGGGAGCAGCTCATCCAGCACATGCCGGTGAACCTGCCCCGCGCCGTTGAATACCCGCTGCAAGGCGATGACCTGCTGCAGGTGACCCGGGAACAGGTTGTCCTGCTCGCCCACCTTGGCCAGTCGCGATCCACTCACTCCAACGCGACGGAAACGGGGGCGCTGAGCCATGTCTGAGATCGATATTCTCTCGTTCGGCGAGACCATGACCATGCTGGTGGCCGAGCAAACTGGCGATCTGGCACAGGTGCGTCACTTCGAAAAACGCATCGCCGGCGCCGACAGCAATGTGGCCATCGGCCTGTCGCGGCTGGGCTTCAAGGTCGCGTGGCTGAGCCGGGTCGGCAACGATTCCATGGGCCGCTTCGTCACCGACAGCCTGCAACAGGAAGGCGTCGATTGTGGCCATGTCACCGTGGACGCCGCGCACCCCACCGGCTTTCAGTTCAAATCCCTGGAACTCGAAGGCGCCGACCCTGTGGTCGAGTACTTCCGTCGCGGTTCGGCGGCGAGTCACCTGTCGGTCAACGACATCGTTCCCGAGCTGCTCAAGGCCCGGCATCTGCACGCCACCGGCATTCCGGCGGCGCTGTCCGACACCTGCCGGGAGCTTTCCCACGTGTTGATGACGCAAATGCGCGAGGCCGGTCGCAGCGTGTCGTTCGATCCCAATCTGCGGCCTTCGCTGTGGTCGAGCCAGGCGACGATGATCCGCGAAGTGAACCACCTCGCCAGTCACGCCCACTGGGTCATGCCGGGGCTGGCGGAGGGTGAATTGCTCACCGGCTTCGACACCCCGGCGGACATCGCCCGTTTCTACCTGGACATGGGCGTCGAGGCGGTGATCATCAAACTCGGCGCCAAGGGCGCGTATTACCGCACCCAACTCAATGAGGCGTTCTTGCCCGGCGTGCCGGTGGCCAATGTGGTCGACACGGTAGGCGCAGGCGACGGTTTTGCGGTCGGCGTGATCAGCGCGCTGCTGGAAAACCTCGGGGTCGAACAGGCCACTGCCCGTGGCAACTGGGTCGGCAGCCAGGCGGTGCAAAGCCGTGGTGACATGGAAGGCCTGCCCACCCGCGCTGCGCTCGAGGCCGCCGACCTCTCGGGGGGCCCACGACGACAAAGGGCCTGACACCTCGCTTTCGCACACCGAACCTCCATCACCTGCTGCGACAAAAACAACATGCTCAGGGAGCCTGAAATGGAAAAGCTGCTCGAATCCGTCAAACACGCCGGCCTCAAACGTCGCTGGCTATTGATCATGCCCATCGTATTCATCACCTACAGCCTGGCGTACCTGGACCGTGCCAACTACGGCTTCGCCGCCGCCTCGGGGATGGCCGAAGACCTGCACATCACGCCCGGCATGTCGTCCTTGCTGGGTGCGCTGTTCTTCCTCGGTTACTTCTTCTTTCAAGTGCCCGGCGCCATCTACGCGCAGAAGAAGAGCGTCAAAAAACTCATCTTCGTCAGCCTGATTTTGTGGGGCGGCCTGGCCACGTTGACCGGCATCGTCTCCAACGCGTACATGCTGATCGGCATCCGCTTCATGCTCGGGGTGGTCGAAGCGGCGGTGATGCCGGCGATGCTGGTGTACCTCTGCTACTGGTTCACCAAGGCCGAACGCTCCCGCGCCAACACCGTGTTGATCCTCGGTAACCCCGTAACCATGCTGTGGATGTCGGTGGTCTCCGGCTACTTGGTAGCGCACTTCAGCTGGCGCTGGATGTTCATCGTAGAGGGCCTGCCGGCGGTGATCTGGGCATTTATCTGGTGGCGTCTGGTGGACGAGCGTCCGGCCCAGGCCAAGTGGCTGACCGCTGAAGAAAAGACCGAACTGCAAGCGCGCCTCGACGCCGAACAGGTCGGCATCAAACCGGTGAAGAACTACGCCGAAGCCTTCCGCTCGCCGCGCGTCCTGCTGCTGGCCGCGCAGTATTTCTGCTGGAGCATCGGTGTGTACGGCTTCGTGCTGTGGCTACCGACCATCATCAAGAAAGGCATGCAGATGGACATGGTCGAAGCCGGCTGGCTCTCGGCCCTGCCGTACCTGGCGGCGGTGATCGGCATGGTGCTGGTGTCGTGGGCATCCGATAAAACCCAGAAGCGTAAAGCCTTTGTCTGGCCGCCGCTGCTGCTGGCGGCTGTGGCGTTCTACGGTTCCTACGCGCTGGGCACCGAGCACTTCTGGTGGTCCTACTCGCTACTGGTCATCGCCGGCGCCTGCATGTACGCGCCTTACGGTCCGTTCTTCGCCATCGTCCCGGAAATCCTGCCGGTCAACGTCGCGGGCGGCGCCATGGCATTGATCAACAGCCTCGGTGCCCTCGGTTCGTTCGCCGGTTCCTACCTCGTCGGTTACCTGAATGGCGTCACCGGCACCTTGAGCGCTTCCTACCTGTTCATGAGCGGCGCGCTGCTGGTGTCGGTGGTGCTGACGCTGCTGCTGAAGCCGGACAGCAAGGCCCGGCCCCTGAGCGACAAGCCCGGCGCTCGTCCTGCGCCTGCCCATTCCTGATCCGGAGCCTTTTCGATGACTCACCATGTTGTGCTGTACAAGAAACTATCGGCGCCGTTGATGCAGCGCCTCCAAGCCCAGGCCGAGGTCACGCTGATCGATGATCCGAAATCCAGCGCGGGCATGGCCCGCCTTCGCGACGCCCTGCCCCACGCCGATGCCTTGCTCGGCGCGAGCGTGAAACTGGGCGCCGAACTGCTGGACCTGGCGCCGAAGCTCAAAGCGGTGTCCAGCGTCTCGGTAGGCGTCGATAATTACGACATCGCGTACCTGACCCGGCGAGGCATTCTGCTGACCAACACGCCGGATGTGCTCACCGAAACCACCGCCGACACGGGCTTTGCACTGATCATGGCCACGGCCCGCCGCGTGGTGGAACTGGCGAATATGGTTCGCGATGGCCAGTGGAAACAGAACATCGGGCCGCCGCATTTTGGTTCCGACGTGCATGGCAAGACGCTGGGCATCATCGGCATGGGCCGGATTGGCGAGGCGGTGGCGCAACGGGGTCATTTCGGTTTCGGCATGCCGGTGATTTACCACAGCCATTCACCGAAGCCGGCGGTGGAAGCGCGATTTGATGCCCGCTACCGCAGCCTGGAAGACCTGTTGCGCGAGGCTGACTTTGTCTGCCTGACCGTGCCGCTGACCGCCGAAACAGAGGGGCTGATTGGCACGGAACAATTTGCGCTGATGCGCCCGGAGACGATCTTCATCAACATCGCCCGAGGCAAGGTGGTGGATGAGCAGGCGCTGATTGCCGCGCTACAGAACGGTCAGATTCGTGCGGCCGGGCTGGACGTCTTCGAGCAGGAGCCCGTGAGCCCGGACTCGCCGTTGCTCAAGATGAATAACGTGGTGGCGACGCCGCACATGGGCTCGGCGACCCACGAGACCCGCGAGGCGATGGCCCGCTGTGCCGTGGACAACCTGCTGGCCGCCCTGGCAGGCGAGCGACCGAAGGATCTGGTCAACCCCGGGGCCTGGCGCGGTTGAAAACCCAAGCCCGCTCCTACAGATTCCCGGCGTCAGAGGTATTTGTTAAATCACAAACCGCGCCACCATGGCTTTCAGGTCCACCGCCAGCCGCGACAGCTCATGGCTGGCGGCGCTGGTCTGGTTCGCACCCGCCGCCGTTTGCGCGGCGAGGTCGCGGATGTTGACCAGATTGCGGTCCACTTCCCTCGACACCTGCGCCTGTTCTTCCGATGCACTGGCGATCACCAGGTTGCGCTCGTTGATCTGCGAAATGGCTTCAGTGATCAGCTCCAGTGCATCACCCGCCGAACTGGCCAGGCTCAGTGTGGTGCGTGTGCTCTCGGTGTTGCGCGACATCGATTGAACGGCATCGCCGGTGCGGGTCTGAATGCCGGCGACCATCTGTTCGATCTCAGTGGTCGATTGCGCGGTGCGGTGGGCCAGCGCGCGGACTTCGTCGGCAACCACGGCAAACCCGCGACCCGCCTCCCCCGCACGCGCAGCTTCGATGGCGGCGTTGAGCGCCAACAGATTGGTCTGCTCGGCAATCGAGCGAATCACGTCCAGCACCTTGCCGATGTCACGGCCCTGGGCAGCCAGGCCTTCCACCAATCCGGAAGTGGCCTGAAGCTGCTGGGTCATGTCCTGGATCGACTTCACGGTCTCGACCACCCGATCACGGCCCTGACGCGCGGTCTGGTTGGACTGCTGTGACGCTTCGGAGGTCGACACCGCGTTGCGCGCGACCTCCTCGACCGCTGCGGTCATCTCGTTCACTGCCGTTGCCGCCTGCTCGATCTCGTTGTTTTGCTGCTGCAGGCCGCGCGAGGACTCTTCTGTCACCGCGCTCAGCTCGTCAGCCGCCGACGCCAGCTGCGTGGAGGAGCCGGCAATCAGCTCGATGGTCTGACGCAGGTTGCGCTGCATTGTTGCCAGGGCGCGCAACAGCTGGGCCGCTTCGTCCTTCCCGTCGACCTCGATGGGTCGGGTCAGATCGCCTGATGAAATTTCTTCTGCGGCGCGAACCGCGCGGGTGAGCGGGTTGACGATGCTGCGGGTTAGCAACCACGCCAGCAGAATCGTCAGCAGCACGGCTAGCACTGACACAGCAATGATGCTCAGGTTGGCACTGTCATATTGCTGCCTCGAAATAGCCGCTGCATCACTGGCGCCTTTCTTGTTAATGGCAATCAATTGATTGATCTGAACACCCATGAGGTCGGTGGCCTCTTTCATACGGGTGTTGATCATCGCGCGCATGTCATCAGTCTTGTCCTGCCGAGACAAGTCCAGCACCCTGGCTTGAACATCAAGGAACGTTGCAAGTGTCGCTTCAAACTGGTTGTACAGCGTTAGCTCTTCGCCCGCCGCAGGCAGCACGGCGTAGGCTTTTTTGGCGTTCTGCAACTTGCCGATCAGCTCGGCGATGCGCGCCTCGGTTTCACGCAGCGACGCTGGCTCACGGTTGACCAGGGTGCGGAAGGAGGTGATGCGTAACCGCAAACTGTTCTCCAGCATCTCGCTCAGACTGGCGATACTGGGCAATTGGTTGGACTCCATGTCGATGGTGGCCTGGCGAATCACCGCCATCCGGTTGACCGAGAACACGCTCAAACCAATCACCAGTGCGGCAATGAACGCGAATCCCAGGAATGCGCGAGGCGCAATGTTCATGTTTCTTATCGACATGGAAGATCTCTCTGAAGGCTGATGCAGCGTCGAGTCTTTTTATTGACGCTTACCGTGCTATCGGCCGCACATCAACTTTCATGTGGGCGCTTTAAGACGTTAGAGATATATTTGTGCTAACTAACTGGCTACTAAATCTTTTAGATAGCTATAACGATTCAGCACTTGTTAAACCATGCACCTGGATATAAGCGATTCATGACAAAGATCAATGAAACATGAAATTCGCATTTATGTAGGATTTATTTCCCTACACGGTCAAAACGCGGTGCTACCTTTACCTGACTCGTGGTCTGCGGGCCAGGCTTGCTCAAGCGACATGTCGATCGCTGCCGAAACTGGACAGACCTGCCGTTTCCCTACCCTGCGGAGCTTGTGAAGTGCTCGATTGAACGAGGTGGGTCCATGAACAAAGTCACGTTCCCGAACGCCTGCCAGCTGATGCGCTGGCATTTTCACCCGGTGGGCTTCGAAGCCAACATGGACGCGCCCGGCAGCATGGTGGCCCGCCTGTTCGACAGGGCCAGCGGCGAGACGGTGATCGCCATCGCCGCCATTCCGTGCGCCACCGTGATGAATGCGGCTGACGTGGAGCGCATCATCGAGGCCATCGAACTGGAGGTCGAAACCTTCATTCCGAGGCGCTCGCTGTACCTCAACCGGGCCTGAGGGCCTGGGCGTCCTGCCCTATTCGACTGACGTGCCGAGTGAACTGCTGAATGAAGCGGCGCCTCGACGATCGTCGAAAAATGCCTTGTCCCCTGCAACCCGCGCCGAGGCCCGCGGGATATTTGCATCGTCATTGCCCGCAGCGTCGATGAACCAGTAGCAGTGGCGAACGGCGCGAGTGATGGCTACATAGGCCAGGCGCAACACCTCATCTTTCTGCGCGTTGTCGAACGCCTCCAGATCCCCTTCCCGCCCCAGGCCGGCCATCTGATAGACCTGATTCTTGTACGGCGACTGCGTCAGATGCTGACAATCGCCCAGCAGAAACACCGCGTCAGCCTGCAGGCCCTTGGCGCTGTGGTAGGTCAGTTGCTTCAGGCGTCGCTCCTGGGGCGGCAACCGGTAATCGGCATCGGCAAGGGCCTGCAAGGCTTCCGGCAAGCGGGTGCGTTCGCTGCCTTTACGGTACAACAGCAGCACCGAGTCGCCGGCGTTGTAATGCTCGGTCAGGCTGGCCAGCAGCCGGTCATCGTCGCGATCCAGCACGGTCACCGGCACCAGCTCCTGCTCCGGGCCGCTGGCGCGGGCCTTCTTCCCGCTGATCGCCGGCGCGGCGCGCACGATGTGCTCGGCGGCGTCGATGATGTGCTGGTGGCTGCGGAAGTTGTCGCTGAGCATGACCTTGGTGGTCGCGGGCGAGGAAAACTCCTTGGCAAACTCCATAAAGAATTTCGGCGAACTGCCGCGCCAGCCATAGATTGACTGCCAGTCATCGCCCACGCACAGCAGCGATGAACGCTGGGCACCGCGCCCGGCATGCAGCGCCGGGCCGCGACTGCGGATCTCGCGCAGACTGGCGCGGATCCACGAGACGATCTGCGGCGAGACGTCCTGAAACTCATCGATCATCAGATGCGACAGCGGTCGCAGCCCTGCATCGCTGACCAGCTTGAGGTTCTCCGGCGAATTTTCGCCGAACAGCGAGAACATCCGGTTGTAGGTCATCACCGGCGGCGATTGATCCAGCAGGTGATTCTCGAACGCTTTCCAGAACAGGCTCAGCGCCTCGAAGAAAAACCGGTCAGGGTCCTGATCGGAAAAGCTCATCTGCGCCACGGCGTCCGGCACGTCCAGCCCGAGGTTTTCGATGAAACTGGCCGCAGCCACGAAACAGTCCAGCAGCGGCGCCGCGCTGAGCTCGCCTTTGACTTTATAATCGAACCCCGGCCCCGCCACTGCCGCGCCGGACAACGACTGCATCATGCCCCGGGAGGCCTGGTAGTTTTCCAGCCAGATGACCGGCTTGCGGCAAAACGCCTGGAACAGTGTGCGCTTGATCACCCACTCGGCCCACACCGGCAACTTGGCGTCCGGGCGGCGCAGGTGCTGGTCTTCGCCGGGGTCGAAACCGAGGACGATCCAGGCGTCCAGCTCGGCCGCATAACCGTGGACGTGAAAGGTCAGGCCGCTGACTTCGACGGTCTGGCGCATCGGCTCGACGCCCTGAATCGGCCACATGCCCGCCCGAATCCACAGGTCCTCAATGACGTCGCACAGCTCCTCGTCGCGCTTGGAGGACAGGCCCATCACGGTGATGCGTTTCTGCACGTCCGGGTGATCGCGGTCCAGCTCCTTCAGTTGCAGGGACTGCCGGTACAAGGGCGCCATGACTTCACGAAAGCGCGGATTGGCGGCGTACAAATCCCGGTAACACAGGTTCAACTGTTGGCGCTGGGCGTCATTGATGCGCAAGTCGAAGGGGTTGCTGTCGGCGCTGTCGTCGAACAGCTGGCCGGACTGGCTGCTGAGGTTCTCGAACGCCTGCAACTGTTCGAAACCCGGCAGGCTGCGCACCAGCGGCAGGATCCGCGAATGAAAAGTGCGCACCACCTCGCGGGCCTGACGCAGGGTCAGCTCGTGGCCCCACAGCGCCATGATTTCGATGAGCTTGTTGATGAAATCCTTGCGCGACTCGCGGGTGAAGGTCACCACGGTCATGGCGTCCAGCTCGAAGCCCAGGTAGTGATTGAGCAGCAGCACGCGCAACACCAGCGAGGTCGACTTGCCCGCCCCGGCGCCGGCAATGACATAGGTCGAGGGTGTATCGCTGAAAATCATCTTCCACTGCGCGGCGGTGGGTTGCGCGTGAGCGGGCAGCTTCTCGGCGACGTCCGCCTTGATGCGCTTTTTCAGCTCGTTGGTCAGCGGCAGGCGCCAGTCGTCGAACAGGTGGTCATCAACCCTCGGGCCACGGTGCTCAAGGGGCCGGGTGTCGCGAATCACCAGCACCTGACGGCCTTCTTCGATGCCATCCAGATGACCTTCGGCGTAACCCTCGTTCATGCCCTCGGCATGGCCATTGAGGTAGCCATCGGCGTGGCCCTGATGCCACGACGGCACGTGCTGCGCCTGCATGCGCGACAAGCCCCCGCCCATCATGCGGGCCATGAGACGTTTGAAGAACGGCAGGCGTTCGGGGGTGTTCAGATCAGGCGGCAGCGGGTTTGGCTCGGTGGGTAGCTCGGCGGAAAAATCGTGCGACACGCGGGCTCCGGATATCAGCGTTTTTAACAAGGCGCCTATGGTCGCCCCATTCGTCTTTCAGCTCCAGTGAAATGCTTTGCCGTCAGGGAGTTAGCCGATAAAGGGCACAGTGTTTATAGCTTGTATAACCAGCTACACATCGAATTATCCGATTGCATTGATGCAGAACTAACGCTTTTTATCGATACTTGGTTGATAGATCATTGCTCCATCGACTGACACGTCATCACCAGCGGCGCCCTGCCACAGGCCCGGCCCTGCTACGGAGGAACTGATCATGCTGCAACTTCGACCTTTCAAATCCCTTGGCGGCGCAGACCACGGCTGGCTGAACGCCCATCACCATTTCTCGTTCGCCAGTTACTACGACGAGAGCCGTATGAACTGGGGCCAGCTCCGGGTGTGGAACGATGATGTGATCGAAGCCGGCACGGGCTTCCCGCGTCACCCGCACCGCGACATGGAGATCATTACGTATGTGCGTGAGGGCGCCATCACTCACGAGGACAGCCTGGGTAACCGTGGCCGTACCGAAGCGGGCGATGTGCAGGTGATGAGTGCCGGTACGGGTGTGGCGCACAGTGAATACAATCTGGAGTCGAAGGAGACGCGGATTTTCCAGATCTGGATCATGCCGGACGAGGTCGGAGCTCCGCCGTCCTGGGGTGCGAAGCCGTTTCCGAAAGGCGACCGCGAAGGTTTCGTGACGCTGGCAAGCGGCAAGGCGGATGACGATATCGAGCTGCGGATTCGGGCCAATGCCCGGTTGGTGGCGGCGAATCTGAAGGCCGGTGAGACGGCTGAGTATGTGCTGGATGCGGGCCGCCGGGCCTATATGGTGCCTGCGACAGGTGTTATCGAGGTCAACGGCGTTCGTGCTGAAGCGCGGGATGGTGTGGCGGTTGAGGATGAGCGTGTGTTGCGGGTGACGGCCCTCGAAGACAGCGAGATCGTCCTGGTGGATGTGGCTTGAAGAGCGGTAGATCAAGATCAAGGGCGTCTGCCTGGGGGCAGACTGTTTCGCCTTCGGCGACTTACTTTTGAAAAGCACCAAAAGTAAGCAAAAGTGCCTGCTC
>NZ_JBNNGV010000056.1:0-12472 GCF_050268485.1 Pseudomonas sp. NPDC078416 | reverse complement strand
AGCAGCCCTCAAAGGCGTAACGCTCGATCGCACCGAAGCCTTTTTCATCGTTGAACCACTTAACGGTACCAGTTTGGCGATTAGACATGGTGTATCTCCTTGGACAAAGTTAACTGCGACTCAGGAAGTGCCCTGGCCGAGACTGAGTGCAAAGAGCAGGAAAAATTCTTGGAGATGGTTGGATCGAAATTCAACATCGTGTAGATATTCTCAGTGACACAAGCAACACAGTGGGGCCACCTTACCCCTTTTTCCGGAATGTGCAAAGGGTCTGTCCGAGATTTTTTCTTGAGGTGGCTCAACGACCCTAATGCGCACGGCGCGCAATCTTTGAACCTGCGGCGTTCGACCGGTAAGATGCCGGACATCTTTTTCACCTCGCTATTCAGGACACCGCCATGAGCATCAAATCGGACAAGTGGATTCGCCGCATGGCGCAGGAACACGGCATGATCGAGCCGTTTGTGGAGCGTCAGGTGCGCGGCGAAGGCGCTGACCGGGTGATCTCTTTCGGTGTCTCCAGCTATGGCTACGACGTGCGTTGCGCCGACGAATTCAAGGTGTTCACCAACATCAATTCGGCGACCGTCGACCCTAAAAATTTCGATGAAAAAAGTTTTGTAGACGTCAAAAGCGACGTTTGCATCATCCCGCCGAACTCGTTTGCACTGGCACGTACCGTCGAATATTTCCGCATTCCGCGTAATGTGCTGACCATCTGTCTGGGCAAAAGCACCTACGCGCGCTGCGGCATCATCGTCAACGTGACGCCGCTTGAGCCTGAATGGGAAGGCCACGTCACGCTGGAGTTCTCCAACACCACCACGCTGCCGGCGAAGATCTACGCCAATGAAGGCGTCGCACAGATGCTTTTCCTGGAATCCGACGAAGAGTGTGAAGTGTCCTACAAGGACCGTGGTGGCAAGTATCAAGGCCAACGCGGTGTGACGCTGCCCCGTACCTAATCGCGCCATTTGTCAGCCAGGCACTGAATTTGTCCTGGAATTCGCACTCTATTGACTGAACTGTTCCCATCCGCACCATGCGGGTGGGGCCAACGCTCAGGAGTGCCCTATGAAGAGACACATCAACACCAGCAGCAATGAAACCGACCCGAGTCCCAATCAGGTTGGGTTGCTGGCTTGGTCGCTGTTAGCGCATCCACACCTCAATAACATGGTCGCCGGGGGCATTCCCGGGCAGCCAGACCCAGACAGCCCAAACGAATACCCTCAGCCTGACGAGGGTGGCGTGCCGACCATACCGGACGAGCCACCACCGGCGCCGGTTGCCTGATTCATGTCCCGCCGAGGCCAGAGCGTCGGCGGGGCCGTTTTGCTTCTTCGTGAATCACATCAAGCCGCCCGACCAGGATTCCTGCGATCCTTCAGCACTGCCTCATCTCACTGAAGTTCCGCCTTAAACCGCCTCCCACACCGCCCCATCCCCCACCACATAAACCTTGCTGTTCTCGGCGCGATCAATATTCATGCCCCCCGTAAACGCGCCAAATGCTGGCAGCAGACTTACGTGTGGCAGCACGTAAAAGCACGGCAGCCGCAAACGCTGTCGGCCTCTTCCGTACAGCCGGTAAGCAGGGTGCACATGGCCCGCCAGGACGTGAAAATCAGGGTGCGGGTCAGGTTCGTGCTGAAGCGCGTACGGCCCAAGAAACATGGGTTCCTCAACGACGTCCATGCGCAATTCGGGTGGTGGGTCGCCGGCACGCTTGTCGTGGTTACCTCGAATCAGGGTAATCGCCAGACCATGATGTTTGTCGCGCCATGCTTGAATGGCTGACAGCGTGCCGGTCGCGTGGGATTCCGGAGCGTGCAGAAAATCTCCCAGAAAGATCAACCGCTCGCAGTCATAGCTCGCCAGCAGTGCATCCAGGCGCTGAAGGTTATCGTCGGTGGTGCCATGGGGCACTGGCTGACCCAGTCGCCGGTAGGCAGCGGCCTTGCCAAAGTGGGCGTCGGCAATCAACAGCGCGCGCTCGGCCGGGTAGTAGATGGCTTTGTCCGCCAGTAACCACACCTCCGCACCCGCCAGTTGAATTGAAAGATATGGCCTCACGTCATGACCTCAGGCCCGGCGGCTTTTTCGAGGTCGCTGACCATGCGTGCAATACGGTCGGAGAGTTTTTCGGTGCTGAGGCTTTCGCGCATGCGTTCGACCAGCAGCGGAAAGGCCATCGGGGTGGGGCGTTTGATCACGTGCAAATCCAGGGTTCGGGTGTTGATGCGGCTGAGGGTTTGTTCAAGACGGGCGACATCGAGTTCCTGCCGCAGCACTTCCTCCTGCGCCTGGGTCAGCAGCAGGTTGCCGGCGTCATACTGTTTGAACACTTCGAAGAACAAGCCGCTGGAGGCCTGCAGTTGTCGATTGCTCTTTGGAGCACCGGGGTAGCCAGAGAACACCAGCCCGGCGATGCGGGCAATCTCGCGAAAGCGACGCAGCGCGAGTTCGCCGGCGTTCAGGCTGGCAATGATATCGGCCAACAGCTCGTCTTCGGAAAACAGTTGAGTCGTCAGGCGCTCGTTCCAGTCGATGGGCGTGGCGCTGAGCAGCTCGAAGCCATAGTCGTTCACGGCGATCGAGAAGGTCAGTGGCGTGTCGCGGCTCAGTCGCCAGGCCAGCAGGCTCGCCAGCCCCAGGTGTACATGCCGGCCGGCGAAGGGATAGAGAAACAGATGCCAACCCTCGCGGGACTTCAGGACTTCCGCCAGCAGCGTGTCCTTGCGCGGCAACGCTGACCACTGTCGTTGCACTTCGAGCAGCGGGCTCACGATGTGCATCTCGGGGCTGCTGAAATCGCCCTGGGCAGCGGCATCGAATTTTTCGACGACGGCGTCTGCCAGCTCGTTGGAGAGCGGCATCCGTCCACCATTCCAGCGCGGGACGGCGGCTTTCTTGCCAGTAGCCTTCCTCACGTACGCAGTCATGTTCTCAACGCGGACCAGTTCCAGCAGACGACCGCTGAACAGAAAGCCGTCTCCGGGTTTCAAGCGGGCGATGAAGCCTTCTTCCACGCTGCCGAGCGATCCACCTCCGCCGCCCTTGCTCCAATATTTCACGTTGATGCTGGCGTCGCTGACGATGGTGCCCACGCTCATACGATGACGGCGGGCGAGGCGCGCATCGGGGACGCGCCAGATGCCGTCTTCGTCGGGCTCAACGCGTCGATAATCAGGGTACGCCGTCAGTGACAGGCCGCCGTAGCGGACGAACGCCAACGCCCACTCCCATTCCTCGTCGGTGAGATCGCGGTAGGCCCACGCGGTGCGAACTTCGGCGAGTAACGCGTCGGGCGTAAATCCGCCACCAAGGGCCATGCTCACCAGATGTTGTACGAGGACATCCAGCGGCTTGTGGGGTGATTCGCGGGGTTCGATCAGGCGCGCGTTGACGGCGTCGCGGGCAGCGGCGGCTTCGACCAGCTCAAGGCTGTGGGTCGGCACCAGCGTGACCCGTGACGGGCGGCCAGGCGCGTGGCCCGAGCGTCCGGCACGCTGCATCAACCGCGCGACGCCCTTGGCCGAGCCGATCTGCAGCACGCGCTCGACCGGCAGAAAATCCACGCCGAGGTCGAGGCTCGAGGTGCAGACCACGGCTTTCAGGTGGCCTTCTTTCAGCGCGCGTTCAACCCAGTCGCGGACCTCACGGGACAGCGAGCCGTGGTGCAGCGCGATCAGCCCGGCCCAGTCCGGACGCGCTTCCAGCAGCGCCTGATACCAGACTTCCGACTGCGCCCGGGTATTGGTGAACAGCAGGCAACTGGAACTGCTGTCGACCTCGGCCAGCACTTGCGGCAGCATTCGCAACCCCATGTGCCCGGCCCAGGGGAAGCGCTCGATGGAGGGCGGCAGCAGCGTGTCGACGATCAATTCCTTGACCACTTTGCCGTGAACGGTGGTGCCGTGATCCCCCACCAGCACCTGTTGCGCATGCTCTTGATTGCCGAGGGTCGCGGAAAGGCCCCAGATGACCAGCTCGGGATTCCACCGACGTAACCGCGCCAGCGCCAGTTGCAACTGGATGCCGCGCTTGTTGCCGATCAGCTCATGCCATTCATCGACGACCACCATCTTCAGCGTCGACATCGTCGCCTGGGCATCGGCGCGGGTCAGCAGCAGCGTCAGGCTTTCCGGCGTGGTGATCAGCGCGGAGGGCAGGCGGCGGCCCTGTTTGGCGCGTTCGCTGCTGCTGGTGTCACCCGTGCGCAGGCCGACGCTCCACGGGATCTGCAAATCCTGCAGCGGGCCTTCCAGCGCCCGGGCGGTGTCGGCCGCGAGGGCGCGCATGGGCGTGATCCATAGCACGCTGAGGGGAGCGGCGACGGGCTTGCGCTTGCGCGGCTTCTGCTCGGTCGGCTCGGGCGCCGGCCGGGCGAACTGGTTGAGGGCGGCAAACCACACCGAGTACGTCTTGCCCGCGCCGGTGCTGGCGTGCAGGAGGCCCGACTCGCCGCGAGCAACGGCGGCCCAGACGTCTTTCTGGAAAGGGAAGGGTTTCCAGCCACGCTCGGCGAACCAGCGCTTGGCGAAATTGACAGCTTTAGGCATGCGCAGGCTCTGGAAGGGGTTAAGTCAGAGACCGCTGGGGGAGGGGTTTAGTTTGGTCGGGATTTTATCGCCCGGCGCTGAACCTGTGGGAGCGACCGGGGTGGCGCTCCATCTTGCTCGCGAATGCAGTGGGTCAGCAACAAATAGTCTGACTGACAGAATGCCTTCGCGGGCAAGCGCGCTCCTACAGGATTTGCATTTGCCAATGTAATGAACGCGGCAGGAGATCAGGACGCTGCGAAATTATTTCAAATTACCGCTCAAAAACTGCTGCAAGCGCTCGCTCTTCGGGCTGCCCAGCACGTCGTCCGGGTGGCCCATTTCCTCGATCTGGCCCTGGTGCAGGAACACCACCTGATTCGCGACCTTGCGGGCGAAGCCCATTTCGTGGGTTACCAGAATCATGGTCCGGCCCTCTTCAGCCAGGCCCTGAATCACTTTCAACACTTCGCCGACCAGTTCAGGGTCGAGCGCTGAAGTGGGCTCGTCGAACAGCATGATTTCCGGTTCCATCGCCAACGCCCGGGCGATGGCCACGCGCTGCTGCTGACCGCCGGACAGAAACGCCGGGTATTGATCGGCGACGCGCGCCGGCAGCCCGACCTTGTCCAGGTATTTGTGCGCGCGGGCCTCGGCCTCGGCCTTCGACACGCCCAACACCCGGCGCGGGGCCATGGTGATGTTTTCCAGCACCGTCATGTGGCTCCACAGGTTGAAATGCTGGAACACCATCGCCAGGCGCGTGCGAATCCGCTGCAGCTCGGCCGGATCGGCAACGCGCATACCGCCTGCGTCGCTGACCATGCGCACGGGCTGGCCGTCCAGGCTCATGGCGCCGTCATTGGGTTGCTCAAGAAAATTGATGCAGCGCAGGAAGGTGCTCTTGCCCGAGCCGCTGGCGCCGATCAGGCAAATCACGTCGCCGACGCTGGCCTTGAGCGACACCCCTTTGAGCACCTCGTGGTCACCGTAGCTTTTATGCAGGCCATCGATGGTCAGTTTGTACATGAAGGGCAGTCCTCAAGGAGAAAGTAAGTAGCCGCTGCGGTAGGCTTCGGTGCCGGCGACATGGGCGATGACCATGCCGGCGGTCGCCATGCGTCGCAAGGAGCGGGCGTACATAAGGCCAGCGTTGGCCGTGTGGATCGGGGTCACTGCGTCGCTGATCGGGTCGATGACCTCAGCGATCAATTGCCCCGCCTCGACGTATTCGCCGGGCAGTGTGCAGAACACCAGCAGACCACCCACAGGCGTGGCGACCGGTTCGACGCCTGCCAGCGGGGTCGCCGGGTAAATCAGTTCAGGTGGCGCAACCGGCTCGCCGGCAATGGCGCCGTGGTGCATCAGGTAGCTGATGATCGCCTGGCAATCGCGGCTGGCGAGGGCGTGATTGACGTCGCCCTGGCCGCGCAACTCCAGGGTCACGGAAAAACTGCCGAGCGGAATCGGGAAGCGCTTGGCAAATCGTTGCTGCAGTTGCCACCAGACCAGCGTGAAGCACTCGTCGAACGACTGCCCGCCGGAATCGGTCGCCAGCAGGCTTGCCTGGGCACCGAGATAACGCGACAGCGCTTCAACCTGCGGCCAGGCCTCAGGCGTGGTGTACAGGTGCTCGACGGATTCGAAATCACAATGCAGGTCCAGCACCACATCGGCGTCACAGGCCAGCCTCTGCAATGTCAGGCGCTGGGACTCCAGCTGGGTGCTGCCCACGCAGTCATTCAGCGCAGCCAGCAGGGTTTTGCGAATCAGCGCGACGTTGTGCCGGGAATCATCCGTCAGCAGCGCTTCGACTTCATCGCCCACTTGCTGACCGAGGTCAACGAAGCGGCGATTGAAATTCTGTCCGCTTTCAAGCTCGTAACGGCCCAGCGGCATGTCCATCAGGACCTGCTCCAACCCGACGGGGTTGGCCACCGGAACGACCACCACTTCGCCGAGCAACTGACCGGCGTTTTCAAGCTCGGCCAGCCGTTGCTTCAAATACCAGGACACCAGCATGCCCGGCAGCTCGTCGGCGTGCAGGGACGACTGGATGTAAACCTTGCAGGCGCCGTTTTCCGGGCCGTAGTGAAAGCTGTGGATCTGCCGCGCGGTGCCGGGCACCGGGGCGAGCAGATCATGGGTCTGGTGTCGCATGCAGGGTTCCTAGTGAGTCGGGCCGAGGAAGGCCAGCCACCGGCGTTCAGCCAATCGGAACAGGCCCACCAGAATGAACGTGACGGTCAGGTAGATCAGTGCCGCGATGCCGAACGACTGGAACGTCAGGAAGGTGGCCGAGTTGGCGTCCCGCGCGACCTTGAGGATGTCCGGCACGGTGGCGGTGAAGGCCACAGTGGTCGAGTGCAGCATCAAGATCACTTCGTTGCTGTAATACGGCAGCGAGCGGCGCAGTGCCGACGGCATGATGACGTAGGTGTACAGGCGCCAGCCGGTCAGGCCGTAAGCCTTGGCTGCCTCGACTTCGCCGTGGTTCATGCTGCGGATCGCACCGGCGAAGATTTCAGTGGTATAGGCACAAGTGTTCAGGGCGAAGGCGAGGATCGTGCAGTTCATCGCGTCACGGAAGAACGCATCCAGTATCGGCTGCTCACGCACGGCGGCGATGCTGTAGATCCCGGTGTAGCAAATCAGCAACTGGATATACAGCGGCGTTCCGCGGAACAGGTAGGTGTAGAACTGTACCGGCCAGCGCACCATCGGATTGCGCGATACGCGGGCGATGGAGAGTGGAATCGAACCGATAAAGCCGATGGCAATGGAGGCGCTGAGCAGCCACATCGTCATGGCCAGGCCGGTGATGTTCTGGCCGTCCGTATAAAGGAAGGCGCGCCAGTATTCTTGCAGCAACTCGATCATCGTTGAGCCTCCCGGCTGCCGGCTGCATAACGCCGTTCGGCCCAGCGCAGGGCGAAGTTGGACACGCTGGTGATGACCAGGTAGATCAGTGCGGCGATTACCAGAAAGTAGAACAGCTGGTAGGTGCTTTTACCCGCGTCCTGCGCGGCTTTGACCAAATCGGCCAGACCGATGATTGACACCAGTGCAGTGGCTTTGAGCACCACTTGCCAGTTGTTGCCGATGCCGGGCAGGGCGAAGCGCATCATCTGTGGGAACACCACCATGCGAAACCGTTGCGAACGGCTGAGCCCATAGGCCGTGGCAGCTTCGACCTGACCGCGCGGCACAGCGAGAATCGCGCCGCGGAAGGTCTCGGTGAAATACGCGCCATAGATGAAGCCTAAGGTGATGACGCCGGCGGAGAAAGGGTCGATCTCGATGTAATCCCATTCCATCGCATTGGTGAGCGTGGTCAGCCAGGTTTGCAGGCTGTAGAAAATCAGCAGCATCAGCACCAGGTCCGGTACGCCACGGATCAGCGTGGTGTAGATCTGGGCCGGAACGCGCAACACGGCGGCTTTGGACAGTTTGGCACTGGCGCCCAGCAGGCCGAGCACAATGGCCAGCAGCAGCGACATTACCGATAATTTTACGGTCATCCAGGTGCCTTGCAGCAACAGCGGGCCGAAGCCTTTCAGGCTGAATGCTGACAGTCCCAGGTTTTGCAGGAGAGTTTCGAACATGTGCAACCTATGCAGTCAATAAAAACGCCCGTGAACTTCAGCGGCGGATTCTGGCTGAAATCAACGGGCGTCTGTTTGCTTATTTACCGCTGTACAGATTCAGATCGCCGAAGTGCTTCTTCTGGATCTCGGCGTACTTGCCGTCATCGTGTAACGCTTTGATACCTTTATCCAAAAGCGCTTTCAGGTCCTTGTTACCTTTCGAGATGCCGACTGCGGTTTTGGCTGGCAGCAGGGGATCGTCGATTGGCTTGCTGACTTCGTAGTCACCGCCTTGTGGCGACTTCAGGAAGCCCAGCTCGGCTTGCAGCATGTCTTGGACCGATGCGTCCAGACGACCCGAAACGAGGTCGGCATACACCTGATCCTGGTTCTGGTAGGCCTGGGTTTTCACGCCCGCCTTGTCCAGAATCGCCTTGGCGTAGGCTTCCTGGATGGTGCCTTGCTCGTAACCCACGGTTTTGCCTTTGAGCGAAGCAAGGTCAGTGCTCAGGCCGGAGCCTTTTTTGTAGACCAGCGAGGTTGGGCCGGAGAACAGTTCGCTGGAGAAGTCGATGACTTTCTCGCGGGCCGGGGTCACGGTCATGGAGGAAATCACGCCGTCGAACTTGTTGGCTTTCAGGCCCGGGATCATGCCGTCGAAATCGCTTTCGACCCACTTGCACTTGACCTTCAATTCAGCACAGATCGCGTTGCCCAAGTCGATATCGAAGCCCACCAGGCTGCCATCGGCGGCTTTGGATTCGAATGGCGCGTAGGAAGGATCGACGCCGAAACGCAGCTCCTTGTATTCCTTGGCCATTGCGTTACCGGCGGCCAGACAGATGGCGAGTGCGGAAAGGGTCAGCCATGCTTTTTTCATCGTTCAGTCCTTAAAACCAAATTGAGCGTTGGGAACACGCGAAGGCTTGCTACCGGCAAAAGCCAGACCGCAAATAGACAGCAATTTCCGAACCAAACAAACGAACGCGCGTTTTAAATGTACGGAGTTGTCGCAATGATGACTTAGCGCCATCTTTTGTCTTTTTTTGAGGTCCCGCAGGCACCGGCAGAGTAGCCGTATCCCGTTGAGAGTGGGCGAAAAAGTTGCAGAGTTTGAGGTCTTCCGCGGTGGTTTTTGCGGCGTAGGGGAGATTCGAAACGCCCGGCGGGGCTTGCCGTTATGTGATTGCGTTTTTGGTGCGCCTCATTTCAGCGCATTTATAGCGCGGCGGCACATGGCCCCTGCACCGCGACGGTGCTCAGGCCAGCAGGTCCTGCAGCGTCGCCAGGCTGTCGGCTTCGGCCACAGGCTTGTCCAGGCGCCAGCGCAGCATCCTCGGGAACCTGACAGCGATGCCGCTCTTGTGCCGTTTCGATAATGCAATGCCCTCGAAACCCAGCTCGAACACCAAGGTCGGGGTAACACTTCGCACCGGGCCAAATTTGTCGACGGTGGTTTTGCGAATGATTGCATCGACTTTGCGCATCTCTTCGTCCGTCAGCCCCGAATACGCTTTGGCGAAGGGCACCAATGTCCGTTCGCTGGATTCCGGCGGGCCGTCCCAGACCGCGAACGTGTAATCGCTGTACAGACTGGCGCGGCGGCCGTGACCGCGTTGGGCGTAGATCAGCACGGCGTCGACGCTGAACGGGTCCATTTTCCATTTCCACCACACACCCATGTCCTTGGTGCGCCCGACGCCATACATCGAGTCTCGTGCCTTGAGCATCATGCCTTCCACGCCGAGACTGCGGGACGCCTCGCGCTGGCGGCCGAGGTCGAGCCAGTCGGTACCGGTGAGGACCGGAGAGGGCATCAGTACCGGGCTCTGGGCGTTGGCGATGACTTTTTCCATCTGCGTGCGCCGCTCATGCTGGGGGCGACTGCGCCAGTCGTGACCTTCCCATTCCAGCAGGTCGTAAGCCAGCACGACGACCGGCACGTCTTCCAGAATCTTCTTGCCGAGGGTTTTGCGGCCGATCCGCTGTTGCAACAGGGCAAAGGGCTGCACCGACGGCGTCGCTTCGCCGGGCGTGCCGGGTGCGGGGGTGTCCAGGGCGAACTCGCCTTCCTCAGCATTCTCCGGGGTCGCGGCTTTCCAGACCACGATCTCGCCGTCGATCACCGTGCCGTCGGGCAGGCATTGAGTCAGGCTGTGCAGTTCCGGGAAGCGATCGGTGACCAGTTCTTCGCCCCGCGACCAGATCCACAGCCGGCCTTCGCGCTTGACCACTTGGGCGCGAATGCCGTCCCACTTCCATTCCACCTGCCAGTTTTCGGCAGCGCCGAGCAGGTTCTCGAACTGATCGACCGGCTGCTGCAGCGCATGGGCGAGGAAGAAGGGGTAGGGTTGGCCGCCCCGTTGGGCGTGTTCGTCGGCCGATTCTCCGGCGATGAGCTTTAGATAGCCTTCGGCGCTGGGGCGATGGGAAAGATCGGTGTACCCCACCAGGCGCTGGGCAACGCGCTTGCTGTCGATATCGGCCAGGGCGGCGAGGGCGCGGGTCACCAGCAGTTTTGAGACACCCACCCTGAAGCTTCCGGTAATCAGCTTCAGGCAGACCATCAGGCTTTGCGGGTCCAGTTGCGACCAGAACGTCGGCAGGCGCTCGAGCAATTCTTCCGGGGGCAGACCACGCAGGGGCAGCAGATGGCGTTCCATCCAGCTGGCCAGGCCTTCTTCTGAGCTGTGTTCAGCTTTAGGGAGCAGCAGCGACAGGGTCTCCGCCAAATCGCCTACCGCCTGGTAACTCTCCTCGAACAACCATTCCGGCAAGCCGGACAGCAACAGCGCCTGCTCACGCAACATGCGCGTCGGCACCAGTTGGCGTGGGCGTCCGCCGGCCAGGAAGTACACCGCCCACGCGGCGTCTTCGGGGGCGGCCTTGCTGAAGTAGGCCTGCATGGCCGCCAGCTTGGCGTTGCTGGAGGTGGTGGCGTCCAGGTCCGAATACAGCTCGGCGAAGGCCTTCATGACGAGGCCTCGCCTTTCGATGCAGGTTCGGGTGCGGGTGCGGGTTCGGTCTTGGCCGCTGCGTCGTCTTCTTCGTCGCCGTATTCGGTGGAGAAGCCTTGGGCGTCTAGGCCCAGTTCCCGCAGGTAGCGCACCAGCACGGCCACCGAGCCGTGGGTGACCATGACCCGTTCAGCGCCGGTGTTTTCAATGGCCCAGAGCAAGCCGGGCCAGTCGGCGTGGTCGGAGAGGGCGAAGCCGCGATCGACGCCGCGCCGACGTCGGGTGCCGCGCAGCATCATCCAGCCGCTGGCGAAGGCGTCGCTGAATTCGCCGAATCGGCGCATCCAGGTGCTGCCGCCGGCAGAGGGCGGTGCGACGATCAGGGCGCTGCGCAACGCGGGGTCGGTTTTTTTGAAGTCGCCGGCGTAGTGGGTTTCAGGGATGCGCACGCCGGCTTCGCGGTAGACGCGGTTGAGCGGTTCGACGGCGCCGTGAACGAGGATCGGGCCGATGGTGGGGTCGATGCCGTGGAGGATGCGTTGGGCCTTGCCGAATGAGTAGGCGAACAGGACGCTGGCTTTGCCGGCGGCGGCATTGGCGCGCCACCATTCGTTGACGCCGGCGAAGATTTCCGCCTGGGGCTGCCAGCGGTAGATCGGCAGGCCGAAGGTGGATTCGGTGATGAAGGTGTGGCAGCGCACCGGCTCGAAGGGTTCGCAGGTGCCGTCGGGTTCGACTTTGTAGTCGCCTGATGCGACCCAGATTTCGCCTTTGTATTCGAGGCGGACCTGGGCGGAACCGAGGACGTGGCCGGCCGGGTGGAGGCTGAGTTTGACGCCGTGGTGGGTGATGCTTTCGCCGTAGGCGAGGGTCTGGAGGTTGATGTCTTGGCCCAGTCGGGAGCGCAGTATGCCTTCGCCGGGCGCGGCGGCGAGGTAGTGTTCATTGCCGGTGCGGGCGTGGTCGCCGTGGGCGTGGGTGATGACGGAGCGTTCGACCGGGCGCCACGGATCGATGTAGAAATCACCGGGCGGGCAGTAGAGGCCTTCGGGGCGGGCAATGACGAGATCCATGGTTTGACCGGGTTTGGGGACTTGTCAGGTAGAGCGGTGGCGGGGCGCAGAAGTTCGGTTGGGGTTTTGGCTCTGGATCAAGATCAAGATCAACAGCGTCTGCCTGGGGGCAGACTGTTTCGCCTTCGGCGAGTTACTTGGAAAAGTCGAAAGTCGCACCATCCCCAAGTAACCAAAGGTGCTTGCTCCTGGTTGGGCCCCTCGTTCCTCGGGGTCCCTTCACTCCGGTCTCGCTCCGTGGGCCCGCGCCGAACGGACATCCATGTCCTGACGGCGCTCTCGCCGCATCCATGCGGCTCGGCCCACTGCGC
>NZ_JBNNGV010000055.1:0-14462 GCF_050268485.1 Pseudomonas sp. NPDC078416 | reverse complement strand
ACGGCTACAGGTCGCCTGTGGCTGCAGAGGGAGCGGCTGCTTGAAAACCTAAACGGGTGTCCAGAATTACTTGACCAGTTCAGCTTGCTGGCGAACGCGTCAAATCAGGCAACGCAAATAATTGCTGACCCAATTCATTCGCCAGCAAGCCGGCTCCTACGGATTTGCATTCACCCCGGCCCCGGGGTTTGACTCCGACCCACTGTAGGAGCGCGCTTGCCCGCGAATGCGGCGCTTCAGGCAACACTGGCGTTGCAGACCCACCGCGTTCGCCAGCAAGCCGGCGCCTACGGATTTGCATTCATCCCGGACTCGGGGTTTGACGCCGACTCACTGTAGGAGCCGGCTTGCTGGCGAACGCGTCAAATCAGGCAACGCAAATATTGCTGACCCAATTCATTCGCCAGCAAGCCGGCTCTCGTCAAACATGACTACACCGCAGGTGCATCTGCCGACAGATGAGCTGTGGGAGCGCCACTCCCGTCACTCCCTCAGGGATTGCGTTTACTGCGCGACGGGGGTTCTCCTGCAGTCAATGCCGCGTCACAGCGCAGCCGGCTTTTCCCGCATTGCCTTCGCATGCTTGTACAGATACACGCTCAGCCCGAGCCCGCTCAGTGAAGCCAGCGCGGCAAACAGGAAGATCGACGCAAAGCCGAAACCTGCCGCCACGGCGCCCGCCACTGGCCCGGTAATGCCCAGGGACAGGTCGATGAACAGCGAATAAGCCCCCACTGCTGCACCGCGACTGGCCGGCGGTACCAGATTCACCGCTTCAACGCCGAGCGCCGGGAACACCAGCGAGAAGCCGAAGCCGGTCAGGGCTGCACCGGCCAACGCCAGATTCGGGTTGGGCGCCAGCCACAGCAGCAGCAGCCCCAGCGTCTCCACCGACAGGCAGGCAATCGCCACGCGGAAGCCGCCGATGCGATTGATCAGGTTGCCAAAGAGCAGGCGTGCGCCGATGAAACAGGCGCCGAACAGGCTCAGGCACAACACTGCATTGGGCCAGGTGTGGCTGGCGTAATAGAGGGTGATGAAGGTGGCGATTGTGCCGAAGCCGATCGAACCCAGCGCCAGCCCGGTGCCGTGGGGCAGCACGCGGCCGAGCACGTGAAGGAAGGGCAGACGCTCGCCATGCACCAGCGGCGCCGGGGTTTTCTTCCAGGCCAGGGAAATCCCCAGCGCCGCCAGCAACATGATGCTGACGCCCATGCTCCACAGGCCCAGCGCGTTGACCAGCAACACCCCCACCGGCGCGCCGATGGCCAGTGCGCCATAGCTGGCGATGCCATTCCATGAAATCACTTTGGCCGTGTTGGCGGCGCCGACGCGGCCGATGCCCCAGCCGATCGAGCCAGAGCCAACCAGGCTTTCCGCGCTGCCGAGCACCAGTCGCCCCACGAACAGGCTGATCAGGCTGACCATTGGCCAGGCATCAAGCCAGTCGGCGAAGAGCATGAATACGCCACTCAACCCGCAGCCGAACAGGCCGACGATCACCGCTTTCTTTGGGCCTCGGGTGTCGATGAAGCGCCCGGCAAAGGGCCGGCTAAGCAGTGTCGCGAGGTATTGCACGCTGATCACCAGCCCGGCAGCCACCGCGCCGAAGCCAAGGTCGGTGTGCACATAACCAGGCAATACGGCCAGCGGGATACCGATGTTCAGGTAGCCGATGAAGGTGAAAAGGACGATGGAAACAACCTGCAGCGTGACAGCCATAGGACGTTGAGGGGCAGCGCTCGAAGCGTCTGGCATGGGCATAGATCCACGGTTACGACGGAAAAAGAATAGCGAAGGGGTCAATCGGGTTGAAGCGTAGACGCTTGAATCCGCACGAGGGCACATGATAGCGAGGCAAGGCGGTGCATGGGAGTAGCGGATGGGTGGATCTTGGTTCGGGGTCAAGCAGAGGTGAAGCCTGTCGCGAATGATTCAGCCCTTATGGAAATACACCTTGAAGACGCTCTTCCATAGGGGCTGAAAAATCAGCCTTCAGCGCGGGCTTTGGGCTTTGCTGCTGTCGTTGCGTTTACCGCTGGCCTTCATCTCGATCGGCTGACCGAGCTCCTGGCGGGCTGCTGCACTTTGCTGAGTTTGGCTTGGGAAGGGGAAGTTCGGGATTTCATGCATATCGTCGCTCCTCACAAGTGTGTTGCGGCTGAATTGAACAGCGCGTCCGAGAACGCTCAGGGAGGATACAGCACTACAAATGACAATCAGACTTTTAAATGCGGGCCGCTGGTCATGTAGTGAGGATGGGTTCCTACAACATGCGCGCGGCCCGCGAAACGCGTCGGATCGGTGATCGCCTCAGTCCTTGCAAACCGCCGCAAACGCCGCTGCCAGCTCATCCAGCCGCGTGGCGTCGATTCCCGCGACGTTGGCCCGACCCGCCGCCACCATGTACACGCTGTGCTCGTTGCGCAGACGTGCCACCTGGTGGTCGTTCATGCCGGTGTAGGAAAACATGCCGCGCTGCACGCCGATGTGGGCGAAACGCTCACCCAGCCCCAGTGGTGTCAGTGCCTCGACCAGCCCGACCCGAAGTTGCGCAATGCGGCTGCGCATCTCTTCCACTTCTTCAGCCCACAGGGCTTTCAGTTCAGGATCGCCCAGAATTTCGGCGACCACGGCGGCACCATGGTCCGGCGGGTTCGACCACAGATTTCGGGCGGTCGCGGACAACTGACTGCGCACATCCATCAGCTTCTCGGTGGTGTCAGCGCAGACCAGCAAGGCGCCCGTGCGCTCGCGGTACAGCCCGAAGTTTTTCGAGCAGGAACTGGTGATCAGCAGCTCAGGCAGCGCGCCGGCAAACAGGCGAACCGCCCAGGCGTCCTCCTCGAGACCGTCGCCAAAACCCTGATACGCGAAGTCAATCAGCGGCAGCAGGTTGCGTTGCTTGACGATTTCCAGCACCGCGTGCCAGTCATCACGGGACAGGTCAAACCCGGTCGGGTTGTGGCAGCACGCATGCAGCAGGACAACATCGCCCTCGGGAATGGTCTTCAACGTCTCCAGCATGGCGGGCACGTTGAGCTTGTTGTCGCTGCCCACGTAGGGGTAGTGACTGACCTTCAGGCCCGCCGCGGCGTAGATGGTTTCGTGAATCGGCCAGGTCGGATCGCTCAGCCAGATGCCCTTGCCCGGCAGGCAATTGGCAATGAAGTCGGCGCTCAAGCGCAGCGCGCCGGTGCCGCCGGGTGTCTGGGTGGCGCCGACGCGTTTGCTGGCGATCAGCGACGAATCGGCGCCCATGACCAGCTCACAGATCAGCGTGCCGAAACGCGGTTCGCCATGGCCACCGATGTAACTCTTGGTGGGCTGGGAATCGACCAGCCGCTGCTCGGCGATTTTTACCGCGCGGGGAATGGTGGTCAGGCCCTGCGCATCTTTATAGACGCCCACGCCCAGGTCGAACTTGTTCGGATTCGGGTCTTTGGCGTAGGCCTGAATCAGGCCCAGGATGGGATCGTCCGGTACGCGCTGGATCTGTGAAAAATACATTTACTTACGGCCCTCGGCGCTTTTGGCCACCTCGTCGGTGCGGGAGGCCATGATGAAATCGTTGCGGTGCAGCCCCTTGATGGAATGGCTCCACCAGGTCACGGTCACTTTGCCCCATTCGGTCAGCAGACCCGGATGGTGACCTTCGGCCTCGGCAATTTCGCCGACCGCGTTGGTAAACGCCAGCGCAAATTTGAAATTCTTGAACAGGAAGACTTTTTCCAGCTGCATGACGCCGTCACGCACCTCGATGTTCCAGTCGGGGATCTGCTTGAGCAAATCCGGCAGCTCGGCGTCGCTGACCTGCGGAGCGTCGGCGCGGCAGGCTTCGCACTGGGATTGGTTGAGAGCGGTCATTGGCAAATTCCTTGATCGGGTTCGGGCGGTTTCTTTTAGGCCGCTTTTGTTTTACGCGGCTTTTGTTTTCAAGGGGAACTTGGGCGCGTGCAGGCCCAGTTCAGCCGCCGTGCGCGCCATGCCCATGATGTCTTCATGGGCAAGGTCGAACAAACGCTTCAGGTCCGGCAGCACAAAGTACACCGGCTGCAAAATGTCGATGCGATAGGGCGTGCGCATGGCTTCAATGGGGTCGAAGGGCTGATGTTCAGGGGTTGAAGACACGCTGTAAATGGTTTCCTTGGGCGAGGAGAGGATGCCGCCACCGTAGATCTTGCGCCCTTGGGGCGTGTCGACCAGGCCGAATTCGATGGTCATCCAGTAGAGGCGGGCAAGGTACACGCGCTGCTCTTTGCTGGCTGCCAGACCGAGCTTGCCGTAGGTGTGGGTAAATTCTGCAAACCAGGGGTTGGTCAATAAGGGGCAGTGTCCGAAAACCTCGTGAAAAATGTCGGGCTCCTGCAGGTAGTCGAGTTCTTCTTCGCTGCGAATAAACGTGGCCACCGGAAATCGCTTGCTTGCCAGCAGCTCGAAGAAGGTCTGAAAGGGAATCAGCGCCGGCACGCGCTCGACTTGCCAACCGGTGGTGGCGCCCAGCACGCGGTTGATTTCGCCAAGCTGCGGAATACGGTTGTGGGGCAGGGCGAGCTGCTCGATGCCATCGAGATACTCCTGACACGCGCGGCCGTCGATCACTTTGAGCTGGCGGGTGATGAGGGTGTTCCAGATGCTGTGCTCGGCGTCGGAGTAATCAATGAATCCGGTGGCGTCCGGCTCGCGGGCGACGTATTGCGTACTCATGGGGCTCTCCTGATGGTTTGTTCTTATATGGAGCGAAGCGATATGGGGATAAGTCCGATGGAGCTATTGATAGCCTATTTGGCGCCTTTAGTAGGCAGTGCCAGCGCGGGGTCCGGGCAGCAGCGTCTGATAATTCGTAAAGAAATCGTGACGGTTCAACGGCTTTAACTGAATACATTCTCTATATGGGGTTAGCGGGCCCTTGCGCTGTAACGTATTCTTGACGGTAAACTCGAGCCAACCCTAAATCGATGCCACGTCCGCGAGCCTTCCATGCGTATCAAAGTCCATTGTCAGAACCGCGTCGGCATCCTGCGCGACATTCTCGAACTGCTGGTGGCTTACGGCGTCAATGTCTCCGGCGGCGAAGTGGGCGGTGAGCATGGCGACGCCATCTATCTGCGCTGCCCGAACCTGATCAATCTGCAGTTCCAGGCGCTGGTGCCGAAATTCGAGACCATCGCCGGGGTGTTCGGCGTCAAGCGTGTGGGATTGATGCCCAGCGAACGTCGGCATATGGAGCTCAATGCCTTGCTCGGCGCCCTTGAATTCCCCGTGCTGTCCATCGACATGGGCGGCTCCATCGTGGCGGCGAACCGCGCCGCGGCGCAGTTGCTGGGCGTGCGGGTCGATGAGGTGCCGGGCATCCCGCTTTCCCGTTACGCCGAGGACTTCGACCTGCCGCAACTGGTGCGCGCCAACCGCTCGCGCATCAACGGCCTGCGCGTGAAGGTGAAGGGCGACATCTTTCTGGCTGACATCGCGCCCCTGCAATCCGAGCACGAAGACAGCGAAGCCATGGCGGGTGCCGTGCTGACACTGCACCGCGCCGACCGGGTCGGCGAGCACATCTATAACGTGCGCAAGCAAGAGCTGCGCGGCTTCGACAGTATTTTTCAGAGCTCAAAAGTGATGGCGGCGGTGGTTCGGGAGGCCCGGCGCATGGCCCCGCTGGATGCGCCGTTGCTGATCGAAGGCGAGACCGGCACCGGCAAGGAACTGCTGGCACGGGCCTGTCACCTGGCGAGCCCGCGCGGCCAGTCGCCGATGATGGCGCTGAACTGCGCGGGGTTCTCCGAATCCATGGCCGAGACCGAGCTGTTCGGCTACGGCCCCGGCGCGTTCGAAGGTGCCCGTGCCGAAGGCAAATTGGGGCTGCTGGAACTGACTTCGGGCGGCACGCTGTTTCTCGATGGCGTCGCGGAAATGAGTACGCGGTTGCAGGCGAAACTGCTGCGCTATTTGCAGGAAGGCTGCTTTCGACGGGTAGGCAGCGACGAAGAGGTGTATCTGGACGTGCGCATCATCTGCGCGACGCAAGTGGACTTGTCCGAACTCTGCGCCCGGGGTGAATTCCGCCAGGACCTCTACCACCGGCTCAACGTGCTATCGCTGCACATTCCACCCCTGCGCGACTGTCTGGACGGTCTCGCGCCGCTGGTCGAGCACTTCCTGGATCAGGCCAGCCGGCAAATCGGCTGTGTACTTCCGAAAATCGGTCCCGAGGTGCTGGACCGGCTGCGCCAGTACCATTGGCCTGGCAACGTCCGGCAGTTGGAAAACGTGCTGTTTCAGGCGGTTTCGTTGTGCGAAGGCGGGCGGATCAAGGCGCAGCACATCCGCTTCCCCGAATACGGCGGGCGTCAGCCCCTGGGCGGTTTTTCGCTGGACGGGAGTCTGCAAGACATCGTTGGGCGCTTCGAAAAAGCGCTGCTCGAGCGGCTCCATGAGGAGCACCCGAGCAGCCGCCTGCTGGGCAAGCGCCTTGGCGTTTCCCACACCACAATCGCCAACAAATTGCGCCAGTACGGTCTGGGTCCGAACCCCGATCTACCCTAGGCGCGATTCATCCGTCAGAGCCGGATTTACTCCCGCGTCACCCTTGCGCCCACTGATGCCTCGCGGTTAAACCGTTCCTGAAGCTCGGCCCTCAGCTTGGCGGGATGTAGGGCAGGATGTAGCTGACGGAAAAGTCTGCCTGCGGATAGTCCAGTTTCAGGCGTGGCAGGACGAATCCTCCGCAGGAATTGCAAGTGTCCATCAGCGTGAAGAAATGAATCCTGGTCACGGCTGCCCCCGCCGGCATGTCTTGGGTGAACGCCGTGGCAATCAGGCGTTCGGCGTCGAGGTAGCGATCATGCTCGCGAATCTTGAGTTTTTGTGCAGTGCGCAGGACCGGCAAACTGGTGAATGACGGATTGGGCGGCTGGCTGCTCATGCGTTCCCGTGCATCGATAAACGTCATGGAACTGCCTTCACCGGTGTCGGGAACACGCAGCGTCAGTTTCCTGCCCCGCTTGCCCCCCGCCAGTGCGTAATACACGTGGCGCCTGCTGTCCGCCGTTTCAGCCAGCAGAAATGCCAGATTGGTCGTGTTCAGGTGTTTGCGGATATTTTCGCCCGTCGTCTCCAGGCCAATCTCGGCAGCGGATACCGGGATCCAGGCATGTCTGGACGCGGACGCGGGCAACAATGAATTGAGCACCCCTGCAACATGCAGACGTGTCAGCGCGTCCGTTTCGCCAAGGGGTTTGAAGTTGGCGATGCTGCTTTTGGTCAGCGTGACGAAATTTTCCAGCGCCGTCTCCCGCGTCAGGATGTTGCGCGCGTGGTTTTCCATGATGGGACGGTAGGGGCGATAGATGCGTTGCATGTCGACCCCGGCGCTTTCCAGTTCAAACAGCATGCGGGCGATGTTATCCATGTCCTGACCGAGGGTGCGTCGGCCCGCACCCAGGCGGTAACTCTCGCTGGAGGTCAGGTAGGCCTCGATATCCGCGTCGGATGTCATGCGTGCAAACGTCAACTGCGCAGCCTCCGGCAGCTCCCTGGCTTTGTAGAACTGCCCCGTGTCGGCTTCGACGGCGAGGTACTGACCGTCTTCGAGGGTCAGCCGGATCGCACGCAATTCACGCTGGTCGTTGACCGTCTTGCAGATCGAATCGAGCTGCACCACCGGCAGCTCGTGGTTAATACGCAGGCGCCAGCTGTCATCAAGGTCGTCAGGCAGCCCGAGGGTCTGGTCCTTCATCAATCTGCCCCGGACGGTTGGCCGGTAGTGCAGCGGCAGGGGGATACCCAAGTGGAGGGCGGCGTCCGAGGTCAGGGCTGAAAGTGTGTTGTGCCCCGTCAGAGGTACATGCTGTGCGCCTCGTCCCGGTAGCGTTTCGTTGACCCAGGTGCTGACCTTGGCGTCATCTACCAGCAGGTGAGTCCTTTGCGGGGTGGCTTGTCCGCGTATCGGCGTCAATCGCAATACAGGTCTGAACCGACGGGTCATGAACGCATGGCTCGCCTGTTCACCGAACGTGAGGGGTTCAAGCGCCGGGTCGATTGCCGGGCGCGTGGTCGAGATCAGAACCACTGCGCCGGAACAGCTCATTTGCATCGGGCTGCGACGGCTCACGCAGTGAGAGGGCACCTCATCCAGCCGGCCAAGCCGTGCGGCGGGTGATTCCAGTTCCACTTTTCGCAGCATGCCGGATGACCCGTTATCGTCGAAGCGGTAGCCGACCTCATCGATGATCAGGTCAGTGACTGATTGACCCCTGCGTGCCACAAGAATGTTTCGGCCTCCGGCCACCGACAGATCGTAGCCATGGCCGTCTACTTCGTCCAGGTGCACGGCGCCGGGAAACTGGCCCGGCAGCAAGTGCTTCTGGGTGGTGGTAAACACCGGTGCTTCATCCGTCCCGGCAGCCGGGTCGCGGATGAGTGGAGGGCCGTAGGGCTTTTGATCGTGGGGATTGCACCAGCGGTAGTCCGGGGCTTGATCGGTAGCGATGTTTCGTACCAGCACTTGGTCGACGTTATCCACCTTCGCCCGGATCAATGCTGAATCAGCCGTTTCCCGGGTGTTGGAGATGGGCTGGTACATGCCGCCACGTTGGCTGAACTTGCCCATGACCACGGTGGCCCGGCCGGCATGCACCCTGCGCTCGAAACGTTTGCGTTCCGCCGCCTTTCCGGCAAACCACTTGGCGTTTTGCTGGCGGGGACTGGCTGGCGAAGGAAGACGAGGCGAGCCGATACGCGATTTATTCCCCAGCTTGGTTAAAGGCTTGAGTGCGCGTCCGGCGATGACGATAATTCTGCTGGCTTCTGTAGTCCCGTCGGCCACGTCAGCAACGCAGGAGAAGGCGTCGCCACCGTCGGTGACGTTAAAGCACCCGACGATGGGGATCACCGATTTGATCAGCTTCCAGGCATACATCGCATCCGAGGTCGACTCGCGGTGCCGTTTCCAGGTTTCCTGGCGGGTCGCGCCTTGGCAGACTTCGCGCAACTCCTGGCTGTGGTGCAGGAAAATCTGGTCAACGAAGCCCTGCACCAGATGGGTCTGGTTGTCGGTGCCTGGGCGACGGGTCAGCGGCACCGCTTTTGACAGGCCGGACTTTTCATAGGGCAGGGGGGCGCCGTTGTAGCGCTCATGATCGGGAATGATCAACAGGTTCAGCGCTTCGGCGGCCAGGTTTGGATCGTCAAGCGGCATCACCCCGCCGGCACCGACGACCGTGCACTCAAACCCGAAGCGCTCGGGGAACAACTCGTACACCCAGTGCTGCCCTTTATGGACGACATGCACCAGGCCGCCGTGCCCGCCTCTGCAATCCTGCCAGTCGCTGACAGGGCTGCTGTCGATCGAGGGCACTGCGCCCACGATCGGGCCGACGTACTGTCGCCATTGCGCCGCGTAACAGACGATGTCGGCGCTTAGCAGACGGTTGCGATGAGGCGTTGGCAGTTCATCCAGAAACAGCGTCATCAAGTGCGTGTACGTCTGTCGTGCCTCACTCAAATAGCGATCAAACGCCTGATGGAACTGGAACGTGGCGTCAGGAAGCGGGATCGCCGGAGGGCGTGAAGGCCGATACGCCGCCCCATTGTCCAGGTAAGCCTCCAGTTCGGTGATGTTGGCAGAGCCCAGCGTGCCCATGGCGTCGGGGTCGATACCCGCTACTATCAGCAATCGTCGCGCATCATTGAGGCGATCGGGAGGATTGTTGAGTGCCTGTCGCTCACACGCGGACTCGAAGTACCGGGTCATGCGCGCGATGTCGTCGGCAGAATACCGAGGTTGCTCGACGACATGATTCTCGTACAGATTCCACACGATCATGGTGTCAATTCGGGTCGTTGCGATGTGCAGCCTTTCGTCTGTCGTCGTGGCCTCGGCCGCCAGTTGCGCAGGCAGTGCCTCCCACTCGGTGAACGTCCGGGATCCCGGAGCTGCGCGGTCCAGTGCCATGGCATGGCGAAGATTGGCCCAGCGCAGGTCGGGTTGGTAACGAAAATCATCGGGTGCATCGGTCAGCAGCAGTTCCGGGGCAAAACGCGTCGCCAGCAATTGCATGATGATCTGCGCGTCGGCGTTCCGGCATCCCAGGATGTTGCGCAGACTGTTGATCAGATTGATGCGAATGTCGTACAGCGAACAGTCGGCGTTGTCCTCGGCGAACAGGTGGAAATCAAGCAGGTAACCGATGCGCCTTTGATGGATCGGGTAAATGCAGTCGATCAACGCCTGGACCGCCAGTTGTCGCGCCATCGAAGTCGAAGCGAGCTGCCTGTCCTCAGGGTTGTACCACTCGAGCGCTTCTACCAGACGGTTCTGCAAGGCGGCAAACGGCGCGCAGTTCAACAGAGCATCCAGCGCAATATCGACAGGGTGGGTCAGGGTCGCACCCGGAAAAAACGCCATTCTGTCGTCTCTGCCAGGAGTCAGGTCGGCGCCTGCTTCGATTTCCTGGGCGCTGGCAGGGCGAAATTGTCCGCTGCTCATGCTGAGCAGGTCCATGGGCAGCAGGTTCAAGAGTTTGATGCAAAGGGAGTCCCCAGGTTGATCAACCAAAAGGTGACTGACCACTGCGTTCAGGTCTTGATAACCGTGCAGGTCAAGGGGTGGGGGTAAAGGCACTGTCTCGGGCGCCGGGACGCCATGGCCCAGGTCGTCATACAGCAGGAATGCCGCTGCCCACAAAGCGCCGACACGGCGAAGTGGCGGCAACGACCTCCACAATCGATCGGCCAGGGAAAATGTTTTGCAGGCGCACGCGCTTTGACGAATCTCGGTCAGCGCGGCCTCCAGTGTGCCCGGTCGTTCGTGTTCGATGGCCAGGCGACACACTGTCTGGAAAAACGTCACTCGGGTGTGCGGGTCAATGGCGATGTTTACATCGCCTTCGTACAGCATGCCGCTGATATAGCGTTCCACCTCGGCGGAGCCGACAACGCGGTGGATCAGCGCCAGGAAATCACTGTCGCGCAGCGTCTTCTCAATGACCGCATCAGCCGCCAGGTATTCTTTGAATACATCACCCAACGATACCGCGATGGATTGGGGGCCGGTAATCTCGTTGACCCTCACTATGTCCTCAGCCTTGAGGCGTTGCAGTCTCGGGTGAATCAATGTGGATGTTTCGTGATGAGGGTGGGAACTCATAAATGTGCACTTCCTGATTAACTGTCGAACGTTCTGTTCCCAGTGATGACTGGCAACCTTTCTCAGGAGACGTTCGTTAATTCAAGAAGCGCGAGGTATTACATAGTTATTGAAAGCAACATTTAAAGGCGCAGACAAAATAACGTTCACCGCCTCGCGATGAGAGTCCGCGAGGCGGTGAACGTCGGGGGCGCCGGTCAGCCGTTGCTGCAACCGTTACCCATGACCTGATACTCAAGCACGTGGCGTTTGCCCTGCGAGTCTTCGTAGGTCATGTGCTGCGGGACGACCTGGCAGACGTTCGGCACGTCATCCACCGAAATGACTTTCGCGATATCCAGCTTGGTGGAGTAGGTGTATTCCTCGACACGCTGTTGTTGGGCGGCCACTTTCGCGCCGGATTCTTCTGCCATTGCCATGGCGCTGAAACCACAAAGAGCCATTACAACCAGTGCAGCTTTCATTACGTGTTTCCTCTAAGTTGCTTCATTAACCCTGCGGCGCAGAAAGTGCGGCCGGCAGGGCGCACAGAACCCTT
This sequence comes from Pseudomonas sp. NPDC078416, assembly GCF_050268485.1. Classification (NCBI taxonomy): domain Bacteria; kingdom Pseudomonadati; phylum Pseudomonadota; class Gammaproteobacteria; order Pseudomonadales; family Pseudomonadaceae; genus Pseudomonas; species Pseudomonas sp. NPDC078416. The sequence goes on along the minus strand of NZ_JBNNGV010000055.1, from coordinate 2,775 downwards.
GTGGGACTCTGGGTGAAGCGAATATTTACCGGATGGGTGAGTTGATTGACAGTCCAGTGTGGGGGGCTGTTATTTATCAATCATGTGCCGTGTTGGCGGAACGGATTCTATGCCGCTGTCCGGAATTCATATAGAAACCATTTTGATAAAGTCTGTTGAGCAAATCGGCAACAATCGCCGTTATCAGATTGTTGCCAGGCGCTCGATGGGTTCTTTAGTCGTAGCCGGGACATGAAGATTTGCCTGAAACCGGGCACTTCACCTGCATTCGGCGCTATGCTCGGGGTCGGTAAGACCATCGTCGAATGGCCTTCGCAGCCATCGGCGGATACAACAGGGTCATAAAACAACAACATTTCCACCGAGGTAAGAAAGATGAGTGCGGCTTCCCTGTACCCCGTCCGCCCTGAAGTGGCAGCCAACACGCTGACTGACGAGGCGACCTACAAGGCGATGTACCAGCAGTCGGTGGTCAATCCCGATGGCTTCTGGCGCGAACAAGCCCAGCGCCTTGACTGGATCAAGCCATTCACCACCGTCAAACAGACCTCCTTCGACGACCACCGCGTCGACATCAAGTGGTTCGCCGACGGCACCCTGAACGTTTCCTACAACTGCCTCGACCGCCATCTGGCCGAGCGTGGCGATTCCATCGCGATCATCTGGGAAGGCGACGATCCTTCCGAGAGTCGCAACATTACCTACCGCGAACTGCACGAAGAAGTCTGCAAGTTCGCCAACGCGCTGCGCGGGCAGGATGTCCATCGCGGCGACGTCGTGACTATCTATATGCCGATGATCCCCGAAGCCGTTGTGGCCATGCTGGCCTGCGCGCGCATCGGTGCGATTCACTCGGTGGTGTTCGGTGGTTTCTCGCCTGAAGCGCTGGCCGGTCGCATCATCGACTGCAAATCGAAAGTGGTGATCACCGCGGACGAAGGGCTGCGTGGCGGCAAGAGAACCCCCATGAAGGCCAACGTCGACCGTGCGCTGACCAACCCGGAAACCGCCAGCGTGCAGAAAGTGATCGTCGCCAGACGTACCGGCGGCGATATCGAGTGGAACCGTCATCGCGACATCTGGTACCACTCGCTGCTGGACGTGGCATCGAGCACCTGCGCGCCGAAAGAAATGGGCGCCGAAGAATCGTTGTTCATGCTTTACACCTCCGGCTCCACCGGCAAGCCGAAGGGCGTGTTGCACACTACGGCGGGTTATCTGCTGTACGCCGCGCTGACCCACGAACGCGTATTCGATTACCGCCCGGGTGAAGTGTACTGGTGCACCGCCGACGTCGGCTGGGTCACCGGCCACAGCTACATCGTCTACGGCCCGCTGGCCAATGGCGCCACCACGCTGCTGTTTGAAGGCGTGCCGAACTACCCGGACATCACCCGCGTGTCGAAAATCGTCGACAAGCACAAGGTCAACATCCTCTACACCGCACCGACTGCCATTCGCGCCATGATGGCCGAGGGCACCAAAGCCGTAGAGGGTGCCGATGGTTCGAGCCTGCGCCTGTTGGGTTCGGTCGGCGAGCCGATCAATCCGGAAGCCTGGAACTGGTACTACAACACCGTCGGCAAAAAGAATTGCCCGATTGTGGACACCTGGTGGCAGACCGAAACCGGCGGCATTCTGATCAGCCCGCTGCCCGGCGCTATTGCATTGAAGCCGGGTTCGGCAACGCGTCCGTTCTTCGGCGTGATCCCGGCGCTTGTGGATAACCTGGGCAACCTCATCGAAGGCGCGGCGGAAGGCAATCTGGTGATCCTCGACTCGTGGCCGGGTCAGTCGCGCAGCCTGTACGGCGACCACGACCGTTTCGTCGACACCTACTTCAAGACCTTCCGCGGCATGTATTTCACCGGTGACGGCGCCCGTCGCGACGAAGACGGTTACTACTGGATCACCGGTCGCGTCGACGACGTGCTCAACGTGTCCGGCCACCGCATGGGCACCGCCGAGATCGAGAGCGCGATGGTGGCTCACCCGAAAGTTGCCGAAGCGGCTGTCGTGGGTGTGCCTCACGATCTGAAAGGGCAGGGCATCTATGTCTACGTGACCCTCAATGGTGGTGAAGTGCCGGATGAGGCGTTGCGCATCGAATTGCGCAACTGGGTGCGCAAGGAGATCGGTCCGATCGCTTCGCCGGATGTGATTCAGTGGGCGCCGGGGCTGCCGAAGACCCGTTCCGGGAAGATCATGCGTCGCATCCTGCGCAAGATCGCCACCGGGGAGTACGACGCGCTGGGCGATATCTCGACGCTGGCTGACCCGAGTGTGGTTGCGCATCTGGTTGAGACCCACAAGAGCATGACTGCGGCCTGACGGTCGTGCTTCGGGAGCGACAATCGCTAAGATCAAGAGCGTCTGCCTAACGGCAGACGTTTCGCCTTCGGCGAGTTACTTGGAAAAGTCGAAAGTCGCACCATCCCCAAGTAACCAAGGGTGCTTGCTACTGGTTTGGTTCCTCCTTCGTCGGAATACCCTCACTCCGGTCCCGCTCCGTGGGCCCGCGCCGAACGGACATCCCTGTCCTGACGGCGCTCTCGCCGCATCCCTGCGGCTCGGCCCACTGCGCGAGACCTGCGTTCAGCCTGCACCCAATTCGCGGTTTGTGGTGTCTGGACTTCCTGTGTATGAAGATCAAAAGCAAAAGCTTCCCGGCTAAAGCCGGTCCCACAGGGTGTACTCGGTGCCTTTAGTGGGACCGGCTTTAGCCGGGAAGAGGCCACTTCTTTAATCATCCCCCTCCCTATCTTCCCCCCTACT
>NZ_JBNNGV010000054.1:0-14465 GCF_050268485.1 Pseudomonas sp. NPDC078416 | reverse complement strand
GGGGGGGGGGAAAACACAAAAAAGATCAGGGAGAAAAAGGACCACACAAGTCGGCGTTCCGGCCAGTCCCATTGAATGCACGCGGATGCTTTAGTGGGACCGGCTTTAGCCGGGAAGAGGCCAGTGTGCACACCATCACTTTTGCGGTCAGGCACCTGACGCATTCCCGGCTAAAGCCGGTCCCACAAGTCGGCGCTCCAGCCGGTCTTATTGCGCGGTGCGCCCTTCGGCTTTCACCGCGGCGCGAATCGCCTCCAGCAGCATCTGACACGCCGGGTTGTCGTTGTCAGACCGCCAGACAAGGTGAAGCTCGCTCTGCACCCCTTCACCCAGATCGATGTCGCGAAACGTCACGCCCTTGAACACCACATTGGTGGCGCAGCGCGGCACCAGTGCCAGGCCCATGCCGGCGTTCACCAGAGCCAGAATGGTCAGCGACGAACCCAGCCACTGCACGTACTCGGGCGCCACTTGCGCCGAGCGAAACATGCCGGTTAGCAATTCGTTGAACGGCGGATAGGCCGAGTGCGAGTACATCAGGAAGGGCTGAGCGTCGAGGTCCTGCACGCTGATGTGCCGGGCGTTCGCCAGCGGATGACTGCTGGGCACGGCGAGCACGAAGGGTTCGCGGACCAAGCATTCGGTTTCATAACCGGGCTGCAGCAGCGGCGCGCGCACGATGCCCAGGTCGATGCGCCGGGCGCGCAGGGCTTCGTGTTGCTGATAGGTATTGAGCTCAGTCAGGGAGATTTTCACGTGGGGCTGGTTCTGCCGGGCCTCGGCGATGACCCGTGGCAGAAACTCGTACACCGCGCTGCCGACGAAGCTGATGGTCACCGAGCCGATGTCGCCTTCGGCAAAGCGTCGCGCCGCGATAGCGGCCTGATGCGCGCGCTCCAGCAGCGTCTGCGCTTCGATGAAAAACGCCCGACCCGCTGCGGTCAACGCGACGCTGCGGGTGTTGCGGTTGAACAGCTGAACGCCCAGCGAATGCTCCAGCAGCTGGATCTGCCGACTGAGGGGCGGCTGGGTCATGTTCAGACGTTCGGCAGCCCGGCGGAAGTTGAGTTCGGTGGCGACGGTGGTGAAGCAGCGCAGTTGGGCAAGCTCGAACATTGATCTATTCCGGGTATCAATCAACAGTCAATCTAGATTAGACGGGAACAATGTGCCGGTCCATGATCGGTTCACTACCTGCATTTCCCACGCTCATCCCAAAAAAAATACAAAGACCGGGAGTCGCACCTTGAACCGCACCGTTCCCATCAGTGAACCCCTTCACAGCGCAGATCCCACCGTACTGGCCCGCGCGGCCGCAAAAGTGAAGCGCCATGTGTTGCCGTTGTTCGTGATCATGTTCATCGTCAACTACATCGACCGCGTCAACATCGGCTTCGTCCGCAGCCACATGGAAACCGATCTGGGCATTGGCGCTGCAGCTTACGGGCTCGGCGCCGGTTTGTTCTTCGTCGGCTACGCGCTGTTCGAAGTCCCGTCGAACATGCTCCTGCAACGGTTCGGCGCCCGCGCCTGGCTGACGCGCATCATGTTCACCTGGGGCGCAGCGGCGATGGCGATGGCCTTCGTGCGCGGCGAAACCAGCTTCTATGTGCTGCGCTTCATCCTCGGCGCGGCAGAAGCGGGGTTCTTCCCGGGCATCATTTATTACTTCACCCAGTGGCTGCCTTCCAGCGAACGCGGCAAGGCCATGGCCATCTTTCTCAGCGGCTCGGCCATTGCGTCGGTGATCTCCGGGCCGGTGTCCGGCGCCTTGCTCGGCGTCAGCGGCATGAACCTGCACGGCTGGCAGTGGATGTTCATCATCGAAGGCTTCGCCTCCATCGCCTTGTGCGGCTTCGTCTGGTTCTGGCTGCAGTCCCACCCTCGCGAGGCGAAATGGCTGACTGAAGAGGAGAAGGGCGCACTGATCAGCGCCATCGACGCGGAACAGCGCGCCCGGGAAGCGGTTCAAGTGGTCAAGCCGTCGATCTTCAAGCTGCTCGCCGACCGGCAGATCATGCTGTTTTGCTTCATCTACTTTTCCGTGGCCCTGACCATCTACGGCGCGACGTTCTGGCTGCCGAGCATGATCAAGAAGATGGGCAGCCTCACCGATTTCGAAGTCGGCCTGTTCAACTCGATCCCGTGGATCATCTCGATCATCGCCATGTACGGCTTCGCGGCGCTGGCCGCACGTTTCAAACATCAACAGGCGTGGGTCGCGGTCACCCTGGTGATTGCTGCCTGCGGGATGTTCATGTCCACCGTCGGCGGGCCGATCTTCGCCTTCGTCGCCATCTGCTTTGCGGCCATCGGTTTCAAGGCGGCGTCCGCACTGTTCTGGCCGATTCCCCAAGGCTACCTGGACGCGCGTATCGCAGCGGCGGTGATCGCGCTGATCAATTCCATCGGCAACCTCGGCGGCTTCGTGGCGCCCACCGCGTTTGGCTTTCTGGAGCAAAAAACCGGCTCCATTCAAGGCGGCATGTACGGCCTGGCACTGACCTCGCTGGTGGCAGCCGTGGTGATCTTCTTCGCCCGCACCGCGCCGAAGGGCAACCCACACCGCCCAAAGCTTGAAGACGCTGCAGCACTGCAAGCAGCCGCGTCGCTCCGCTCGGCGTCAAGCGTTAAACCCTAGCCCCAAACTCTTCGCCTTAACCCCTGATTGACCGGGAGAAGTCATTTGAAAATCACACGCGTCACCGTCACCCCGATTGCCTTCCGCGATCCGCCGTTGCTCAACGCCAGCGGTATCCACGAGCCCTTCGCCCTGCGCTCGATCATCGAAGTCGAAACCGACAACGGCTACCTCGGCCTGGGCGAAAGCTACGGCGATGCCCCGGCTTTGGCGATCCAGCAGCAGTTGCAAAGTCAGTTGATCGGCATGGACCCGTTCAACCTCAACCACCTGCGGGCGGTGGTCAAAGCTACAGTGGCGGCGAACAAACCCACTTCGGTGGCGGGTGCCGAGCTGGCGCCGGGTTCCCACGCCAGCAAAGCGGTGAGCAATGCCTATTCGGCGTTCGAAGTCGCCTTTCTGGACGTGCAGGCACGCTCCATGAACCTGCCGCTGGTTGACCTGCTCGGCGGCGCCGTTCGCGACCGCGTTCCGTTCAGTGCGTACCTGTTCTTCAAATACGCGCAACATGCCGAGTCGCCCTACGCGCCAGACAGTTGGGGTGAAGCGCTGAGCGAAGAACAGATCGTCGCCCAGGCACGGCGGATGATCGACGCGTATGGCTTCAAGAGCATCAAACTCAAAGCCGGCGCCCTGGACCCGGAACACGAAGTGTCGTGCATCAAGGCGCTGAAAAAGGCCTTTCCGGGCTACCCGCTGCGCATCGACCCCAACGGCAACTGGTCCCTGGAAACCTCGATCCGCATGGCCGAACTGCTCGGCGACGACCTGCAATACTACGAAGACCCAACGCCTGGGCTGGAAGGCATGGCCGAACTGCATAAACGTACTGGCCTGCCGCTGGCGACCAACATGGTCGTCACCGACTTCGACGAATTCCGCCGCAGCGTCGCGCTCAACAGCGTGCAGATCGTCCTCGCCGACCACCATTACTGGGGTGGCCTGCGCGACACCCAGGCGCTGGCAAAAATGTGCGACACCTTCGGCCTCGGCGTGTCCATGCACTCCAACTCCCACCTGGGGATCAGCCTCATGGCCATGACCCACGTCGCCGCCGCCGTCCCCAACCTCGACTTCGCCTGCGACACCCACTACCCATGGCAAGAACCGGACGAAGAAGTCATCAAAGGCGGCAAACTCCCCATCATCGACGGCTGCGTCCACCTCACCCGCGAACCCGGTCTGGGCCTTGAACTGGACTACGACCAACTGGGCAAACTCAACGACCAGTTTCTGACGTGCGGCATTCGCCAGCGTGACGACGTGCGGCAGATGCAGAAATACAAACCGGAGTGGAAGGCGGTGAAGCCGCGGTATTGAGGTGGGGTGGGAGCTATCAGCGGGCCGGAGGCCAAAACGCGGGATGACGCGGAGCGTCACGGGATGCATGCCCACGCTGAGCGTGGGTACGATCATTAATGACCCACCGCGTTCGCCAGCAAGCCGGCTCCTACAGACAATTGCGTGCAGTCAGTGGGACCGGCTTCAGCCGGGAAACTGTTGATCTGCTCTAACGCGCTTTTGATCTTCGTACACAAAAAGCCCAGACACCACCAAACGCGACTTGGGTGCAGGCTGAACGCAGACGACGCGCAGTGGGCCGAGCCGCATGGATGCGGCGAGAGCGCCGTCAGGACATGGATGTCCGTTCGGCGCGGGCCCACGGAGCGTCGTCGGAGTGAGGGTATTCCGACGCAGGAGGAACCTAGCCAGGAACAGGCACCCTTGGTTACTTGGGGATGGTGCGACTTTCGACTTTTCCAAGTAACTCGCCGAAGGCGAAACAGTCTGCCCCCAGGCAGACGCCCTTGATCTTAAGAATCTTGATCTTGATCTTGATCTTTAAGGGGAACCCGCCCGCAACCGCAAAACCCGGGCCCCGTCAAACGGATCAACCAACCAATGCCCCCGCACCCCAAAAACCTCACCCAATAGTGCCGGCGTCAACACATCAAAGGGCGAACCCAACGCCACCAGCCGCCCACCGTCCATCACCGCCAGACGATCACACCCCAGTGCCTGATTCAAATCATGCAACGCCACCACCGTCGTCACCGGCAAATCCTGCACCAACTGCAAAATCGACAACTGCTGCTGAACATCCAGATGATTCGTCGGCTCATCCAGCAACAACACCTGCGGCCGCTGCGCCAACGCCCGCGCAATATGCCCGCGCTGCTGCTCCCCACCCGACAACGTATGCCACGCCCGATGCGCCAGGTGCTGCAAACTCACATCCGCCAGCGCCTGCGCCACAATCCGGTCATCGTCCTCGCCCCACGGCGCCAGCGCCGACAGCCACGGCGTACGGCCCAGCTCAACCGCCTGCAACAGACTGATCGAATCACCGGTCTGTGCATGCTGCTCCACCACCGCCACCTGCCGCGCAATGTCCCGCCGGCTCAGCGTCGCCAAGCGCTTCCCGCCCAGGCGAACCTCGCCCCGCGAAGGCGCCTGAATCCCCGCCAGCAGCTTCAACAGCGTCGACTTCCCCGAGCCATTGGGCCCAACGATTCCCAGATTTTCCCCCGGCCGAATCGCCAGACTCACCCCACTGAGCAGTGGCGCGCCCTTGACCGAATAACTCAGGTCACTGCCTTCGAGCATGGTGCCAAGCACCTCCTGACGGGCGTTCATCGAGGACGATTCCCACGGACCAGAATCATCGCAAAGACCGGTGCGCCCACCAGCGCCGTGATCACCCCGATCGGCAACACCTGGCCCTTGATCAACGTCCTCGACAGCACATCGGCAGCGATCATGAACAGCGCGCCGATCAAGGCGCTCAAGGGCAACAACCGTGCATGGCGCACGCCGGCCATCAAACGTACCGCATGGGGAATCACCAGACCGACGAAGCCGATGGAACCGACAATCGACACCATCACCGCGGTCATCAGCGCGGCGGTGAGGATCAGCACAGCCTGCACCCGGCGCACCGGAATGCCCAGCGAAGCCGCCGAATCGCTGCCAAAGGTGAACGCATCCAGCGCGCGCCGATGCCACAGGCACACCAGCAAACCGAGCACCACGACCGGCACCGACAGCGCCACCGACGACCAGCGCACGCCGCTGAGATTGCCCAGCAACCAGAACATGATCCCGCGGGCCTGCTCGGCATTGGCCGACTTGGTAATCAGGAAGGAGGTCAGGGCGTTAAACAGCTGAGACCCGGCGATGCCCGCCAGGATGATCTGGCCGGCAGCGGTCTGGCCCCGCGAGGAGCGGGCGAGCAGGGCGACCAGCGCGAAGGCGGCGATCGCCCCGGCAAACGCGCCGGTCGACAGGGAGATCGTCCCGGCGCCGATACCGATGATCGCCACCAACACCGCGCCGGTCGAAGCGCCCGCGGAAATACCCAGCAAGTACGGATCGGCCAGCGGGTTGCGCAGCAGCGATTGCAGGACCACGCCCGACACCGCCAGCCCTGCGCCGCAGGTGGCGGCCACGATGGCCCGGGTCAGGCGGTAATTCCAGACGATGCCCTCGTCGATCGGGTCGAGGGGAAAGCCTGCGGCCCACAGCTTGTTGGCCAGCACCTGAACGATCACCGGCAGACTGATCGACGTCTCGCCGATGGCTACCCCCGCGAGCACCGCCAACGCGAGCAACGCGATCGCCCAGGCGCCATGCCCGAAGATTCGGACGACGCTCGACCGGGGCATGCTGACTGACGTCATTGCGCGTGGGTGGCCTGGGCCAGTTGTTCGATGCCGTCAAACAGCCGCACGCTGGATTCCATGGCGCTGGCGTCCATGATCACGATGCGATTGTTCTTCACGGCGTCCATGTTGCGGGTGACCGGGTCAGAGCGGAGGAAGGCCAGCTTCTTCTCGTGATCGTCAGCCGGGAAGCGCCGACGGTCCATCCGCGCGATGACCAGCACGGTCGGGTTGGCCTTGGCGATGGTTTCCCAGCCCACGGTCGGCCACTCCTCATCGGAGTCGATGACGTTACGCATGCCGAGGGTGTCGAGCATGAAGTTGGGAATGCCCTTGCGTCCGGCGACGTAGGGGTCGACGTTGATGTCCGGGCTGGAAAACCAGAACACCGCCGAGACAGGCGGATTGTCGTGGGCTTTTGCCTGCGCCACGGCCTGGGCAAGCCGGCTCTGGTAATCCGTGATCAACTGCTCGCCACGGTCCTGTACGTCGAAGATCTGCGCCAGCTGACGCAAGCTTTTGTACAGGGTGTCGATGCGGAAGGCTTCGAGGCGCGTGCCGTCGGCGCCGACCCGGTTGTTCTTGCCCTCGCAGTCGGACGGGAGAATGTAGGTAGGGATGCCCAGATCGCGGAACTGCTCGCGGGTGCCGACCGCGCCCTGTGGCCCGACCATCCACTCAAACTGCACCGGGACGAAATCCGGGCGTTTGCCGATCACCGATTCGAAGCTTGGCGCATTGTCGGCGAGGCGCTCGATGCCGTCGTTGAGGGTTTGGTACTGGGGCAGAACCGGGTTGAACCACAGCGACGTGCCCACCACATTAGGCCCCAGGCCCAGCGCATACAGCATCTCGGTGGCGGCCTGGCCGATGGTCACGGTTTTCTGAGGCGCGTGGGTGAAGCTCAGCGCTTCGCCGCAGTTGTCCACGGTCAAGGGGTAAACCGTCGACGCCGCGAGCGCGGCGGTGGGCAAGGTCAGGGTGACGAGCAGGGCAGCGAGGCGGCGCAGCGGCATGAACAGCGATCTCCAGAAAGCCTGAATGCATGGCGAAGCAGGCGCTGGAAAGTCCATCCCGACAGGCGCCCCAAAGATAAAGGCGCGCACAGCGTGCGCGAACGACGCACGAACGGGAGTCCTTCCCCGGACACCCCGCCGGTGAATGAATATGCTGGCCGGCAGGTCTCCTGACTGGCGCGTCATCGCCGTGCTTCGGCCTTCCCGGGGTTAACCCAGTGGCAAACAGGAAGCAGGGCTCGGCGCCTACAGTTGCGGGGACAGTTCCGTTTCAGCGCGAAGGCACGCGCCTGTGGATTCCCTATTAATTCCGAGTGGAAACCGGCGGCGGGGATACTAAACGATTCGGCGGGTGGAGGCGAATGCAGCGGCGGGAAGGGATGTTGCGCGTGCGGCATCGGGTACATCATCGATTCGAGTACCCGAGCGGATCCGGCACGGTACACGATCCGTAGAAGCCGGCTTGCTGGCGAATGCATGGTGTCAGGCGACAGAAACGTAACTGACCCACCGCGTTCGCCAGCAAGCCGGCTCCTACAGGGCGGCTTCAGCCATTCATTCGCGTAGTGCCCTTGAAGCTCACACCTACAACTTGAACGGCCAGCCGACAATCTTCTTCGGCCGTGGCGTGGCATAGGTCCGCACTTTCGAGGTTTTCAACCCCAGGCGCACCAGCGATTCCGCCAGTGCCACCGCTGCGGTCACGCCATCCACCACGGGCACGCCAGCGCGTTCACGGATGAGTTGATCCAGCCCGGCCATGCCGCCACAGCCCAGGCAGATCACCTCGGCCTTGTCCCGGTTCACCGCTTCGATGGCTTGCTCAACGATCGCCTCGACCGCTCGCTCCGGGAATTCCTCCAGCTCCAGCACGCTCATGCCACTGGCCCGCACCGACGCGCAGCGCTCGTACACCCCGGCCAGCTTCAGGCGGTCTTCGATCAGCGGCACGGTGCGGTCCAGCGTCGTGACCACGGCGTATTTATGCCCCAGCAGCATCGCCAGGCTGGCGGCCGCTTCGGTGATGTCCACCACCGGCACCTCGAGCAGTTCCTGCAAACCTTCGCGGCCATGCTCGCCGTAGCCGGCTTGAATCACCGCGTCATAAGGCCCTTCGTAGGACATGACCCGATCCATTACCGCGATGGCGGCCAGATAACTTTCAAAATTGCCTTCCACCGACTCGGCGCCGAAGCGCGGGGTCAGGCCGATGATTTCGGTGCCGGGGGAGGCCACACTGCGGGCCTGCTCGGCGATGGTCTCGGTCATGGATTCGGTGGTGTTGACGTTGACGATCAGAATTCGCATGGACAGATCTCGCGCAGAAAACAAGGCCGGGCGTCTGGCCCGGCGTCGTTGCCCACGATATCAGTCTTTCATTGGCACGGGCGCCTGCAGGGCAATGAAGCCCTGATCGCGCATGGCCTGCCAGAAACCATCCGGCATCTGGGCGTTGAGCGCGGTGACGTCTTCGATGATTCGCGAGGGCCGGCTGGCACCTGGAATCACGGCTGCCACCAGCGGGTTGGCGAGGACGAACTGCAGCGCCGCCGACTTGATATCGACCTGATACTGCCGGGCGATCTCCTGAATGTGCGCCACCTTGTCGAGCATCGCCTGGGACGCTTCCTGGTATTCGAAATGCTTGCCGCCCACCAACACGCCGGAGCTGTAAGGGCCGCCGACGACGAACTCGGCATTGTGCTGGCGAGCCTTGTCGAACAGCCGTTGCAGCGGCTGGTCATGGTCGAGCAGCGAATAACGACCGGCGAGCAGGAAACCGTCGGGCTGCGCTTCCTCCAGGTCCAGGGTCAGTTCGCACGGCTCGACGCGGTTGACGCCCAGGCCCCAGGCCTTGATCACGCCTTCTTCGCGCAAACGGGTGAGGGCGCGGAATGCCCCGGTGCGGGCGATGTTGAAATGCTCGATCCAGGCATCGCCATGGGCGTCCTGCGCGACGTCGTGGACAAACACGATGTCCAGCCGATCAGTGTTCAGCCGCTTCATACTTGCTTCAATCGAGCGCAGCGTGGCATCGGCGGAGTAGTCGGTGACGATCTTGTTTTTCAGGCCTTCGGCGAACGGACCGCTGCGGGTCTCGGTGTCGATCTCGTCGGAGATCAGCCGGCCGACTTTGGTGCTCAGGGTGTACTTCTCGCGGGGGACGCCGGCGAGTGCCTTGCCGAGACGCTGTTCGGACAGCCCGGCGCCGTAGATCGGTGCGGTGTCGAAATAGCGAATGCCCTGGTCCCAGGCAGATCGAACGGTGGCCGCCGCTTCCTCTTCATCGATGGTGCGAAACATGTTGCCCAGCGGCGCGGAGCCGAAGCCGAGGCGGCCGATGATTTTGTCGTGCAGACTCATGGGGGTGTCCTGTGCGGTGGGGCGTGTCTGATGGCGCGCGGTTCATGGCCCTGATCGAGCACGATGAAACCGGCGAAGCTTCTTTACTGACTGTGGATTGCTGCAGGGGTTCTTCGGAATGCGCGGCGTCTTCCTTTCACATGCTCAGCGAGCGGCTATCCTCAGCCCATGCAAATCTGGCTAGCTGCGGCACCTCAGTGGGAGCGGCTCCTGCAGTACCTCAGTGGGACGGGCTCCTGCGATATCTCTGTGGGACCGGCTTTAGCCGAGAAGAGGCCTGCGAGTAAGCCTTCCATGTCCAGCGAGGCCGCCAATGAGCGAGCACATCATTCATTTCCATTGCGGGGTCGACCAGGCCAGCACCGAGCATTTCCGCGATCGCTGCCTGGAAGCCCTGGGCAAAGGCGCGACCGGGTTGCTGCTGAATCTGTCGACCGCCGGCGGCAGCACCGCGCTGGGGTTCACGCTCTACAACTTCCTGAAATCCCTGAAAGTGCCGATCCGCGCGCTCAATAGCGGGAACATCGAATCCATGGGCATCGTGATCTACCTGGCGGCTCAGGAACGGATCGTCTGCCCCCACTCGCGTTTTCTGATCCATCCCATGAGCTGGTACTTCAACCAGAGCTCGGTGGACCACTCGCGCATGCGCGAATACCTGCGCAGCCTGGACAACGACCTGCAGCGCTACGTGAATATCTACCAGAGCGAAACCGTAAGCGCGGTGCACCCGCTGGACATCGGGCGCTGCCTGTCGGCGGAGGAGAAGGTCATCCGGGCCGAAGATTCGCTGGCGTGCGGCATTGCCCATCGTGTCGAGCAGCTGCAGTTTGCCGAAGACGCCGTGCACTGGACTGTCAGCGCCAGCTAAGCTCAATCCATTGAACCCGGTCGTTGTTGAACCCTCTGACTCTATTGTTGGCCCCATTGAAACGAGAGGTAACTGCCATGCAATCCCATACACCAGACGCTGCACCCGTCCCGCCGCGTCCCGCTCCTCAGCCGGGCGACGAAGAGACAGGCTTTGACGCCGACATGGATCCGGGCAATGAAGACCCGGGTTCCCAGTTCGATCGGGACGCAACGGTGCCGCTGATCGATCCGGATAAATGAGGGGGAGGGTGCCGCTGACAGCGTGCGCTTGCCATGGGGCATACGCCGCTTGGCTAACTGCTGCTCAAACAAAAGAGCGAGAGCCTTGGCCCTCGCTCGCTTCACTCACCCGCACGTCGTTACGACTTGCCGCCTGAGCCGCCTTTCTTGCCGGCGCCGCTCGCGCCTGCACCCGACTCTTTCTTCATATCGCTTCCGGCATTGCCGCTGCTTGAAGCTTGTCCGCCTTTCTTGCCGGCTTCGGACGCTTTCTCTTTATCATTCGCAAAATTGCCAGGGTTCGACTTTCCGGTGTTAGCCATGATCGCAGACCTCTTGTTATTGATAAGGCGAGGCAAGTGCCTCGCCTTAGTTGTGAGGGGGCGTTCCCGCAATGGTTTAACCCATCACTTGGCTTGCAGACCAACGGCGGTGTTGATGAATGCCCGCTGTTACATGTGAACTTCGACCGCCAACGGCAGGTGATCCGAGAGATGCGTCCACGGCCGCGTACCGAGGATTTTCGGGTGGTGGCTGGTGGCGTTGCGCAGGTAGATGCGGTCCAGGCGCAGCATCGGGAAGCGCGCCGGGTACGTCTTCGCTAGCCGCCCCTGGCTGCGCTCGAAGGCTTCATGCAGGTAGCCGCAGCGCTGCAGACGCTTGTTGCCTTGCAATTGCCAGTCGTTGAAATCGCCGGCGATCACCACCGGGGCGTCTTCGGGCAGGGAGTCGAGCAGGTCGCAGAGCAGGTTCAGCTGCAACTGACGGTGGCTTTCCAGCAGGCTGAGGTGCACGCAAATCGCATGGACTTCCGCGTGCCCCGGCACTTGCAGCACGCAATGCAACAGGCCGCGGCGCTCCGGCCCGGTGATCGAAATGTCCAGGTTGCGGTGGTGCAGGATCGGGTACTTGGACAGCAGCGCGTTGCCGTGGTGGCCGTCCGGGTAGACCGCGTTGCGACCATAGGCGAAGTCCGTCCACATGCTGTCGGCGAGAAATTCGTAGTGCGGCGTGTCGGGCCAGTCCTCGTATTTCGCGGCATGGCGGTCGTGGCCACCGAGGACTTCCTGAAGAAACACCAGATCGGCACCGGTGCTGCGCACGGCTTCACGCAACTCCGGCAGGATGAAACGCCGGTTCAGCGCAGTGAAGCCCTTGTGGGTGTTCACGGTCAGCACGCGCAGCTTATGGACTTCGCGCAACGTGGCCGGGTCCGGAGGGGTAGCGTTCGAGCCAGCGGGATCGGGGGTCACGCCCTCACTCCTGTTCGGTGGATGTGCTATTCCGACCGGGCCGCGAGGCGGCAGTTCAGCTTTTAACGGGCTGGCGCTGGCCGGGAGGCTTTGACTCAGCGCGGGCGCTACACCCGCGTGTCGACCGGCGCCCTGCGCGACAGCACCACCGCCAGCGTCAATGCCGCCACCGACAACACTGCAGCGGAAAAGAAAATCCAGCCATAACCCATGCCCAAAGCCACCGCGCCCATCAGCGGTCCGGCAATGGCCAGGGCCAGGTCGAAGAACACGGCATAAGCGCTAAGCCCGGCACCGCGACTGCTGTTGGGCACCTGCTTGATGGCTTCAACGCCCAGCGCCGGGTACACCAGCGACAAACCAAAACCGGTCAGCCCCGCGCCGATCAGGGCGAAGGTGGTGTCGGGGGCCAGCCACAGCATCAGCAGACCCAGGGTTTCCACCGAGATGCAGACGATCGCCGAGCGAAAGCCGCCGAAGCGGTTGATCGCATTGATGAACAGCAAACGCGCAACGATGAAGCAGATGCCGAACACCGTCAGGCACCAGGCCGCGCCTTCCCAGCCGCGGGCCACGTAAAACAGCGTAATGAACGTCGTCAGCGTGCCGTAGCCGATGGAGGACAGGGTCAGGCTCAGGCCGAACGGCGCCACCCGGCCGAACACCGAGAAGAAGGGCAGGCGCTCGCCGCGCACCACCGGGATCGCCGGTTTCTTGCGAATCAACAGCAGCGCCCCGGCCGCCAGCACGAACAACACCACCCCCAGGCTGGCAAAGCCTAGCGCGCCGACCATCACCACCCCCAGCGGCGCGCCTATGGCAATGGCGCCGTATGACGCAATGCCGTTCCAGGAAATCGAACGGGCCGTGTGCTCCGATCCGACCTGGCCGATGCACCAACTGATGGTCCCCACGCCGATCAAGCCTTGGGACGCACCGAGGAACAGGCGAGCGATGATCAGGATGGTCAGACTGACCCCGGCGAAACGCTCCAGCAGGATCGCCGCCAGGGTCAGCACGCCGCTCAATGCGATGCCGGACAGCCCGTAAACGATGGCGCGCTTGGTGCCGATGGTGTCGCAGATGCGTCCGGCTACTGGCCGACTCATCAGCGTCGCCAAGTACTGCGCACCGATCACCAGCCCCGCGACCACCGCGCTGAAGCCCAGCTGGTTATGCACGTAGCCGGGCATCACCGCGATGGGAAGGCCGATGCACAGGAAGGCGATGAAGGTATAGACGACGATGGAGACGATTTGCAGCGTGATCGCCATCGAACTGGCGTCTCTTGCAGGCGTATTGGCAGGCGTATCGGGCGGCAGGGCGGCAGACATGGGGGCGCTTCGCTGGAGCGGTGGGAGTGCCGCATCATCGCCCGTGGTGTCAGGAAATGAAAGCTGGCTAACGGTTTTCTCCAGAATCAAAGGGCGCCCGGACGTGCCCTTTCCCGGCTGAAGCCGGTCCCACTGTCATAAAAAAACCCCGTCACACTGGACGGGGCTCCTTGTTTTCAGCATCACTCTGTCAGCGCAGGGCCTTGATCAGAAGGCGACGCCCTGGCTGCGCAGGTAATCGTCGTAGGTGCCGCTGAAGTCGGTCACGCCACTTGGGCTCAGCTCGATGATGCGAGTGGCCAGGGACGATACGAACTCGCGGTCGTGGCTGACGAAGATCAGCGTGCCCGGGTAGTTCTCCAGCGCCAGGTTCAGCGCCTCGATCGATTCCATGTCCAGGTGGTTGGTCGGCTCATCCATGATCAGCACGTTCGGCTTCTGCAGGATCAGCTTGCCGAACAGCATGCGGCCTTGCTCACCACCGGAAATGACCTTCACCGATTTGAGGATCTCGTCGTTGGAGAACAGCATCCGGCCCAGGGTGCCACGGATGACTTGCTCACCTTGCGTCCACTGGCCCATCCAGTCGAACAGGGTGACATCGTCTTCGAAGTCGTGGGCGTGGTCCTGGGCGTAGTAACCCAGTTCTGCCGCATCGGTCCACTTGATCGTGCCGGCATCCGGGGTCAGTTCGTTGACCAACGTGCGCAGCAGGGTGGTCTTACCGATACCGTTCGGGCCGATGATCGCAACGCGTTCGCCCGCTTCAACCTGGAAGCTGAAGTTCTTGAACAGCGGCTTGCCGTCGAAGCCTTTGGCCATTTGGTCGATGATGACCGCCTGACGGTGCAGCTTCTTGTTCTGATCAAAGCGGATGAACGGGCTCACGCGGCTCGAAGGCTTGACCTCGGCCAGCTGGATCTTGTCGATCGCCTTGGCGCGGGACGTGGCCTGCTTGGCTTTCGAGGCGTTGGCCGAGAAGCGGCTGACGAACGACTGCAGCTCGGAGATCTGGGCTTTCTTCTTGGCGTTGTCCGACAGCAACTGCTCGCGGGACTGGGTCGCCACGGTCATGTACTCGTCGTAGTTGCCCGGGAACAGAC
>NZ_JBNNGV010000053.1:0-16336 GCF_050268485.1 Pseudomonas sp. NPDC078416 | reverse complement strand
ATCCATGGCGGGGGGCGGCTCTCGCGGCATCCATGCCGCTCGGCCCACGGAGCGAGACCTGCGTTCAGCCTGCACCCAAGTCGCGATTGGCGGTGTCTGAACTTTCTCGGTGGAAGACCAACAGCAACATCCTTGCCCCTCAACCTGATCGTGCCCACGCTCCGCGTGGGTATGCATCCCGGGACGCTCCGCGTCCATTCCCGGCTGAAGCCGGTCCCACTAGCAGCACGCGGTGTTCAAATGGGAACGGCTGAAGCCAGTCCAACTGTCTGGATGCGGTGCTTTTAGTGGGACCGGCTTTAGCCGGGAAGAGGCCAGTGTGGGCGCTGGCAATGTTGCGGATGTACGGGGTCGGGTAAACCGGTGTCACCCCGTCGCCAACAGATCTTCTTCCGCCCATTTCACGTAGCACACCACCACCGGCATTTCGTGTTCGGCGCAGAAGTCGATCCAGCGCAGTTGGTTGTCTTGCAGGCGGTCGCCGGGGCCTTTGACTTCAATCATTCGGTAGCGGCGTTGTTCGGGGTAGAACTGGATGAGGTCGGGCATGCCGGTGCGGTTGGCTTTGATGTCTTGCAGCAGGCGTCGGAACCAGCGTTTGAGGTGCTGCGCCGGCAAGCAGTACAGCGCTTGATCCAGCAGTTCGGGGGTCAGGGTGCCCCAAAAAACGAAGGGTGATTGCAGGCCGAATTTGCTGAGGTAGGTGTCGCGGATCACCGCCTCGTAGCGCTGGTCGTCGAGTTTTGCCAGGCATTCGTCGAACAGGGCTGCGCGGCGCTGGTAGAAGTCCGGGCTGTAGAGGTCGCTCGGTGCGCTGTGGAAGGGGTGGAAAAACGCGCCAGGCAACGGCGCAAAAATCGCCCGCCAACAGAGCAGACCGAACAGCGAATTGACCAGCGCGTTCTCGACGTAGTGCACCTCGCTGCCCTCTTCCGCCAGGTGCTGCTGGATCAGCCGTTCGACGCTGTGATCGGGCAGCGGCAGCACGCTCAAATCAAGCCGAGTGACGGTTCGTTTCAACCGTTTCTGCACGCTGCCCTCGCCCAGCTTGCGCTTCAGACGCGGCTGGATGCGCAGCAGGTGTTGGGTTTCTTCGTCGTTTTCCGGCGCCGATTGGGCTTCCAGCAGCAGCGTCATCGCGTCGAGGAATTGCTCGCTGCGTTCGAGCACCCTGATCCTGCGCACACGGGCGCCGGGGTAGCTGGATTGCGCGTAGACACTGAGCGCCAGCGGCCAGTCCTGCTCACGTTCGGCCTGCTGGCCAATTTTGAACAACAGTTTGGCGCGACGCATGGCCAGCCAGGGATTGTCGGTCTCGACCGCCAGCGCCTGCGGGGCCAGGTCGGCCAGTGCCATGCCGTCGTCCAGCGCCTGTCGGCAGGTGTGCAGCTGCAGGCAGATGTCGATGTCGGCGCGCTGGTTGATGCCACGGGACTCGACGGAAAATTCGACTTTTTCGTAGCGATAGATACCCAGGTCCGCCAGCACAAACTCCGACCATTCCTGATACAGGTTGCCGAAGTACAGCAAGCGAAGCCGGTCGCACAGGGGCATGACCTGCAGCGCGAAAATCACTTCTTCGAACCCGGCAAACCAGTGCTCCAGGCGCTGGGGCGATTCGTAGATCGGCAGCAGGCGCTGCAAGAGGTCGGATTTTTTCTCGGCGCTTTTGACGCCATGGGCTTTGAAACACTGGCCCAGTTCGTCTTTGCGCAACAGCGCAAACAGGGCGTGGAGATCCAGATGGGGTTGGCCGTCGACCCAGCCGGATTCCAGCAGCGGCGCGGCAGCCAGTCGGACATCGCCGATTTCTGCATAATCCAGCTTGCTGGCGCGGAACAGCGTGCCTTTGCGCATAACCATACGCACCAGCAGCGCCTGCGCAGGTTGCGGCAGTTGGGCAAAATCGTCGATGAAACGACGCTCGTCTTCATCGAGCAGGTCGTCGTAGCGCTGGGCGATCCAGTTCAACACCTGGCGGAAGTTTTCCAGGTAGTAAAACGGATTGTCGAGGGGGGAAAGGCTCACGGCGAGGTCACGTAAAGGCTGACGGAAGAGCGTCAGGATACTGGTTATCCGTACAGATTCCAGCCCTCCCTGCTGTAGGATGGCACCGTCCCGATCAACGGCGCGGACCAAAGAGCGCTGCCCACCCGCTACGCTCGCTTCACGCATTTTCAGGAGATCACCATGGCTTCCGCCGTCAAACCCCTCGTTTATCTCGCTGGCTTCGACGTGTTTCGCGCCGATGCCATAGAGCGCGGCCGCTATCTGAAAGCCCTGTGCGATCAGCACGGTCTTGAGGGTTTGTACCCCTTTGACAACGAAGTGCCGGAAGGGCTGACGCCTGAAGAAGCCGCCGCGGTCATTTGCAACGCCAATATCGCGATGATCAAAGGCTGCGACGCGGTGCTGGCCAATCTGAACCCCTTTCGCGGCGCCGAGCCGGATTCAGGCACGGCCTTCGAAGCGGGCATGGCCGTTGCGCTGGGCAAGCCGGTGTGGGTGTATTTCGCGGCGAAGGGTTCGTTGCGCGAGCAGATCGCCCATGACGCGGCGGGCTTCGATACGCTGGGGTTTCAGGTGGAAGATTTCGGTCTGCCGCGCAATTTGATGCTGGCGTGTACCTGGGCCGGCAGCAGCGAGACGGCGGAGAACGCGATTGAGTCGTTGGCTGCGTATCTGGCTGACTGAACCCAAACCCTGTAGGAGTGAGCTTGCTCGCGAAGGCGTCGTATTTACCACTGAATATCCAGCGGATGTACTGGCCTCTTCGCGAGCAAGCTGCTCCCATAAGGTTTGCATCTGCTGCTAGACCGCGGAGCGGTTCACGACTGGAGATATCCGACAATCGAGCGCCAACGCCCTTGCCTATTCCAGATTCGACGAACTGATGTCCAGCTTGTCAGCATCGGCAAACTCGTCCAGGTCCAGTTCGCTCAAATCCAGTTCGCCCTCGGGGTCGCGGTCTTCATCGGAATCGGCGTCGTTGAGGGGCGACTGGTCGCCGCCAAAATGCTCGCCATCGTGGGCCAACCAGGTCATTGCGTGAATGTCCGGCCGGTTTGTCTGTACCTGCATCTGTACCTGCATCATTGACGCTCCATAGGTGAATGTCGTTGCGCAGGCTAACCCACCCGGCGGGGTAAACGCACCGGTTACGACCAACTGAGGAAGGATCCGCCGTCGTCGCGCAGCATCCGCACCATGGAATGGGCGGCGGGCGACAGATAGCCTTCGCGGCGCAGCATGACGCAAATGGTCCGCGTCATGGTGGTCTGCTCTAGCGGCACTTCGCGCAGGTCCTGCATGTTCTTGCCGAACTCCAGCGTCTCCCGGGCGATGAAACTCAGCAGGCTGGTCTGGGCGATCAACCGGGGCAGCAAGGAAATCGAGTTGGACTCAATCTGCACTTCCGGCAGCGGCAGGTCGTGGCGAGCGAAGGCGTCGTCGACCCAGATGCGCGACGACACACCGGACGGCGGCAACACCCAGCGGTAACGGCACAGGTCGCGCATCTCGAACGGCGTAGCGAAGATCGGATGGTTGCGGCTGGCGATCACCACGGCCTCGTCGGTCAGGATCGGGTAGAAGCTGAATTCCTCCTCGGCACTGCGCTGGGCGCAGATGATCATGTCCAGGTGCCCGGAGCGCAATTGCTCGCGAAGCATATCGTCCTGACCGATCACCAGCTTGAGCGTGACCTGCGGCGAGCGTTTGAGCAGCGCGCTGGTCAGTTCCGGCAGCAGGTACTCGGCCATGGTCGCCGCACAGCCCAGGCGGATATCCCCTACCGCGCCGCTGGCGAAATCGCGCACCTCGCGCTGGGTCTGGGCGATGCTCTGCTGCAACACCTTGCCCCGTGCCTGCAACAGTTCGCCGACCGGCGTGAGCTTGATTCTGCGACCGTCGCGCTGGAACAGCTTGGTGCCGAAGGACTCCTCCAGGCGCTGGATGCTTTTGGTCAACGCCGGCTGGCTGCGGTTGAGTTTTTCCGCCGCGCGCCCCAGATGACCGAACTCGGCGATGGTTTCGAAATAGGTCAGGTCACGCAGGTCCATATATCAACCAAAGTTATCGATTCATGATTATTAGAAAATAGACTTGATCGATTGCGCTGTCGATACTACTCGCCATTGGAAATGCACTCGGCATGGAAGCACTCAGGTCACTCCGTATCAGGAAAAAGCCAATGCTCTGGAGATCCGCGTTGCCACGCCCCGCCTCGTTTGCCCTCGCCCACCAGCACCCGCTGACCCAATGGTTGCTGCTCATCCTCATGGCCGGTAGCGCCGGCCAACTGTTCAAATATTTCCACGTTCCCGCCGCACTGTTTCTCGGGCCCATGCTGGTGGCGATCGGCTTCGGCGTCGCCGGGGCCAGCGTTCGCCTGAACAAGCAGGTGTTCCGCCTGGGCCAGGGCACGGTCGGCGTGCTGGTCGCCCACTCCATGACCGTCGGCGTTCTGCTGGCGGCAATGCAATCGTGGCATGTGATGGTCTTCGCCACCCTGCTCACGGTCGCATTGAGCGCGGTGGTCGGCATCGCCATGGCGCGCTGGGGCGGCATCCAGAGCAGCACGGCGGCGTGGGGGACTTCACCGGGGGCGGCCTCGGCGATGGTTGCGATGTCCGAAGATTACGGCGCCGACTCTCGGGTGGTTGCCACCATGCAATACGTGCGAGTGGTCTGCGTGGTAATGGTCGGCGCGCTGGTCAGTCGGCTGATCGGCGCCGATGCCGGCGGTTCGGAGGCCCACAGCACCGATGCGCTGCTCCACGGGATGAACCTGCTCAATCTGGGCTTGAGCCTGCTGGTGATCGGGGTTGGCGTGATGCTCGGCAGTCGCTTGCCGGCCGGCGCCTTGCTGGTGCCCTTGCTGCTCGGCGGCGCGTTGCAGTTGAGCGGCGTGCTGCAGATCACCCTGCCTGCCTGGGTGCTGGCGATTGCCTACGGCGCCATCGGCAGTTACATCGGTTTGCGCTTCGACCGCGTGACCATTGCCTACGTCTGGCGGCGGCTCCCGGCGATGATCGCCGGGGCACTGGTGCTGATCCTGCTCTGCGCCCTATCGGCCTGGGGCATTGCGGAAATCATGGGCAAGGACTTTCTCTCGGTGTACCTGGCCACCAGCCCCGGCGGCCTCGATGCGATGGCGATCATTGCCATCGATACCCATTCGGACGTCGGCTTCGTGCTGGCGATGCAGACCCTGCGATTGTTCGCAGTGATTGTGACCGGCGCGTACATCGCCCGGCAGGTGATTCGCCTTTCGCACCGCCTGGCGTGAATGGCCAAGCCTGAGTGAGCGAACACAGCGCAAGCAGCACGCATGCCGATGGAATCTTCATCGATACGGCGACCTCCAACGCTGCACACTCATTGGAGGCGAACGCCATGGCCACGCTGAAAATCGCCACGTTCAACATCAACGGCATCCGCGCGCGTTTGCCCATTCTGTTGCAGTGGCTGGAAAAGGAAGCGCCCGACATCGTCTGTCTGCAGGAACTGAAAGCGGCGGACACGGCCTTCCCCGCCGACGACATCCGCAACGCCGGCTACGGCGTGATCTGGCAGGGCGAGCCCTCGTGGAACGGCGTGGCGATCCTGTCCCGGGACAGTGAGCCACTGGAGATTTGCCGGGGTTTGCCGGGCAATGAAAAGGACAAGCACAGCCGCTATCTGGAGGCGGCGGTGCAAGGCGTGATCGTCGGCTGCCTGTACCTGCCCAACGGCAACCCACAGCCGGGGCCGAAGTTCGAGTACAAACTGGACTGGTTCGAGCATTTCATCAAACACGCGGACTCGCTGTTCAAGAGCGAGCATCCGGTGGTGCTGGCCGGGGACTACAACGTCATCCCCACAGACGACGACATCTACAACACCCGCTCATGGCTGAAGGATGCCTTGCTGCAACCGGAAAGCCGCGCCTGCTTCGAGCGTCTGTTGGACCAGGGCTGGACCGACGCCCTGCGCACGAAATTCCCGGACGAGCGGATCTACACGTTCTGGGATTATTTCCGCAACCACTGGAAGACCAACTCCGGCCTGCGCATTGACCACCTGCTGTTGAGCAAGGACCTGGCGCCCAAGCTGAAAAACGCGGGGGTGGATCGGTGGGTCAGGGACCTGCCCCACGCCAGTGACCATGCACCGACGTGGATTGAGTTGAAGATTTAATGGGGTGGCGGGTGCTTGATTGATCCTGGCGGGTCAGGCACAGAGGCGTCGCCTGTTGTGCTGCCGCTTCGCGCCAGATCGCGGGCAAGCGCGCTCCTACAATGGATTTCGACAGTTCCCATCCCCTGCGGTGGACAAAATTTCGTAGGAGCCGGCTTGCTGGCGAAAGCGTCCTTCCAGACACATCGCGGTCATCTGACACGACGGGTTCGCCAGCACGCCGGCTCCAACGGACTTTATGTACACCGACGTTTGTGTGCGTTGCCGAAATCCACTGTAGGAGCGCGCTTGCCCGCGAAGGCGATCTGTCAGCGCCATCGATTCAGCCTGACCCAGCGCATTCGCCAGCAAGCCGGCTCCTACAGTGAACTCCGACAATTCCCGTCATCTGCGGCGAACAGAAATCCGTAGGAGCCGGCTTGCTGGCGAAAGCGTCCTTCCGCAGACATGGCCCTAAGCTGACACGCCGACTACGCCCTGTGCGCCAGCGCTGTCGCCAGGCTTTGTTCCAGCGGCAAGACCGGCAGCAGCGTGGCCTGATAGGCGTGGTACAGGTCCGGCTTGCCGGCCCAGATGTCGGCGCTGGGCTGGTTTTGCGGGTTGAGCTCGTGGCGCCAGCTGCCGTTTTCGAGGTCGATGAACAGGGTTTCGTTGAATTCCCAGAACGTCCGGTACCAGTCTTCGTATTGCTGCTCGTGGGTGCGTTGCAGCAGTGCGGCTGCGGCAGCGGCCGCTTCGGCGTGGGTCCAGTGCAGGCGATGGCGGACCACCGGGCGGTTTTCCCAGTCGAGGGTGTAAACGATCCCCGGCTCACCATCGACGTCCCAGCCATAGCGGCAGGCGTTTTCGAATAAACCGCGAGCGTCTTCCAGCAGCCAGCCTGGCGTTTCCAGCCCGGCCTTGCGCCGTGCGGCTTCGAGGTGCAGCACCAGCCGCGCCCATTCGAAGGCATGGCCGGGCGTGGTGCCATAGGGGCGGAAACCGTCGTCGGGCTTGTCGACGTTGTAGTCGAGCATCGGCTGCCACTGCAGGGTGAAATGCTCGATCACTTGATGGTTGTTGCCGGCGGCGTGCTGATGGATGACCCGATCGACGATGCTCAGTGCCCGATCCAGCCAGCGCGCATCGCCGGTGACGTCGGCCAGGGCGAGAAACGCCTCGGTGCTGTGCATGTTGCTGTTGGCGCCGCGATAGCATTCTTCGTTCCTCCAGTCGCGGTCGAAGGATTCGCGCATGGCGCCTTCCTCCTCACTCCAGAAGCGCCCGGTAATCATCTGAATCGCTTGCTCCAGCAACGCCTGTGCGCCGGGGCGTCGGGCGACCACTGCGGAGCTGGCGGCCAGGGCAACGAAGGCGTGCAGGTAGGCGTTCTTGCCGGTGTCGGCGCTGTGTTCCAGGGGTTTGGCGAACCAGCCGCCATGCTCGGCATCGCGCAATGGCCCGGCCAGCGCCGCGATGCCGTGGTCGACCAGCGCGGCGCAACCGGGGATGCCATTGATGTGGGCCATGGCGAAACTGTGGGTCATGCGGGCGGTGTTCATGGTTTCGGCCACGGCATCGGCGGGGAGCCGGCCGAGGTCATCCAGATTGCCGAAGCCCTGGGGCAGCTTCGAGGCCTTGGCAAACGCCAGCAGCCGATTGCCCTCCTGCATCAGCCAGGCCGTGTGGCCCGGGGAGCGCAGCCAGCTGCTGAAATCGCGATTCACGTCATCCATTGCCCTTCACCTATCTCGTCGGCAGGTTCGGCCCGCCAGGAATTATTAGTCGGGGCGAATCATGCAAGCCGAGGGCAGCGACAGGCAAGTGAATGAGGTGAAAGGGGTCGTTCTTAGCCTGTTCCCGGCTAAAGCCGGTCCTACTACCGGGAAGCCTTTGAAGCCAGCCATCAAACCCGAAAGCGCGTGACCACCTGATTCAACTCCGCCGCCAGCCGGGACAGCTCGTTGCTGGACGCGCTGATCTGGTCGGCACCCGACGACGATTGCATCGACAGGTCACGAATGTTGACGATGTTGCGGTCCACTTCCCGGGCGACTTGGGCCTGTTCTTCGGCGGCGCTGGCGATGACCAGGTTGCGCTCGGATATCTCGTTGATCGACGTGGTGATGCGGCTCAGCGACTCGCCGGCACCCTGGGCCAGGCCCAATGTTTCGGTCGCGCGGGAGCGGCTGATCGACATCGATTCCAGCGCCTCGGTGGAACCGCTGCGCATGGTGGTGACCATCTTGTCGATTTCCAGCGTCGACTGCTGGGTGCGGTGGGCCAGTGCGCGCACCTCATCGGCGACCACGGCGAACCCGCGTCCGGACTCCCCCGCCCGCGCGGCTTCGATGGCGGCGTTCAGCGCCAACAGATTGGTCTGCTCGGCGATGGAACGGATCACGTCCAGCACCTTGCCGATGTCCTTGGATTGATCGGCCAGGTTCTGTACCAGGTCCGAGGTGTGCTGCACGTTGCCGGACAGGGTCTGAATCGAATTGACCGTGTCAATGACGCGGCTCTGGCCGTCGCGGGCCGCGGTGTTCGATTCGCTCGACGCCTGGGACGTCGACACCGCGTTGCGTGCGACCTCCTCGACCGCCGAGGTCATCTCGTTCACCGCCGTGGCGGCCTGCTCGATTTCGGCGTTCTGCTGGTGCAGGCCGCGATGGCTGTCTTCGGTGACCGAATTCAGCTCCGTGGCGGCCGACGCCAACTGGCTCGCCGAGTTGCCGATCAGGCTCAGGGTCGAACGCAGGTTGGTCTGCATCTGCTGCAGCGCGCTTTGCAACCGGGTGACTTCGTCATTGCCCTCGACGCGAATGTCGTGGGTCAGATCGCCCTTGGCCACGTATTCGGCGGCATCAACCGCTTCCTGCAGCGGACGCACGATGCTGCGGGTCAGCCACACCGCCAGCACCACGGTCGCCAGCGCAGCGATCAGCACGAACACCAGCACCACGTTTCGGGAGTTGCCGTATTGCGTTTCTGCGGCGGCGCCTTCGAGCTCGACCTGATGGGAGTAGAAATCGCTCAGATCGCCCAACTGCGCGCCGGAGTTGTCGACGGCGGTTTTCATGTCCACCAGCAGCAGCTTGTTCAGGGCCTTGAGGTCACCGCTCTCGGCGAGCACGAAAGACTGGGTCAAACCGCGCTGATAATCGACCAGGGTCGCGCGGAATTTGCCGTAGAGCGCTTTCTCTTCCGGGGTGTCGATAAAGGTGTCGAGGCTGGCGAGTTTCTCGTCGAGGATCTTCGCCCGTGCGTCCATCTGACCTTTGTAGACGCTGACGTTTTTCGGATCGGCGTCAAGGGCCACCCGCAGCGAGATGGTGCGAATGCGCAGCATCGCTTCGCGGATGTCGTTGACCAGACGCATGCTCGGCATCCAGTTGCTTTCGACGGCCACCTCGCTCTGGCGGATGGTCGACATCTGGCTGAGGGCGAACCAGCCGAGCAACGCGACCAGCAGGGAAATCAGGGTAAACCCAAGGCCGGCGCGGCGGGCGATGGTCAGGTTGCGTAGGCTCATAACGGTTGGCTCATTGTTGTAGGGGGACAGCGACGCGCCAGACGGCGGTGACGCAAAGTCGTCGTATGACTACCGCTTATCGACGCCGAGGCTGGCTTCTTGAGCCGTCGGCCCATGAAGAATCCGAACGCCTGTTCGAGAAAACATCGAACCCCGCCCGCTTGAGCGGTCTAGACCCTTAAGCCCGACTAAGCCCGACATGACATTAAAGCGGAGGTGAATCATGCATCTGGAAGGTTCCTGCCATTGCGGCGCCGTCGAATTCAGCCTGACAAGCGCCCATCCCTACCCCTATCAACGCTGCTATTGCTCGATCTGCCGCAAGACCCAAGGCGGTGGCGGCTACGCGATCAACCTGGGCGGCGACGCGAAAAGCCTCGACGTCAAAGGCAAGGACAGCATCGCGATCTATCACGCAAAAATGCGCGACGATGAGGGTCACCAAACCCACATCAGCAGCGCCGAACGGCATTTCTGCAAGCTGTGCGGCAGCGGGCTGTGGTTGTTCAGCCCCGAGTGGCCTGAGTTGATTCACCCGTTTGCCTCGGCCATCGATACGCCGTTGCCGACCCCGCCGGAGCACACGCACCTGCTGCTGAATTCCAAAGCGTCATGGGTGGAAGTGGCCGCAGGGCCGAATGACCAGCAGTTCGAAGAATTCCCTGAAGAGTCAATTGCCGACTGGCATGAGCGGCTGAAATTGACGCAATAGCCAGGCGCAGTGAAATGACCACGGGTTTCGGGTGTTCCTTGCGCAATTGATGCGAACGGAGCGCCCGCCCAACCGACCACCCGATAATTCCCTGAACCTCTCCCCCGAAGGTCGACTCCCAACTAAAAGCCCCCAAGCCCAATAAAATAGCCCACAAGGAAGCGCACATGCCCCTGCATCGAGTCGCCACCCTGACCGATATTCGGCGAGATCGCGGTCTCCAGGTCGAGTTTGGCGAAACCAAGGCGCTGCTGGTGTTGCACGGCGACGAAGTCCGCGCGTTTCAAGCCTTCTGCCCCCATGCCGGCGCGCCACTGGCCGACGGCGCCATCTGCAACGGTCATCTGATCTGTCCCTGGCACAAGGCCGAATTCTCCATCGACGACGGCCATCTCTGCGAACCGCCCGCGCTGGACGCCCTGATTCGTTACCCCGTTCAGGTCATCGACGGCCACGTACATATCGATGACCAGCGCATCACCGTTCAAAGCCCGACACTGGCCGAAGACGCCCGCTGTTTCGTCATCATCGGCGCCGGCGCGGCGGGAACAGCCGCTGCCTGCGCGCTGAGGGAGAAAGGCTTCAACGGTCAGTTGCTGCTCATCGACAGAGAGGCCGGGCCCGGCTACGACCGCACCGCGCTGAGCAAATTTGTGCTGTCCGCCGAAATGGAACCCGATGAGATCCCTGCCCTGCGCGACGACGGGTTCTACCTGGACAACCGCATCGAGCGAGTCCACGGCGAAGTGATGAAGCTGGACGTGATCAACCAGCGCGTGACCCTGGCAGACGGTCGCCGCTTTGATTATGACGCGGCGCTGGTGACCACGGGCGGCGAGCCCCGCGCGTTGTCTCTGGACGGCGCTGATTTGCCGCAAGTGCTGACCCTGCGCAGCCGCGATGACGCCAGCCGAATTCTTGCGACCGTCCACCCCGGCAGCCACGCGCTGATCGTCGGCGACAGTTTTATAGGGCTGGAAGCGGCGTCGGCGTTGCGCACACAGGGCGTGAACGTGACGGTTCTGGCCCATCACCAGGTGCCCTTTGCCGGTCAACTGGGCGAGCGTATCGGCAAGGCGCTGCGCGCGCTGCATGAGCAAAACGGCGTGTTGTTTCGCACCCACGTCGACGTCAGTCGTTTCGAGGGCGTTGAACGGGATGGCGAGCAGGTCCTGCAGACGGCGGTGCTCAGCAATGGCGAGCGACTGCAAGTGGATCTGGCGCTGGTCGGCGTCGGCGTGAGCCCGGTGACGCATTTCATCGACGGTCTTCAGCTGGAGGACGATGGCTCGCTGGCGGTCGACGATGGCATGCGCGCGGGTAAGGATCTGTGGGCGGCCGGCGATATCGCGACCTTTCCCCTCAACCATCAGCCCCGGCGCATCGAGCACTGGCGCCTTGCCCAACAGCAGGCCCGCATTGCGGCGGGCAATATGCTCGGCGAAGACCGGCATTACGCCGACGTACCGTATTTCTGGACCTACCATTGTGAGAAGCGTCTGGATTACCTCGGCCACGCCGATGACTGGGACGACATTGTTTATGTGGGCGAGCCAGAGCGCTTCGACTTCCTGGCGCTTATCTGCAAGCAGGGCGTTGTGGCGGCCGTGGTCAGCTGTGATCGCGAACGGCCCATGGCGATGCTCGCCGAACGCATGAAACGACCGCTGTTCAAAGACGAAGCGATGATGCTGATCAACCAGATCGACGATTAAGCACGCACTTCAACATCAGTTATTCAACCCGCACACCGGAGGGCGCCATGCCTGATAAAGAGTCCAACCGCGAAGACCTCGACCACAAACCCGAAAACGCAGGCAAGATCGGCGAGGAGCATAAACAAGCCAACCAAAGTGGTGAGCAACAGCGACCACCGGAAACCGAGCATCCGGCCGATTCCACTGACGCCAAACCCTGAAACAGCCGGGTTAGCCGCGACTGGTGATCTGTTGGCGATCGTCCCGTCGTTTCGAACAGCGGTTGGTCGCAGGCTCGGCAGCCTTGTCCACTTTCAGCCACCACGCCTCGCCCCGGCTGGGGTAATGCACATAAAACGGCTGGCCCATTTCCGGGGTGGTGATGGAGATGCTGCGGTCCCACGCCAGCGCGAGAATCCGGTCGAACGGCTCGTGCCACGCGTGCATTGCCAGGTCGAAGGTGCCGTTGTGGATCGGCAGCAGCCACTTTCCGCGCAGGTCGATGTGCGCTTGCAACGTCTCTTCAGGCTGCATGTGCACGTCCGGCCAGTCTTCGTTGTAGGCACCGGTTTCCATCAGGGTGAGGTCGAACGGGCCGTACTGCTCGCCGATCAACTTGAAGCCGTCGTGATAGCCCGTGTCTCCGCTGAAGAAGATGCGCTGTTCGCCATCGAGAATCACCCACGATGCCCACAGCGTCTGGTTGCCGTCGCGCAACGTGCGGCCCGAAAAGTGCTGTGCGGGCGTGGCGACAAAGCGAATGCCATGGATGTCCGTGGACTGCCACCAGTTCAACTGCTGAACCTTGGCCGCCGGCACGCCCCACTCGATCAGCGTGTCCCCCACCCCCAGCGGCGTAATGAAATGCTCGGCCTTGTCCTTGAGCACCTGAATCGTCATGTGGTCGAGGTGATCGTAATGGTTGTGGGAGAGGATAACGGCCTTGAGCGGCGGCAGGTCTTCCAGGCGGATCGGCGGCTGGTGGAAGCGCTGCGGACCGGCCCATTGCACAGGTGAAGCACGGTCAGCGAAGACGGGGTCGGTCAGGAAGTATTCACCGCGCAGTTTCAGCAGCACGGTGGAGTGGCCGAGCCGGTAGACGGTGTTGTCCGGCGCCGCGAACAGTTGCTGGCGCGACAGCGGCTGAACCGGGATCTCCCCGGCCGGGCGAGTGTGGTGGGGTTTGTTGAACAGGGCGTTCCAGAAAATGCGCAGGGTTTTGCCAACACCTGAGCGCGCCATCGGCTTGTGATTGAAATAACGACCTTCGCGCCGAGTCAGGACGGGCAGCGCAGGGTTTGAATCAATGTTTTTTTCGATCGAGGCCATGAGGGTGCTGACTCCATGAAACGGGTGAAGGTGGCGATGCGCTGCGCGAGCTGCGAGCTGCGAGCTGCAAGCTGCAAGCTGCAAGCTGCAAGCTGCAAGAGCATGGCGTATGCCCCGAGCTTTTGCTGTGGCTTTAGCTTGAAGCTCAAAACTTGTAGCTTCCAGCTGCTCTTACACTACACAGTGTAGTTTCAAGCTTGCACGATGGGCAAAGAGAAGTAAACTGCCCGGTGTAATTTTCTTGTCGGGCGGTTGAGTCGCCCGCGCCACCTCACAGAAGCGAACCCATGACTGCCCCACTGCGACTGACCGACCGTAAGCGAGAAGCCATTGTTCAGGCGGCGATAGCCGAATTCCGCGATAACGGTTTCGAGGTCACGAGCATGGACCGGATTGCCGCCCGGGCCGAGGTATCGAAGCGCACGGTCTACAACCACTTCCCCAGCAAGGAAGAACTCATCGCCTCTGGTCCTCCGCCGCGACACAGACCGATGCGGTGTACAAGCCCGGCGTGCCCCTGCGCGATCAGTTGCGCGAATTGCTCGACGCGAAGATGAAGACCCTTGGCGACAGCAACTTCATCGACCTGGCCCGCGTGGCCATCGGCGCGACCATCCACTCTCCCGATCGCGCGCAGATCTGGGTCAGCCGGCTCAACCAGCGTGAAGAAACCTTCACGGTCTGGGTTCGCGGCGCCCAGCAAGACGGCCGCCTCAAGGCCGTCGAGCCGGTGTTTGCCGCGTCGCAGATCCATGCGTTGCTCAAGGCCTTCGCGTTCTGGCCGCAAGTTACCCTCAACGAGCCCCTGCTGGCGCCGGACAAGCAGCGCGAAGTGGTGGAGTCGGCCCTCGACCTGTTCCTGTGCTGGTATGAAATCCCGCTCAATACATCTCCGATCTAATCTCGCCCGTTAATCCATGGCCGCCGTAACGCGCTCGACAATCTGCCGGCGGGCGAGCAAGCCTTGCATGGCGCGATCGGTGGCGACGGCAAGGATATTCGCCGGTGCCGTGTCCGGTCGGCCCGAGTCGTAGGGCGGTGCCGGCGCGTACTCCAGTTGCAGCTGAATGGTCCGGGCAGTATCCGCGTCGAACACTTCGCTGATCAGCGTCAGCGCAAAATCGATCCCCGCCGTCACGCCGCCGCCGGTCATCAGGTTGCCGTCGCGCACCACCCGCTCGTGCACCGGAATCGCACCGAACTGCGCCAGCAGCGAATGGGACGCCCAGTGAGTGGTGGCGCGGCGGCCTTTCAACAGCCCCGCCGCGCCGAGCACCAGCGCGCCGGTGCAGACAGAAGTGACGTATTGCGCCGTGGCCGCCTGGTGCTGGATGAACGCCAGGGTTTCCGCGTCTTCCATCAATGCATCGACGCCTACCCCGCCCGGCACACAGATCACGTCCAGGTCCAGACAGTCGGCGAAGGTCGTGGTCGGGACCAGGGTCAGGCCGGTGCTGGACTGCAGCGGCTCGAGGTTTTTCCAGACCAGGTGCACGACCACGCCAGGCATGGTGGCGAAAACATCGTAGGGACCGGTGAGGTCCAGTTGCTGGACTTTGGGGAATACCAGCAAGCCGATATGCAGGGTCATGGTGTGTTCCTTATCGTTTAATCGTGGGTCATCTGAATGCGTGAGCCAAGCAGCCGATTGCACCTGAAGGTCATCGGCTGGACGAAACCACTGTAGCGAGCTAGCCTCTGGCGGATACGCCATAAAGCCAACGATTCACGCCAATCTTCACAGCGAGAGCGCCATGCCCCATCAGCCCAGTCCGGTTCATGTTCTGGCCTTTCCCAACGTTCAGTTACTCGACGTCACCGGACCGCTGCAGGTGTTTGCCTCGGCCAACGTCATGGCCCAGGAGGCGGGCCTGAAAAAAATCCCTTACCGGCCCGAGGTCATCGCCCGCGAACCCGGCAGCGTGGTGTCCTCCGCCGGGCTTGGCCTGCTCACCCAACCGCTGCCGTCTACCCCTTCGGACACGCTGATCATCGCCGGAGGCGGCGGCGTGCATACAGCGCTGCTGGACCCGGTTCTGGTGGAGTGGGTGCGAACGCAATCCGCCAGCGCGCGGCGGGTGGCGTCAGTGTGTACCGGCGCCTTTTTGCTCGCGGCCGCCGGCGTGCTGGACGGTCATCGGGTGGTCACTCACTGGGACAGTTGCGAAGAACTGGCGCGGCGCTTCCCGCAACTGCGCGTCGACCCGGACCCGATCTTCATCAACGAGAACAAACTGTGGACGTCCGCCGGGGTGACGGCAGGAATTGATCTAGCGCTGGCGATGGTTGAAGCGGACCTGGGACGCAACATTGCACTGGCCGTCGCGCGGGATCTGGTGGTGTTTCTCAAGCGCCCGGGCGGGCAATCGCAGTTCAGCACGGCGCTGTCGATGCAGCACCAGACCCGCGATCAAGGCAGCCGGTTTGGCGACCTGCACGCCTGGATCCTCGACAATCTGGCCAGCGACCTGTCGGTCGGCACGCTGGCGGCGCAGGTCGGCATGAGCGAGCGCAGCTTCGTCCGCCACTACCGCGCCCACACCGGGAACACGCCGGCGCGGGCCATCGAGCAGTTGCGCGTCGAAGCGGCGCGGCGCCTGTTGGGGGACAGCGCGCTGCCGATCAAGCGCATCGCCGACCGCTGCGGTTTCGGCACGGAAGAGACGTTGCGGCGCAGCTTCATGCGCGCGGTATCGGTGACGCCCCAGGCGTATCGCGAGCGGTTCAGCGCGGGGTGAACCGGCTGAAATCTGAATGTTGATCGCAGATGCTACTGACTGACGAAATCCACTGTAGGAGCGCGCTTGCCCGCGAATGCCATTTGCCTCACGCCATCGATTTCGGCTGAGCCCAGGAAGCTGTTGTAGTCCAGTGCCGAGATCTGCATCTGGAACGGACCGTCACGGT
>NZ_JBNNGV010000052.1:0-17089 GCF_050268485.1 Pseudomonas sp. NPDC078416 | reverse complement strand
GCACCCTTGGTTACTTGGGGATGGTGCGACTTTCGACTTTTCCAAGTAACTCGCCGAAGGCGAAACAGTCTGCCCCCAGGCAGACGCCCTTGATCCTGGCGCACCAAGCCGCGCCACAGGTCCAGCTGACACAATCCAATGGAACTTCTAACCCCAGAACCTGCCGACTACAGAGCTACCGGACACCCCGTCCGCTGAGAAATGGAGGCTTATACATGCCAGACGCAAACGGCAAAATCCGCTACGCAGTGGTCGCTGGAGGCTGGATCTCCCAAGGCGCTTTCATGCCGGGACTCGAACAGACCGACAACTCCGTGATGACCGCCCTGGTCACCGGTGACCCGGTCAAAGCCGACAAACTGGCGGAACTGTACGACCTCAAAAGCTACCACTACGACGAATTCGACACCCTGCTCAGCTCCGGCGAAATCGACGCCATCTACCTGGCAACCCCCAACTTCCGCCATCGTGAATTCGCCGTTCCGGCACTGGAAGCCGGCATCCACGTGCTGCTGGAAAAGCCCATGGCCGCCAATGAAGAAGACTGCCTGGCCATCGCCGAAGCCGCAAAGCGGTCGGGCGCCAAACTGATGGTCGCCTACCGCCTGCACTTCGAGCCCGGCACCGTCGAAATGGTCCACCGCGTGCGCGCCGGCGACCTCGGCGACCTGCGCCTGTTCACCGCGACGTTCGCCCAGACCACAGACCCGGCCAACCACCGCATGCAGAGCGGCTTCGACGCAGGTCCCGTGGCGGACATGGGGCCTTACCCGATCAACGCCGTGCGCAACCTGTTTGCCGCCGAGCCGATTGAAGTCCACGCCGTCGGCATCAAAACCCCTGGCCGCGAGATCAACACCTTCGACACGGTCAACGTGACGTTGCGCTTTGCCGAAGAGCGCCTGGCGACCTTCACCGTCAGTTACAGCCTGCCGTCCACCGAGCGGTTCCAGTTGATCGGCACCAAAGGTGAGTTTGAAGCCTCGCCCTGCTTCGGTTTCGGCGAAGGCGTGGCGATCGGTTACCGGGCGATCATCGACGGCCAGACCACCGAGCACACCCACCCGGTGGTCGACCAGTTCGGCGGCGAGACTCAATACTTCTCCGACTGCATCCTGCAGGACCGCGAGCCCGAGTCGGACGGCGACGA
The DNA here is from genome assembly GCF_050268485.1 of Pseudomonas sp. NPDC078416. NCBI lineage: Bacteria > Pseudomonadati > Pseudomonadota > Gammaproteobacteria > Pseudomonadales > Pseudomonadaceae > Pseudomonas > Pseudomonas sp. NPDC078416. The sequence continues at coordinate 15,939 of NZ_JBNNGV010000052.1, read as the reverse complement.
AGGCTGGCGCGATGTACGGGTGGTCGAAGCCATTGAACGCGCGCTGACCACTGGCCAGCCGCAGAAACTCGAGCCACTGCCTGAGCGCCCGGGCATCGGCATCGAGCAAGCCCGTCGCCTGCCGCTGGCCAAGGTGCCGGCGTACATCAACACCGATGAGCCGAACGCCTGATCGACTTACCGATCGGGTATGCCTGCCTGGCGCGCGTTGATCACCTCTCAAAGCCCGGCTATGTTGATGGCCGGGCTTTGCTCAGCACCTCGTTGCTACGCGCCTTGCGGCTGAAAAAATGCAGTTGTATGATGACTGTCGACTTTGCGATGAGCCGCTGAGCTCGTCGCCGCTACGCTTCATACGATTTCGAATTCCTCCATCAGGCTAAACGCCTGATCGATTCGCCCCAAAAATAACAGGAGAAGCAGATGCCTACCGTTCTCGGTCAGAACTTCATCGGCGGCGCCCGCAGCGGCCTCGGCGAAGCACGCCATAAAAGCCTCGACGCCACCACTGGCGAAGCACTGCCTTACACCTTCCATCAGGCCACCGACGCGGAAATCGACGCCGCTGCCTCGGCCGCCAAAGACGCCTTCCTTGAATTTCGCCAATTGAGCCCGGCTCGCCGCGCGGAATTCCTCGACGCCATCGCTGACGAACTCGACGCCCTGGGCGATGACTTCGTTGCCCTCGTTTGCCAGGAAACCGCGCTGCCGGCCGGTCGTATCCAGGGCGAGCGTGGCCGTACCTCCGGCCAGATGCGCCTGTTCGCCAAAGTCCTGCGTCGCGGTGACTTCCTGGGCGCGCGTATCGACCAGGCACTGCCGGATCGCAAGCCGCTGCCACGTGTTGATCTGCGCCAGCAGCGCATCGGCGTCGGCCCGGTGGCCGTGTTCGGCGCCAGCAACTTCCCGCTGGCCTTCTCCACCGCCGGCGGCGACACCGCGTCGGCACTGGCAGCCGGTTGCCCGGTTGTGGTGAAAGCCCACAGCGGCCACATGGCGACGGCCGATCTGGTGGGTAACGCCATCGTTCGCGCCGCCGAGAAGACCGGCATGCCCAAAGGCGTGTTCAACATGATCTTCGGCAGCGGCGTCGGCGAAGGCCTGGTCAAGCACCCGGCCATTCAGGCCGTGGGTTTCACCGGTTCCCTGCACGGCGGTAACGCCCTGTGCAAACTGGCGTCCGAGCGTCCACAGCCGATTCCGGTGTTCGCAGAGATGTCGAGCATCAACCCGGTGGTCCTGCTGCCCGGTGCACTGACCGCACGCGGCACTGCCATCGCGGGCGAACTCGCGGCGTCCGTGGTCATGGGTGCCGGCCAGTTCTGCACCAACCCGGGCGTGGTGATCGGCATTCGCTCCCCTGCCCTGACTGCGTTCACCGAGCAATTGACCGAGCACATGGGCGGTCAGCCACCTCAGACCATGCTCAACGAAGGCGGCCTGCGCAGCTACAGCAAAGGCGTCGAGAAGCTGCTGGCGCACAAGAGCGTCACGCACCTGGCCGGCAAGCCGCAGGAAGGCAAGCAGGCCCAGGCTCAGCTGTTCAAGGCTGACGTCAGCATGTTGCTCAACGGTGACGAGTTGCTGCAGGAAGAAGTGTTCGGCCCGACCACGCTGCTGATCGAAGTGGCGGACGACGCTGAACTGAAAGCGGCGCTGCTGGCCCTGCGCGGCCAGCTGACCGCCACACTCATCGGCGAAACCGCTGACCTGCAGAAGTACCAGTGGCTGGTCCCCGTACTTGAAGAGAAAGTCGGCCGCATCCTGGTCAACGGCTACCCGACCGGTGTTGAAGTGTCTGACGCCATGGTTCACGGCGGTCCTTACCCGGCGACCTCCGATGCGCGCGGTACGTCGGTGGGCACCTTGGCAATCGATCGTTTCCTGCGCCCGGTCTGCTACCAGAACTACCCGGACAGCCTGCTGCCGGCCGCGCTGCAGAACGCCAACCCGCTGGGCCTCAAACGCCTGGTGAACGGCGAGTGGAGCACTGACGTCATCGTGTGATGGTGACTGGCCCGTTCACTCAGGCCAATGAAAACGGCGCGACCCTGCGAGGGGCCGCGCCGTTTTTTTGCCCTGTGGTTGGCAGGGAGCGTTGCCAGCGGGCGGCTGGCTGACTAGCATCTCGCGGCATCTCGCCGTGGAAACCTGAACATGAATGAAGAACTGAGCATCATCGATCTGCTGGAAGGCACCGGCAAAGCCGTCGTCAAAGGCGCGCTGATCACCACCCAATACACCGGAACGCTTGAAGACGGCACGGTGTTCGATTCCTCCTGGGAGCGCGGCAAGCCGTTTCAGTGCGTCATCGGCACCGGGCGGGTGATCAAGGGCTGGGACATCGGCCTGATGGGCATGAAGGTCGGCGGCAAACGCAAGCTGTGGGTGCCTGCGGCGCTGGCGTACGGCGAGCGGTCGATGGGCGCGCACATCAAACCGAATTCGAACCTCAGGTTTGAGATTGAACTGCTCGAAGTGCTGACGCGGGAAGATGAATAGTCACGCCTGACGCTGCATCTGTAGGAGCGCGCTTGCCCGCGAAGGGGCCGGCACATTCGACATCTCCGTCGTGTGACACACCGATTTCGCGGGCAAGCGCGCTCCTACAGGGTATTGCGGTGTACGCAATGCTTTCAGTGGGACCGCCTTCAGCCGGGAAGAGGTCAGTGCGTACCCCATCAATCTCAGGGTGCAGCAACCGACGCCTTCATCAGTACATGCGCCAGTTTCTTCGCCAGTTCTTCTTCCTTGTACGGCTTCTGCACGATCAGTTTGGGGTCGACGTCGAGAATGTCGATGTCGGCGAAGCCGGTGATAAACATGATCGGCAGTGCCGGGTGGTCACGGCGGACGATTTCCGCCAACTCGCCACCCGTCATGTTGGGCATGGCGAAGTCCGTCAGCAGCAGTTCGATGCCGGGGTCGAGTTTCTTCAGCGCTTCTTCGCCGCTGTCCGCTTCGACCACCGAATACCCCAGCGAGACCAGCATCATCGCCGTCACCGAGCGCACGTCCGGGTCGTCATCAACCAGCAGAATCGTGCGGTGCTTGGTGTCCGCATCGGCGCGGCCGGGCATGTCGGAGGCGCTGACCACCGGGACCGCCGTGCGCGCAACACTGGGCAGGTAGACCCGCAGCGTGGTGCCGGCGTTTTCAGCGGTGTCGATGCTCACGCCGCCGCCTGACTGCTTGGCGAAGCCGAACACCTGCGCCAGACCCAGCCCCGACCCCTTGCCCACCGCCTTGGTGGTGAAAAATGGTTCGAACGCCTTGGCCAGGACTTCCGCGCTCATGCCGCAGCCGGAGTCGCTGACCGATAACACCACATACGCGCCGGGCTCGGGGTCTTCGGGACGCTGCGGTAGCCGGTAGACCATCTCGTTCCAGGTGCTCAGGCGCAATTGCCCGCCCTGGGGCATGGCGTCCCGCGCGTTGATCGCCAGGTTGAGGATGATCATCTCGGTCTGCGTCGGGTCCACCAACGCACTCCACAAGTCCTCGGCCAGTTCGGTTTCCACCCAGACGCTGCCGCCCAACGCACGACCCAGCAGCTCGCGCATGCCGTCAATGGTGTCATTGAGGTTCAGAGCGACAGGCTCCAGGCGCTGGCGACGGGAGAACGACAGCAACTGGCTGGTCAGCTTCGCGCCCCGCTCGCCCGCTTCACGGATGTTCTGCAGGCGCTGCGGCGACTTGGTGAACACGCCCTTTTCCAGATCCCGTGTCAGGAAATTCGCGCTGGTGAGGATCACCGTCAGCAAGTTATTGAAGTCATGGGCCACCCCGGCCGTCAACTGACCGACCACCTCGAGCCGCTGCATCTGCTGCAGGGCGGCCTCGACGCGCTCGCGTTCCTTGATCTGGTCGCGCAGACGCTTGTTGGTCGCCGCCAGTTCGTCCACCACCGCGCGCTCGCCGGTGATGTCGCGCACCGCGGCATACATCAGCCCATCGTCCGGGACGATGGTCCATGACAGCCAGCGAAAACCACCGTCAGCGTGACGCATGCGATTGACGAAACGCGTCGTCACGTAACCGTCGGCCACGCTGGCAGTTTCGCGCAACGTGGCGGCGAGGTCGTCCGGGTGAATCAGTTCGCTCAACCGCTGCTGGCCGACTTCATCGCGGCCCCAGCCCAATGTCGCTTCCCAGGCGGGGTTGAGGGCAATCGGCGTCATGTCGAAATGCAGCACCCCCAGCAACTCACGGGACAGCTCCCATGTGCGGTCGCGCTCGCGGGTTCGCTGGACAACGCGTTCGCCGAGAATGTCATTGAGCTGATGCAAGGCTTCAGTGGCGCGCTTGCGCTCGGTGATGTCCTGCATGACGCCGGTGAAGCGCACGCACTGGCCATCCTCGAACAGCGAGCGGCCATTGGAAAACACCCAGCGTTCCTCGCCGTCGTCGGTGACCAGACGGTGCTCGATCTGGAAGGAGGTGTCCACCGTCAGCGCGGCCATGACTTTGCTGTGCAGGTGATCGCGGTCGTCCGGATGGCAGAGCAGAAACATCAGGGCCAGACTGACGGAGGTGTCGGCGCCAACGCCGTAAAGGGTTTTGCAGCGCTCGTCCCACAGCAGCGTGTCGGTGCGCGGATCGTAGGTCCAGACACCCATGTCCGCCGCTTCGATCGCCAGGTGGGCGCGCACTTCCGCCACTTGCAGCGTCTTTTCGGCGTGCAGGCGCTTTTCCCGCTCCCGCACTTCGGATACGGCGCGCATCACTGCCTTGGGCAGCATTTTCATGTTCTGCTTGAGGACGTAGTCGATGGCGCCCATGCGCATCATTTCGACCGCATGCTGCTCACCGAAAATCCCCGAGAGAAAGATGAAAGGCGTCGTCGGGGCCAGGCGCAGTGCGCTGTTGAGCACATCGGCTCCCGACGAGCCCGGCAACAGGTAGTCGCTGAGAATGAGGTCGAAACGCGCGGCCGCCAGCTCGCGCTCAACGTCCTGATGGTTATAGACCAACGTGGTGTCGATCTTCAGACCGCTGTTTTCGAGGGTAAGCAGAATCAGCTCGGCATCCAGCGAACTGTCTTCGACCAAAAGCAATTTAAGCTGCGATAACGACATGGATAAAAGTCATTGTTCCAGTAAGGGCTTGCGCGAAATGCGTTTACGCAGGCCGACAGGCGCCGGATTCAGGAGCCTGGGCGGCGAGTGAGTCGCAGGGAACCCGGTGGTGGCTCGTTCAGGACTGCCCAGAACACCCCAAGATCCGAAATCGCCGAGACAAATTCCTTGAATTCGACCGGCTTGACCACGTAAGCGTTCACACCTAAAGAATACGCACGATCCAGATCCGGCTCCTCGCGCGAGGACGTCAGCATGACCACGGGAATACTGCGCAGCTCCTCGGTCTCGCGAATGGCTTTGAGTACTTCAAGGCCATTGACTTTCGGCAGTTTCAGGTCCAGCAGCAGCACCGCGGGGTTCCCTGCCACACGATCGTGATGCTGGTTGCGGCGCAGCAGGTAATCAAGCGCTTCGGCACCGTCACGCAGCACAATCACCTCATTGGCCAACTGGCTACGTTCAAGGGCGACAAGGGTCAGCTCGAGATCGTTTGGATTGTCTTCCACCAGAAGAATGGGTTTAAGCATTGGGCGTCTCCTTCGACACTCAAAGGGTTACAGTGGAACCGCGCTTTGGCAGCGCAAAGTAAAAGGTAGCGCCATGGCCCAGCTGGCTGTGCGCCCAGACCGTGCCATCATGGCGCTCGATGATGCGTCGGACACTGGCCAGACCAATGCCGGTGCCTTCGAACTCTTCCATGCGATGCAGGCGCTGGAACACACCAAACAGCTTGCCGGCATACGCCATGTCGAAGCCGACGCCGTTATCGCGGATGTACACGACGACCTTGTCGTCCTCTTCGTAACTGCCGACCTCGATCACCGCAGGATTCTGGTCGCGGGTGTACTTGATCGCGTTGGACAACAGGTTGCGCAAAGCCAGATGCAGGAAGGCCGCATCGGCAATCACCACGGGCAACGGCTCCAAGATATTCCACTCCAGCGCGCGTCCTTCGTAATCAGGCAGCATTTCCCGACGAATCGACTCGACCATGGCACTGAGGTCAACGTCGGAGAAGCGCATTGCCGATCGGCCCATCTGCGAAAAGCTCAGCAGGTTGTCGACCAGCGTACCGGCAAAGCGCGCCGAATCACTGATGTTTTCCAGGAAGCGTACGCCTCGGTCGGACAGCTTGCTGCCTTCAATGTCGCTCAACAACTCAGCGTAGCCGGCAATGTGGCGCAACGGAGCGCGCAAGTCATGGGACACGCTGTAGGAAAACGCTTCAAGCTCCTTGTTGGACTTCTTCAGCTCATCGGCGAGGGCGGCCATTTCCTCTGCCTTGCGCAGCACGATCCCCAGCACCGCTGTGCGCAGCTCGGTCACAGCTTCGCAGACCATGTCGTCCCACGGGCTGGAAAAGCCGCTCACGGTCTGCTGCCAGAGTGCAAAGCTGTGACGCGGACTCAGGGAGCCGGTCGCGTCGATGTTTTTCTCAAGCTTGCCCGCCCAGTTCACGACCCGAGTGAGCTCGGGCCGGAACCAGATGATGAAATTGGAATGCAGCTCGGAGATCGTCGTGGCCAGCACGCCGCTGACCGAGGCCGCCAGCGCAGGCACCTCGGGAATGTCCCGGCTGACGTTGTCCGAGCGAAAGACCTCATGGGCCGCGTGGCCGCTCAGCCATTCTGCGAGTTTCACAAGGTGCCCGCGGTCGGGCGTTTCACCGTAGACATCGACGCTGTTGCCGGAGATCACCGCCGCGCCAGTGGCGCCCACGAAATCCAGCAACACCTGAGGCATGGAGCGCAGCCCCTCGGTCACGCTGTCGAGGTCGGCCATGGCCGCCAGCATCTGCACGATCTGCCGCCGCAGGCTGAGCATGCGCTGGTTGTCGGCGTGGGCTTCCTTGCTCTCGATCTGCAGCGACAACACGCTGCCCAGCAGCTCACAGGCGGTGCGGGTCTGGAAACTGACCCGCCGGGGCGTCGCATGGTGACAGGACACCAGGCCCCACAACTTCCCGTGGACCACAATGGAGATCGACATCGATGCCAGCGTCTGCATGTTGCGCATGTACTGCAAATGCACGGGCGACACGGCGCGCAGGGTGGCGAAGGTCAGGTCCAGCGGTGCGCCGGTCAGGGGATTGTGGCTCGGTATCAGCGCCGATGGCTGGTAGTTGGCGTCTTCAATGACGCGAATACGGTTGGCCAGATACAGCTTGCGAGCCTGGGCCGGCACGTCGGATGCCGGGAAGCTCAGGCCGAGCATGCTTTCATAGCCGTCCTCGGTCACTTCGGCGTTGACCAGACCGTTGCCGTCGGCATCGAAGTGGTAGGCCAGGATCCGGCCGAAACCAGTGATGCGCTTGACCTCCGCCGCCGCGCGCTGACACAGCGCGTCAATGGTCTCCAGCTCGTTCATCTGGCTGATGAAGCCGCGCATCAGCGGGTACACGTTGCCGTAGGCGGTGCTCATGTCCCCGGCCGGCTCGAACTCGGCGATCAGCACCCGATCATGACGGTGCACCATCATGGTCATCGGCTGACCGGCGCTCGACCCCTGCAGAAAGCGCACATCACCCAGGTGGAAGGGGTTTTGCTCCTCATCGGGGAGCGCCTGCAAGCGCTGCAGCAGCAGCTCGTGTTCGGCGAACACACCGGACAGTGGGGCGCCGATCAACGACTGCGGATCAAGCCCCAGCCAGTCAGTGACATTGGCACTGACCTGTATGACCGTCGAGGCTGCTTCATCAATGACCAGCAGAAAGCCCTGCGGCTGGATGCTGCCGGGGATCTGGATCGGCTCGCGCGCGCATTGCTCTATCGCGCTCTGGAGGACGTCGTCGGTGAGGGTCAAGGTCTGGCTCCTTCACCTTCAACGTTTGGGGAAACGGCGTCGGCAATGTGTGCCCGAAAGGCGGCACGGATGGGAATGCCGCACACGGTAGCAAAAACCGACCGGCTCAAATACTCCGAACTCGCTGATTGGCGAGAAAAAAGCCATTCATTCGCGTTAACTGTCCACCATGGCCCTGACTTTCGACAGAAATTCCACCAGCTGGAAGGGTTTGAGAATCATGTCCATCCGTTCGCCCAGGAAGTCCTGCCGGTTGAGTGCGTTTTCGGCATAGCCGGTCATGAACAGCACCGGCAGGTCGGGACGCCAGCCTCGGCCACGCTGAGCGACCTCGCGGCCGTTCATTTCCGGCATGCCGACGTCGGTCAGCAACAGGTCAATGGTGGCGTCGTGCTCCAGACACGACAGCGCCGTGCCGACGTCGGCCACCGGCGTGCAGCGATAACCGGCATCGGTGAGCACTTCATTGACGAACATACGCACCGAGGCCGTGTCTTCGACGATGAGCACGTGCTCCCCTGCCCCCTGTGCCGCGACGGCCACAGGATGCTGCGGCTCGACGCCCTGCTCGTCCGCCGCCGGCAACATCAGGGTGACTTCGGTGCCATGGCCGACGACGCTGCGAATCTGCACGTCGCCACCCGACTGCCGGGCGAAACCGTAGATCGTTGACAGGCCCAGGCCGGTGCCCTGGCCGATGGGCTTGGTGGTGAAGAACGGGTCGAAGACCTTGTCGATGAGGTGGTGCTCGATACCGACGCCGTCATCGCGCACGGTCAGGGCAATGTAGGCGCCGTCTGCCATGCGCGAATGACCCTGGGAGTAGGTCTCGAAGGTGCTGATCCAGATATTGCCGCCCGTCGGCATGGCGTCACGGGCGTTGATCACCAGATTGAGCAAGGCGCTTTCCAGCTGGCCCGCGTCGACCATGGCCACGGCGCTGCGCGAGGTCAGCTCAAGCCGCAGGCAGATGCCCTTGCCGATGGTGCGCGCCAGCAGGTCTTCTAGGGAGCGTACGTACTGATTGACATCTGAAGCGCGGGTGTCGAGGGGCTGCTGGCGAGCGAAGGCCAGCAGACGTTGGGTCAGCGCCGACGCGCTTTTGGCCGACGCCAGCGCGGCATCGGCATACACCAGGACCTTTTCCGTGCGGCCGTCTTCGGTGCGTTTCTTGACCAGCTCCAGCCCGGTGACGATGCCGGTCAGCAGGTTGTTGAAGTCGTGGGCGATACCGCCGGTGAGTTTGCCGATGGCGTCCATTTTCTGTGCTTGCAGCAGTTGCTCTTCGGTCCGCGCGCGCTCGGCCACTTCATGGGCCAGCCGGGTATTGACCGAGTCCAGTTGCTGCAGGTGCGACTGCTCGCGACGTCGGTGCTCGGTGACGTCTTCGATAAACACCAGGCTCATGCCGCTGACCCGGTAAGGTGAGACCTGCCACTCGGTCTCGCGGAGCTCGCCCTTGACCCGCATGCTCAGGGTGCCCATCCAGCGCTCGCCGGCTGCCAGCGCCTCACGCAGCCCGTCCAGCGCCGAGCCCTGATCTTCGCTGAAGCTGCGCAGCACCGAGCTGTCGCCAGCGTCCTGACCGATCAATTGGGCGAAGGCGTGATTGGCCTCGTGGACTTTCAGATTGCCATCCATCACCGCAATCGGCGCCGAGACGTTGGCGAAAATTTCGCGAAAGCGCTCTTCACTGTCACGCAATGCGTATTCGGTATCCCGCACCCGCAGCAGCGTGCGCAGGGTGGCGAGCAACACATCGGGATCGACCGGGTGCACCAGATAGGCGTCCGCGCCGGCTTCAAGGCCAGTGACGATGTCACCGGTCTGGATCGACGCCGCCGACACATGCACCACCGGCAACAGCGCCGTGCGGGGTGCAGCGCGCAACTGGCGAACGATGTCGAAGCCGCTCATGTCCGGCAGGTTGACGTCGAGAATCAGCGCGTCGGGGATCCGCTCGGCGATCAGCGCGAGGCCTTCGGTGCCGGTGCCGGCTTCCGATACCACAAAACCCTGGCGCTCCATGCGTCGACGCAGGGCGTAACGGGTCGCGGTGTTGTCATCAACGATGAGCAGCCGGGTTTCAGGCTTCATCCGCAGGCTCCTGGGCCAGTGCCAGCGGAATCACCACATAGAACGTCGAGCCCACACCCGGCTCGCTTTCCACGCCGACGTGACCACCGAGCAATTCGGCGAAACGTTTGCACAGGGACAGGCCCAACCCGGTCCCGCGCAGGCGTTTCTGCAGCGGCGAGTCGACCTGAATGAAATCTTCGAACAGCGCGCCATGGAGTTCCTGGGGAATGCCAATGCCGGTGTCGGTCACCGCAAAGCGAATCGATTCCTCGGACTCCAGCCGCGCCGAGACGCGCACTTCGCCGCGCTGGGTGAATTTCAGGGAGTTTGAAATGAAGTTGCGCAGAATCTGCCCCAGCTTCTGGTCATCGGTGTAGAGCCTCGGCAGGCCCGCCGGCTCTTCGAAGATCAGGTCCACGGCCGAGGTGTCGACGATGGGCCGGAACATGCCGCGCAGCGCCGAGAACAGATCAAACATGTCAAACCAGGCCGGCGAGATGCTGATGCGCCCGGCTTCGATCTTCGCCAGGTCAAGCAAGTCGTCGACCATGTCGCTCAATTCACGGGCAGCGTGGCTGACAAACGCGACCTGTTTGTGCTGCTCCGCACTCAGCGGCCCGTCCAGCTCATCGGTCAGCAGGCTGGCGATACTCAGGATCGAGCCCAGCGGCGTTCGGAATTCGTGGCTCATGTACGACAGAAAACGGCTCTTGAGGTCCGACGCCTCGCGCAGCTGGTCGGCCTGGTCTTCAAGCTCGGCGTACAGGGCAAGCACGCCCTGATTGGTCTCGTCCAGCTCGGCACGCAGCGACTCGGCTTCAGTGCGCAAGCGCTCCAGCTCGAGCCTGGTCTCGATTTCAATGCCGAAGGCGCCTTCTGGCGTCTCGCGCCCGGTGTTATCAGTCATCGAGCGTCTCCAGAGCCATTACCAATACCGTTACGTCGTCCCTGCCCCGGCTGTAATCGCGGTGCAATACCGCTGCAATAATCGCGGGGTGTCGGTACATCAGACCGGGATAATCGCGAAGATTCCAACGCGATTGCAGACCGTCGCTGAACAGGATCAACAACTGCCCCGTGCAATCGGCGTAATCCATCGGCGCCACCTTGCGGTATTGCAGGCCGACAATGCCGGGGTGCGAGGGAATGCCACGGGTTTTCTCATCGCCAATCAACGTCGCCCCGATGTTGCCTATGCCGATGAAGCGCAGCTTGCCCGACGCGCCGTCAAATTGCGCCAGCGCAGCGGCACCGCCACGGCTGCCGCGCATGTCGAAGTGCAAGTCGTCGAGCAGCACGCCAGGGTCGGCAAAGGGGTTGCGAATGAACGCCCGGGCGCCCGCCATGCCCGCGTCTTCGGCTTCCGGGCCGTGACCGAGGCCGTCGATCATCATGATCGACACCTGTTGCCCCTTGATTGCCACTTCCCAGACATCGCCGCAGGCCGGGTCATCGTGCAGCGAATGCTGAGTGATGCCCATGCGCAGGTCCTTGACGGAGGCCTTACGCGGATAGAAGCGCGCCAGCAATACGCTGCCGCGGGCGTCGCTGTGCACGTCGAAGACTTGCGCCTGACGCAGCACCGAGCCCAGGCCGATGCCCTGGGTGCCACGGGTGGAGAAGCCGTCGGCCATGCAGTTCTGGACGTCGAAACCCTTGCCCCGGTCGATGGCCAGGATCTCGACGCCCGCCGCCCCGCCCGAGACGTCGCCCGGCAGCGCGCGTACATGCAGCTCGCCATGCTGGGCATGCTTGATGATGTTGCTGGCCAGTTCGGTCACCACCAGCGCCACGCGGCCGCAATCTGCTTCGTCAAAACCCGCCTCTTCGGCGAGCCTCTGCACCGTGCGCCGGGCGTGGCCCACTTGACTGACATCCTCCACCGACAAGACCTGCGTCAGCTGACTGTGCAGGTTCACGTCCATTTGCAGATCGTCACGCGCGTGCCCGCACCGGGGGCGGTGTCCAGCTCGAAATCGTCCACCAGCCGCCTGGCACCGGTCAGGCCCAGGCCAAGGCCGCCGCCAGAGGTCCAGCCGTCGGTCAGCGCCAGTTTGAGGTCGGGAATGCCGGGGCCTTCGTCGCGAAAGGTCAGGCGCAGGCCGACACGCAGGCCGTCTTCGACGATCTGCCAGTCCATGTCACCGCCGCCGCCGTAGACCATGGTATTACGCGCCAGCTCGCTGACCGCTGTGACCAGCTTGGTCAGGTCGATCAGGCGCATGCCGCATTCCTGGGCCAGCTTGCGCGCGGTCTGCCGGGCCAGCACAACGTCCTGCTCGATGCGAATGGGCTGAGTGCCGCTGCTGCGCACGGTCATTGGGAATAGGCTCGCTCGCGCAGCAGCTTCATGCCGCGCTCGACGTTCAGCGCCGTGCTGACGCCGGGCAGCGTCATGCCCAGTTCGACCAGGGTAATCGCCACCGCGGGCTGCATGCCCACCAGCACGGTTTCGGCGTCCATGATCCGCGACAGGCCGGAGATCATGCCGATCATCCGGCCAATGAAAGAATCGACCATGTCCAGCGCGGAAATGTCGATCAGCACGCCGCGTGCCGAGGTGCGGCTGATGCGCTCGGACAGGTCGTCCTGCAGCGTCAGCGCCAGTTGGTCATGCATGTCCACCTGGATGGTGACGAGCAGAAAGTCGCCCATCTGCAGAATCGGGATGCGCTCCATGGGCTCATACCGCCTTGGTGAGGGTGACGCCCAGACGGCGCAGGGCCAGTGCGAGGGCATCGGCCAGATTGGCTTTGGTCACGACGCCTTGCAGGTCCAGCCCCAGGTGCACGATGGTCTGGGCAATCTGCGGACGCACACCGCTGATGATGCAATCGGCGCCCATCAGGCGGATCGCCGTGACGGTTTTGAGCAGATGCTGGGCGACCAGGGTGTCGACGGTCGGCACGCCGGTGATGTCGATGATCGCGATTTCCGCGCCGGTGTCGACGATGCGCTGCAACAGCGATTCCATGACCACTTGGGTGCGTTGCGAATCCAGTGTGCCGATCATTGGAAGCGCCAGAACACCGTCCCACAGTTTGACGACCGGGGTGGACAGCTCGAGCAGTTCTTCCTGCTGACGCTTGATCACTGCTTCACGGGATTTCTGATAGGTGCGGATGGTGTGCAGACCCAGACCGTCGAGCAGCTCGGACATCTGCAGCACTTGCTCGGCAATCAGCAACGGCTGGTCAGCGAAGGCATTTTGCAACTGGGTGAACAGCGGGCCCTTGAGGGCGAAGATAAAGCTGGCGGTCTGCTGGGAATCCTGACCGGCCAGGGCGCGCTGGCTGGACAGTTTCTCCAGGAAGTGACGAACGTCATCCCACTCGGTGGTGGTGATGTTGGCGGAGCCGCCCTTCTCCAGCGTCGACGTCAGCAGGCGCAGGAAGTCGGCGACTTGCTGGCGGATTTCCTCGGGTTTGAGATTACGCGTTGCGCCGCTGGCTTCCAGGTCGGCGTGCCATTGAACGGCCAGCTGCGATTCGGAGCGCTTGAGGGCGTCGACGGTGATTTGTTGTAATGCTGCCATGGGGGTGGCTCCAGTGAGTGCGCGTCGAAAGCTAGAGTTGATCGACTTGAGCAGGCCTGTGAAATAAGCAGGGTGGTCTAAAACAGCGCGAAAACGTTACGCGGCAGCGGGTTACCAGGCGCGGAGCGGGACAGTGCCTGGCTCGCGTGATCGCGGCCGCTGCAAAGGGCTTGAACCGGGCAGACGAAATACGCCTGCCGCGACTTGGTGTCAAGGTAACATCAGCCCGTTTTCATTGTTTCTTTATCGGCGCGATCGGCGCGGACTTAAAACACGCTGTCGACGACCTGCACATAGATGGAAAACGCCCCCAGCAAAAACCAGAACCCCGTGAATAGCCATGGCGTGCGCATTGAAAACATCAGCGACTTGCGATAGCCCTTCTCGCTGGACTCGTGCTCACTGAACAGCGGCGAATCGTCGTACGCCAAGCCCATGGCCGGCTGACTGCTAAGCAACTGGGCCTGCTTGAAATGCCAGTGATCGATAATTTCGTACGCCGCGCGAATGCCGGGCCAGGCGTGCATGGAGCTGATCAGTCCGAGCAATGTGAGAAAAGGCGGCACCACCAGCGTGAACATCTTGCCCCACTCCGGATTGAGGTTGGCCATCGACGAGGCGAAGGCAATGACCAGAAACGATTGCGCGGACAAATAGGCGTTGGTGCGGTTGGACAGGATCGCCGTCTCGTACTGGATTTCCTTGCGGTAGAAATCCAGCCGGTCTTTGGGCGATCCGAACAGCATGGCGTCCGCGACCTGTGCATTCGCGGCCTGCTCTTCGGCGACCGGGTTGCTGCTGGTAATGATGATCGGTGTTTCGATGTCACGGCTCACAAGGGTGCCTCCTGCAAATTAAATGTGGGACCGGCTTTAGCCGGGAAGCTTTCAGCAATCGTACCCTCACTTCAAAGACCCGGACGCCCGCGCCATGCAGCGAACTCGCCGCTCTTCCACCCGCTGCGCAAACCAGGCCGTGGTCAGCTTGCGGGTGATCTTGGGACTTTCCAGCACGATGCCCGGCAAAATCGCCCTCGGCAGCGGTTTGCCGGCGGCCTTGTCGGCCATGGCGTAAATCTTTTCGTACAGCTCGGTGTCTTCGAACCCAAGGGTCTCGCCCTTCTCCAGCTGGTTGCGGATGGTCGTGTTACGCATGTCCAGCCGTGGGTAAAGGCTGCGCACCGCCAGTTCGGTCTGCCCCAGGGCCGGGCCGAAACCGTAGCTGATCAGGTCGCCATCCAGCGCCAGGCGTTTGCCGGACACCCGTGCCAGGGCACTCTGGAACGCCGCATTGCGACTGGCGTACCAGCCGGCATTGAAGTCGGCGAAGCGGTACAACGGTTTGTCGTAGCTGACCGGATACCCCAGCAGATGGGCAATGCCGAAGTACATGCCACCGCGACGGCTGAACACTTCATGGCGAATGGACCCTTCGACCGGATACGGATAATCCCGGGCCTGCCGCTCGGCAAATTCGATGCTGACCTGCATGGGCCCGGCGGTATGGACCGGGTTGAAATTGCCGAACAGCGTCCGACCCAGGGGCACCATGCCGATGAAGTCGTCGAAGATCGCGCTCAGGTCTTTTTCCGTGCGGGCGGCGCTCAGCCGTTCGTTGAAGGTCTTGCCGGTTGAAGAGCGGATGTCCAGTGCGCTGCGCACCAGCAGATTGGGGATATGGGCCTTGCTGGCGCGACGGTCGATCTCGTCCTGGGCGATCTTGCCCATGCCGGGCACGGCCGGGTCGACCTGGAAGTTGGATTCCTGCTCGGTCACGGCCAGCACGGAGCAGAGGTTTTCAACGCTCGGGTTGATTTTCTGTGCGTCGAACGCGCGCTGAATGTCCTGGGCCCAGCCCTGGCGGTCGGCAACATTCGCGGGCAACAACCGCACAATTTCACTGCGCACCACCGACGGCTCCGGCGCGGGTTCCTGGCTGCGTTGCGAGCTGCAACCGGCGATCAGTGTCAGCAGGATCAGGCTGGCTAGGGCATGGAGGTGGCGGCTGATTCCATTCACGGGCATGACTTCTCGGTGGTTACTCAAATAAGGTGGCGGCTTATGGACATCGACAAGTGCCGCTGATTCAAACGGGGCCGCTTGTGGTCCCTGATCAGGGACTTGCTCTGACCCCAATTGCAGGACCGGCTTTAGCCGGGAAGGCGTCAATCATTACACTGCAAAATTGATGTCGGACGCACTGGCCTCTTCCCGGCTGAAGCCGGTCCCACTAAAAAGCATCGCGTGCATCCAGCAAGGCTGGCGCCGGACTCACTTGTGGGACCGGCTTTATCCGGGAAGGCGGCAATCATTACACTGCAAAATTGATGTCGTACGCACCGGCCTCTTCCCGGCTGAAGCCGGTCCCACTAAAAAGCATCGCGTGCATCCAGCAAGGCAGGTGAACTTCACCGGTGGTTTTTTCTACAGACAGAGTGCTAGC
>NZ_JBNNGV010000051.1:0-20045 GCF_050268485.1 Pseudomonas sp. NPDC078416 | reverse complement strand
TCCATGTCCTGACGGCGCTCTCGCCGCATCCATGCGGCTCGGCCCACTGCGCGAGACCTGCGTTCAGCCTGCACCCAAGTCGCGATTTGTGGTGTTTGAGCCTTTTGCGTATGAAGATCAAAAGCGCGTCCAAGCAGATCAAAAGCTTCCCGGCTAAAGCCGGTCCCACTGAGGGTACGCGGTGTGCTATTTAGTGGGACCGGCTTCAGCCAGGAAGGGGCCGGTTTGGACGCCATCAATCTTGGATGCGCGCATCGCTTTTAGTGGGACCGGCTTCAGCCGGGAAGAGGCCATTTCAGGCGCCACTTCTTCCCAGGCATCAACCACCTGATCGTTCCCACGCTCTGCGTGGGAATGCATCCCGCGACGCTCCGCGTCATCATGGATGGCTCGACCATTACTTCCCGGGCGTCAGTGTCAGGCGCTGCTTGCCGTAGGCTTTTTCAAAGTTTTCCGGTTGCATTGGCACGGACATGTACAGGCCTTTCATCCAGGGGTCGATGCCGTTGGCGTTGTACGGGCTGGCGGGGTTGCCGGATTGGCCGGCGGCGTTTTGCGCCATCATCGGTTCTTGTTGGGCGAAGTCGACGATGATGCGCATGGCCGGGACGACGGCGGCGTTGAAGTCCTGGCCCCAGTGGAAGCCCGACGCATTGAGCGTAGTGTGGTCACCGCCGGTGGCGATCGGGCCTTTGAGCACGCTCGCCTTGTTGCCGCCCAGCGCGGCGGTAAGTTGGGCGCTCTGGGCGGTCCAGGTGGTCTGGTGCAACTTGCCCCATTGCCAGGCCTTGTGATCGGCGCCCAACTGGGTTTCGCCGACGCTGATTGCAGCGGCCAGGCTGCGGGCGAGGATGGCGGGTTTGTCTTCTTTCTGCGGGGTTTTCACGTCGTCCCAATACGGACTGTCTTCGCGGCCCAGCAAGTGATCGGCTTGGGGCGAGTAGGACAGGTCCGCGCTTTGCACCAGCGCTTTCCAAGCTGGGCTGGTTTCCGGGCCGAGTTCGTCGAGGAAGGTCTGGCGGGCGCTTTCTTGCAGGAACAGTTCGTAAATCGCCGCATCAGCCGAACCCGGCGACAGTCGGCCGTCGAACGCCATCAGGCGGCCCAAGGCTTCGCGTGCCTTGTCGCGGTCTGGCGCGGGCAGGGCGTCAATGGCTTGCTTGAGCGGCGCAGACATGCCCGGCGCGGAGAACATTTTCTTCAGTTTGGCGGCGAAGGTCGTGGTCTGGTCGTATTGCATGGCGACGGTGCTGCGGGTGTCCTGCTTGCCGGTGTTGGCCAGTTCGGCGATGCGTTCGGCACGCTCCGGGTAGTCCCACGAATTGGACAGCTGCATGCCATAACCTTTCGGCACGGTGCGCTGGTTGGCGGTGGCAATCCAGCCTTGCTGCGAATCCTGATCGTAAGGATGCAGCATCGCGTCAGCGTAGCCGTCCCAGTCGAACCGGCCGTCCCAGCCCGGCGAAGGAATCAGGCCGAGCCCGTCGCGGCGGTTCGGGTATTTGCCGGTCACTTGCCAGCCGGTGTTCGAGGCATCGGCGAACACCATGTTCAGGGTGATGGCGCGGATTTCCCGGGTGGTGTCGAAGGCCCGCTGCACGTTTGGCGCGCGGGTCAGATCGAAGAGGGCGTCGAGGGTTTTGTCGTCCCTGGCGTCCGGCGTCTGCAGGGCAATGCCCAGGCCGCTGGCCAGTTGCGCAGAACTTGCGTTGAGCAACGGGCCATGACGGGTTTCGTAGGCAGGCTCGCGCACCGGGCTCTGGCCTTTGACGAAGTAGGTTTCCTCATGGGCGCCTGCCGCGATCCATTTGCCGTCGGCCATGACCATCAGGCGGTTGTTTTCGCGCTTGAGCTTTTCCAGGAACAGGTCCTGGTTGTCGCCCATTGCCGGGCCCATGCCCCAGGCCAATTTGCCGTTGAAACCGGACAAGATCAGCGGCAAGCCCGCAACGGTCGCCCCCGCGGCCTGGTATTTCGGCGAGCGGATCTGCACGAAATTCCACATCGACGGCAGGGTCGGCGCCAGTTGGCTGTCGGTGGCCAGCAGGCTCTTGCCGGCGCGCGCGCGTTGCGGTGAGATCACCCAGTTGTTCGACGCCGAAACGCCCAGCAGGTTGAGGTCGGAAAGCTGCAACGCCGCTTTGTCCAGATCGCTCAGGCCCGGCAGCTGGCTGCCCAGATTCAAGCCTTTGAGCTTGTCGGCTTCAGCAAAGGGCAGCTCTTCGTCGGGATAGGTCGGCAGCAGCCAACCCAGTTTGTCCGCCCCGACTTTCTGCGCCAGCACCAGCGAGGAAATCTCCTCCTGCAGGTTCACTGACAGGCTGAAGTTGAGCAGGCTAAAGATCAGCGCCGAGTCTTCAGGCTTCCAGTATTCAGGCTTGTAACCCGAATCGGCGAGATCGGCCGGCAGCTTGTCGCGGTAGCGGAACAGGTAAGCGTTGACGCCGCGCGCGTATACCTCGAAGAAGCGTTTCAGGCGCGGCGATGAGGCCGCATACAGCTGGCCGGCGGTCTGTTTGAGGTTGGCGGCGCGCATCATACGGTCGAGATCGAGAGCGCCCGGCCCTGCGATTTCCGACAGCCGGCCCTGGGCGAGCAAGCGCATTTGCATCATTTGCGTGATGCGGTCGGTCGCGTGAACGTAACCGAGGGTGAACAGTGCGTCATGGAACGTGCTGCTTTCAATCAGTGGCATGCCCAGATTGTTGCGGCGAATCGAGACGTTCTGCGCCAGCCCTTTAATGGCAAACACCCCGCTGGCAGGCGGCAGGCTGTCGCGGTCTTCACCGCCCAGCTGGCAACCGGCCAGGCTCAAGAGTCCGATCATGGCAGCGGCCACGCTCATGCGCGTTTTCAACGTCGAAAGGGCTGGCGAGGCCATGATGAAGCTCCTGCGGGGGTGTGCGTAGAAAAGGCGCTACGTTAGAGAGCAGGCGAGCGCCACGCAAGACGGGGGAGGGAGTTTATTTTCGGGGCTTCCCGGAGGGAATATCAGCGCAGCTCCCTGAACACTATCAGTCCGCAGGAGCTGGCTGGCTGGCGAAGTTGCTGCGTTAGGCTCGTCGATGGCAGCTGACCCAGGCGGTTCGCCAGCAAGCCGGCTCCTACCGGGTGTGTCTGCACGTCGGACACCCACGTTGATTACGGCTTGGGCGGATTGATCTTGTCGGCTAGCGCATAGGCCCGCTTCACCGCATCCCTATTGGCCACGGCGTCAAACCAGCGCTTCAAGTGCGGGAAGTCATCCAGGTTCTGCTGCTGGAACGTATGCGGCACGATCCAGGGGTAGATCGCCATGTCTGCGATGCCGTATTCCTCGCCCGCAACAAAGGTGCGATCGGCCAGGCGCTCGTTCAACACGCCGTACAAGCGCGCGGTTTCGTCGACGTAGCGCTTGATCGCGTAGGGAATCTTCTCTTTGGCGAACCGATTGAAATGGTGATTCTGACCGGCCATCGGGCCCAGGCCACCCATCTGCCAGAACAGCCACTGCAGGGTTTCCTGGCGGCCGCGCAGATCGGTTGCAATGAACCGGCCGGTTTTCTCGGCCAGGTACAGCAGGATCGCGCCGGACTCGAACAGGCTCAGCGGTTCGCCGCCGTCAGCAGGCTCGTGGTCGACGATGGCTGGAATCTTGTTGTTGGGGGAAATCTTCAGAAAATCGGATTCAAACTGCTCGTTCGCGCCGATATTGACCGGGAAAATTTTGTACGGCAGGCCCGCTTCTTCGAGGAAAATCGAGACTTTGTGGCCATTGGGGGTGGTCCAGTAGTGCAGATCGATCATTGCGCGCTCCAGGTGAAGTCATCACGACTGCCATTAAGGCTGCACCTGTTTTACGCCTTCAAACGTCCCTCGCACAAATGAAAACGGCCTGAAGGTTCAGGCCGTAGAACGTGCTCGGGCGATTATGCGCCGTGGCATTTCTTGAATTTTTTCTTGCTGCCGCAAGGGCAAGGATCGTTGCGACCAACGTCCTTGAGCGTATTGCGTACGGGTTCTTGAGGCGCGTGGCCGCAATGCGGGCCGTGCACGTGGCCGTGGTCATGATGTTGATCGTGATGGTCGTGATCGTGGTCACAATCAGGACCGTGCACGTGGGCTTGCTGGTTCATGGGGTTACTCCGGAATCAAATCGCCGGGGATTATGTCGCCATTGCGCCCGATGCGCACGCTGTGTCCGAATAAAAATCCGGTCTTGAGCTTGCCTTCCAACCGGTAATGCACCGGCTGATTGGCTTTGCCCAGCACCTTGGAGATGTCCTTGAGGTGCTCCCACAGATTGGTGCGGATCGGTACGGAAAAGTTTTTGTGGCTGTTGGCTTTGACGATGAACCAGTCGCTGTAGACGCCTTCGCTGAGCAACATGTCATTGAGCAGAATCTTGTAGCGCAAACCACGGACCAGCAGGCTGGAGTCGTTGGGGTTGTCGACCCGAAAGCGCAGCTTGAAGTCCTGACGCAGCAACTTGGCCTTGACCACCTCGACCTTCAGCAGCTTGACGTCGGGGTCTTCAAAGCCGCCGGTTATCCAGGTCGAGCAGCCCGACAGCGCCAGGAGCGCGAAGAGGCCTGCGATTCTGAGGACGTGTGCTGCAAACATCATGGGTCGCTCCCTTATGTCCGGTCTGATAGGCCCGGTCTGACCGCCACTTCACGTGACTCGCCGTTCTCTACAGCCTGCGCCATACTCGCGCCATGTGTCGAAGGAGTATTGACCATGAAGCTCTACGAAATTGTATTTTCCGGCCAACTGGTGCCCGGCGCGCAGCCGGATCTGGTCAAGGCCAACCTGACAAAGCTGTTTCAGGCGGACGCTCAGCGCATCGCGTTGCTGTTCTCCGGTCGTCGGCTGGTGCTGAAAAACAACCTCGATGAGGCGGCCGCCGAAAAGTACCGTTCGACCCTCGAACGCGCCGGGGCCCTGGCCCAGGTTGTGCCCATGGTGCACGTCGTTGAGGCGCCGGTCGTGGAGGCGTCGGGTGTGGTTGAAGTGGAGGAGGTTGAACTGGCGCCGCCGCCGGACGAGCCGACCTGGACGCGCAAGCCTTCAAGTCTGGCCGCGCCGCGCAACGACACCACGCCGACCCGCAAAGCCAGCGTCAAACCGCGCGACGTCTACATGGCAGCGTTTGTGGACGTCGATGCGCCTGACTTCACCCTCTCGGAACCGGGCCAGGACGTGCAGGATCCTAGAATGCCGGCACGTGCGCCGCAGCTCGATTTGTCTGGCCTGAGCTTGGCACCGGCTGGCGCTGATCTGGGTCAGGACAAACCGGTTGAGCACGCGCTGGTGCCGGACGTTTCCCACATCAGACTGGCCTGAGGACTGCCTGTCCCTGAGTGGTGACTCGCGTCGCCGCTTAGAAGGTCAGGTGAGATAAGCCGAACAGCACTTCTTGAATTTCTGCTGGCTGCCACAGGGGCAGGCGTCGTTACGACCGGCTTTGAGCGACACCGTCGGGTCGATGAAATACCAGCGTCCATCATGCTGCACAAACGCCGAGCGCTCGCGATGACGGTGCTCGCCATCGGCGTCGTGCCAGCGGGCGGTGAAGGTCACAAATGCGTGTTCAGGCTGACCGCCGATCAACTCGGTGCCTTCGACTTCCAGACCCAGCCAGGTGCTCTGGGCGCTCCATTGGCTGATCGCATCACGATCCAGCCCGGCCTTCTGCGCCGGCAATGTGGTGTCCAGCAAGTAATCCACCAGCCCCAAGACATAAGCGCTGTAGCGCGAACGCATCAGCGCTTCGGCGCAGGGCGCGGGTTGACCGGCGTGATAGCGACCGCAGCAACCGTCGAGAAGATTACCGCTGCCGCAAGGGCATGTTGCGCTGCTCATAATGCGTTTCTCACCACCAGTACTTGCCGTAATTCTCCGGATTGGCCCAGAACCTCGCGTTCAGCCAGTCCGGCACCTGTTTGTACTCGCGCAAATCGTAGGTGAACAGCGTGAGCACTTGTTCATCCCGGGAAAACCGTTCGCTGGCCTGCAGTGCCAGCGAGTAGAAATCGGTGGATTGCCAGCCGCAGGCATCGAGATCCGCGAGCACGGCGATCCGGCTGGCATTGAGGTTGCGGATACCGCCCAGCAACTCCAGCCCCGCACGCTTGGGCATGTGTTCAAGGCAGTCCACCACCAACGCCAGATCGAAGCGCTGTCCGGCCAGATCGGCAGGCAAAGGTCCCGGCGCGGCCTGGGCCAGTTGGGTCTGCGGATGCGCTTCGCAAAAAGCCTGCAACGCCGGAAAGCCCTCGGCGCCAATCAGCAGCAAACGCTTCGGCGCATAAAGGTCCAACAGGGCGGCGAGGGCCTGTTGCGGCGTGCGGCTGGAGAAGCGGTCGGTCATTGTAGTTCCTCGGTCAGGCGGGCAAGGGTAGCGTGCTGAACTCCGATGGCCTAGTGCTTGAACTTTTTCATTGGGCGCTATGACAAAACGTACGGAGTGAAGGCAAAAGGCTATTCCCCACAGAAGAGTCCGAATTGTGCGGTGAAATCCCGTAAACCCCTGAAATCAGGGTGGCGAACGGCCCCACACGCGTCTTTACTGCACTTCAGTCGGTTTTAGCCGATTCCAAAGGAGAAGAACTGTATGAGCATGATTCGGACAGCGTTACCTCTGATTTTGGTTACCAGTGTATTGACGGGTTGTGCGGGCTTGCAAAAGACCGACTGGCCTCTGTGTGCGGCCGGTGGTGCGCTGAGTGGCGCAGCGATCGGCGCCTTCCAGACCGCGTCGGTGGCGGCAGGCTTCGGTGCTGCGGTGGGCGTCATGGCCGGCGCGTATTGCTGGACCCATGGGGATGGCGATGATGACGGCGACGGCGTCCTTAACAGCAAGGACAAATGCCCGGACACGCCGAAAGGCACTCCGGTCGATGCGACCGGTTGCCCGATCGTGACACCGGCCCCTGAACCGATGGCCGCGCCGGCAGTGCTGCCGAAAGAAGAGATCATCACCATCCGTGACGTGCACTTCGAGTTCAACAAGGCCACGCTGACCCCGGGCGACAAGCAGCAACTGGACATGGTCGCGACCAAACTCAAAACCGAAGCCCCGAACGTGCAACTTCACGTCAGCGGCCACACCGACAGCGTGGGCAGCGATGCCTACAACCAGAAACTGTCGCAAAAACGTGCGCAATCGGTGACCGACTACCTCGTCAGCGCCGGCATCCCGCGTGCCTCGTTCGCGTCCGTCGAAGGTGACGGCGAAGCCCGCCCGGTGGCCGACAACAAAACCGCCGACGGCCGAGCCCTGAACCGCCGCGTCGAGATCAAAATCAACCGTTGAGACAAGGTTGAAGCGTTAAAGGAAGCCCCGGTTTGAAAGCCGGGGCTTTTTTTATTGTCAGGAATTGGAACGCCATCGCCAAGGCAGCTGACACGCCACAGAACCTGTAGGAGCCGGCTTGCTGGCGAACGCGGTTAAGCATTCACTGCTGTGGTGTCTGCTCGGATGCATTCGCCAGCAAGCCGGCTCCTACAGAGCCATGCATCAGTCAGCAACAGCCAGGTGCAGTCAGTGGGACCGGCTTCAGCCGGGAAGCCGTTGCCGTTGTCGTTGCCGTTGCTTTAGATCTCCATACGCAAAAAGCCCAGACACCGCAAAACGCGACTTGGGTGCAGGCTGAACGCAGGTCTCGCGCAGTGGGCCGAGCCGCATGGATGCGGCGAGAGCGCCGTCAGGACATGGATGTCCGTTCGGCGCGGGCCCACGGAGCGAGACCGGAGTGAAGGTATTCCGACGAAGGAGGAACCCAACCAGGAGCAGGCACCCTTGGTTACTTGGGGATGGTGCGACTTTCGACTTTTCCAAGTAACTCGCCGAAGGCGAAACGATCTGCCGTTAGGCAGAGCTTTTTCTTGGCCGCAGCCAACTTTTGAAACCTGCCTCTGGCATAGTCCCCCGCCTCACCGTACTGTGCGCAAACCGTTTTCACCGTACAAAAAATTAAAAACAGCAGAGGCACCACATGAGTGTGATTTGGGGAACAGGGAAAGTACTGACAACAGCATTCTGGCTACTGATAATCACCAGCCTGACCATCGCCATGCCGCACCCCTTCGGCCTGATGTTCAAACTGGCAGGCGGCCTGCTGTTGCTCACCCACATCATCGAACTGATCAGCTACAACGCCAGCTTGCGCGGCCGCCCCCATCCCTGGCGCGATCGCCTCCAGATTCTGCTCTTCGGCCTATTCCACCTGAACACATTCAAACGCCCACAGGCGGAGGTACACCATGCGTAATGCGATGCTGATGACGGCAGGCCTGCTGTCCGCCCTGACCAGCCCCTGGATCATGGCCCAGACCATTTCCGTCGAAACCCACTCGCTCATGCGCCTGCCCTCCAAAACCAGCGTATTGCAACTGGACCGACTCGAAGTCGCCGACTACGGCACCCTGCTGATCCCGGCCGGGCTCACTGAAGTCAAAGTCGGCCAACTCATCATGGGCCACGAATCACGCATCGCCATCGTCCCGAGCGTCGAGCCGTTCAGCCTGCAAGTCAAACAGGGCGACCTCGGCAGCGGCGCCGAAATCACCGCGCGGGGCGCCCCGGGCACCTTCGAGAAACCGCCCACCCCAGGCCGCAACCTCAACCTGCGGATCGAACAGCTCAACGCTGACCAACTCTTTGTCGACGCCCGCGGCGGCGCAGGCTCGCCCGGTTACGTCGGCCTCGACGGCGGCAACGGCATCGATCCGGGCTGCACCTGGGGTTCTGCCAGTCGCGGGATTGACGGCGACAATGGCGGCAACGGCCGTGATGGCGCGCCGGGTGCGCTCGTTCGTCTTGAGCTCCCGGCGACTTTCGGCAATGAGCGCATCAAGATCAACGTACAGGGCGGCGCCGGTGGTATCGGTGGCGACGGCGGTCGCGGCGGCAAAGGCGGCGCGTCCAAAGGCTGCGTGGTCTATCGCGCTGACGGCGCCAAGTCTGGCAAGAACGGCGACAAGGGCCAGTCCGGTGCAGCAGGGCCAACGGGCGCTATCGTGGTCCGCAATTTATAAGCACCGATCTGTTGTAGAAGCGCGCCTGCCAGGGATGCCTGAATACCCTACGCAGCAGGCGCGTTTTTACAGATCAAAAACCGGGCTTAGAACATTGGCCTGATGGCAGCGATCGCCACAACAGCCACCCCGATCATCAGATTGATCCCCACCAGACGCCGAATTCCCCCCATCGCGGCCGCGCCCTCCGCCCATTGCTCGGCAAGTACCGCCTTGCGCAACTGCGGCAGGTTCAGCGTCGAAACGCGCAGAAACAACGCCACCATCACCACGTACAGACCCATCATCACCTGCACATAGCGGGGCGCGGTCTGAAAGCCGCTGAAGTTGACGTTGATCATGCCGATTCCGGTCACCGGCAGCATGATCACCGCGCACCAGACCCACACGAAGAAACGCGGCAGTACCTGCAGCCACAGCTTCAGCCGCGCCGGGCCCTCCAGGGCGGCGATGACCGCCGGTCGAAGAATCATCCAGGCGAAAAACATCCCTCCTACCCACACAATCGCTGCCAACACATGCAAGGCGTAGACAAAGGCTACAGGTGACATCGAGAACTCCGATCTGCGCAGAAAGAATTAGCGCGGTATGATAGCCGCCCGCTGCGACTACTGAAGATATATCCAGCGGTTTTCGTGTTTTCATTCAGCACCCGTGACGCCGAGCCAACGACCCAGCCCATGATCAGCACCGAACTCAAATCCCAGATTCAGGGCGCCTACTCGCGTTTCCTCGAAGCCAAGAGCCTCAAGCCTCGTTACGGCCAGCGCCTGATGATCGCTGAAGTGGCGAAGGTACTGGGCGACGTCGACACCGACGAAGAAGGCCGCCGTTCGGGTGATCCCGCCGTGGTAGCGGTCGAGGCGGGGACCGGCACCGGCAAAACCGTGGCCTACGCCATCGCGGCCATTCCGACCGCCAAGGCCGCCGGCAAACGCCTGGTCATCGCCACCGCGACCGTCGCGCTGCAGGAGCAGATCGTCTACAAGGACCTGCCCGACCTGATGCGCAACAGCGGCTTGAACTTTTCGTTCGCGCTGGCCAAGGGCCGTGGCCGCTACATGTGCCTGTCCAAGCTCGACATGCTGCTGCAGGAAGGCGACGCCCAGAGCGCGACCGCCCAGCTGTTCGAAGAAGAAGGCTTCAAGATCGAAGTGGATGAGGCCAGCCAGAAGCTCTTCACCACCATGATCGAAAAGCTCGCCGGCAACAAATGGGACGGCGACCGCGACAGCTGGCCCCAGGAACTGGCCGACCAGGACTGGGCGCGCCTGACCACCGATCACAGCCAGTGCACCAACCGCCATTGCCCGAACTTCCAGCAGTGCGCCTTCTATAAAGCCCGCGAGGGTATGGGCAAAGTCGACGTCATCGTCACCAACCACGACATGGTCCTGGCTGACCTGGCACTGGGCGGCGGTGCGGTCTTGCCCGATCCCCGTGACACCCTGTATGTCTTCGACGAAGGTCATCACCTGCCAGATAAGGCGATCGGCCACTTCGCCCATTTCAGTCGCCTGCGCTCCACCGCTGACTGGCTGGAGCAAACCGCCAAGAACCTCACCAAGTTGCTCGCCCAGCACCCGCTGCCGGGCGACTTGGGCAAGCTGATTGAGCAGGTCCCCGAGCTGGCCCGCGAGATCAAGACCCAGCAGCAGTTCATGTTCACCGCCTGCGAACAACTGGCCGACTTCAAGCAAGGCGAAGACATGGAAGGCCGCGAGCGTCCGCGCCATCGCTTCGTCGGCGGTGTGGTCCCCGAGCACATGCGCGAGATGGGCATCGAGCTGAAAAAAGGTTTTGCCCGGCTCGACGACCTGTTCACGCGCCTGACCGAGCTGCTTAAGGAAGGCATGGACGGCGAGGTCAACATCGGCATCGCCAGCCATCAGGCGGAAGAGTGGTATCCGCTGTTTGGCAGCTTGCTGGCGCGCGCCCATGGCAACTGGGAATTGTGGACCGCCTTCACCGCCGAAGACCCGGAAAACAGCCCGCCCATGGCGCGCTGGCTGACCCTGGCCGACAGCGGCTCGCTGTTCGACATCGAGGTCAACGCCAGCCCGATCCTGGCGGCCGAAATGTTGCGCCGCAACCTCTGGAACGTCGCCTACGGCGCGCTGGTGACCTCGGCCACCCTGACCGCGCTGGGCAAGTTCGACCGTTTCCGCATGCGTGCCGGGCTGCCGAAAGACGCCGTCACCGCCGTGGTGCCGAGTCCGTTCCACCATGCCGACGCAGGCGTGCTGCGCGTGCCTGACCTGAAAGCCGACCCTCGTAACGCGGCCGAACATACGGCAGCCATCATCCGTGAACTGCCGAATCTGGTTGAAGGCTCCAAAGGCACGCTGGTGCTGTTCTCGTCGCGCAAACAGATGCAGGAAGTGTTCGACGGGCTGGAGCGTGACTGGCGCAAGCGGGTGTTCATCCAGGGCAATCTGTCCAAGCAGGAAACCCTCAACAAGCACAAGGCGCGGGTCGACGGTGGCGATGAAAGCGTCCTGTTCGGGCTGGCGAGCTTCGCTGAAGGGGTCGACCTTCCGGGCGCCTACTGCGAGCACGTCGTGATCGCCAAGATTCCCTTCGCCGTACCGGATGATCCGGTCGAAGCCGCGCTGGCGGAGTGGATCGAAGCGCGAGGCGGCAATCCGTTCATGGAAATCGCCGTTCCCGACGCCTCGCTGCGCCTGATCCAGGCCTGCGGTCGTCTGCTGCGTACCGAACAGGACCGCGGCATCATCACGCTGCTGGATCGTCGGGTCGTGACCCAGCGCTATGGCAAAGCCATCCTCAACGCACTGCCGCCATTCCGGCGCGAAATTTCCTGACCCCGTGTTGCAAATGAAACACGGTTGACCGGGTCTTACACTCGGTCCGCCCGGGTGCTCGCGATTCCTGCCGTGCTCCGGACCTCAGATGATCAAGGAGCTTCAGATCACATGATTCGCCGTTCACTGTCCGCCATACTTGCCACGCTGTGCGCGGGCATGGCCCACGCCGCGCCTGACGTGCAGCAAACGCTGTTCAATTTCGTCCGGCCCGCCGACGTGGTGAAGGTCACGACCCAGGATGCCGGGTTTCCCCAGGCCAACGCCGAACAGACCGCCGAAGGCGAAGTGCTGCGCCGGATCGTTTTCAATCCGGTCGCCAAACCCAGCCTGCGACTGACCCCCCAGACCGGCGTCTGGGACTGGAGTCACGACAGCGCCATGACCTTGCGCCTGCAAAGCGCGATGGACTGGGCATTGACGGTGTACGTGCAGATCGAAAGCCGCGACGGCAAAATCCTCACCAGCCGCATCGACCTGCCGGCCGGCCCGGCGCAAACCCTGGTGCTGCCGCTCAAGGCCAGTTCGCCGCTGAGCGAGGGCATGCGCGCCGGCCCACCGATGCCGTGGATGTACGAAGGGCAGCGCGTGTTGCTGGCCAGCACCGATGGTGAGCTGAACAGCGCTGAAGTTTCATCGGTCACCGTGTCGATGTCTCAACCCAACGTTGCCCAAAGTGTGCTGATCGAGAAATTCGGCGTGCAAGAGGGCGACGCGCTGCAAACCGCGGCCTACAGCAACCTGGTCGACGGCTACGGTCAGTTCACCCGGGGCAAGTGGCCGGAGAAGGTCACCAGCGACGATCAGCTCAAGGCGCTGGCGGGCAAGGAGCAGCAGCAGCTGCAAACCTGGCTGAAAGACCGTCCGGCCCACGACAAATATGGCGGCTTGCTCAGCGGCCCGTCGTTCGAAGCGAAGGGTTTTTTCCGCACCGAGAAGCGCGACGAGCGCTGGTATCTGGTGACGCCGGAAGGCCATCCGTTCTACTCCCTCGGCGTAAATGCCATCTCCGCCGACGAGAGCCAGACTTACGTCGAAGGCCGCGAAGCCATGTTCACCGGCCTGCCCGGCAGCGACGATCCGCTCGCCGCGTTCTACGGCAAGGGCGACGACAACCGCGAGACGGGCGCCAACCGAAACCGCCAGTTCGATCAGGGCCGCTGGTTCGATTTTTATGGTGCGAATTTACAGCGCACATACGGCGTGCCGAAGTGCGTTGAAGTCTCAAAGCCTGTTGATCCGGCGGATGACGAAGACGAAACCCCAGCCGCCACACCCGCCACGAGCGCATCCACTGGCGACAGCGCGACCGAGCAGAGCGAGCCAGCGCCGCAGCCCGAAAGGCCCGCCATGTCTGCGCCTGCAATGGAATGCAAGCCGGTGATCGTGGACCACAAACGCTGGGTTGATCACACCCTGCAACGGTTGCAGGCGTGGGGTTTCAACACCGTCGGCAACTGGAGCGAGCCCGCGCTGCAAAACCTCGAAAACAGCAAAAAGGCACACGTGCCCTACACGTTGCCGCTGTCCATCGTGGGTGATTACGTGAGCATCAGCACCGGCCAGGATTGGTGGGGCGGCATGCCTGATCCGTTCGATCCGCGCTTCGCCATGGCCACCGAGCGGGCCGTCGCCATTGCTGCGCGCGACCATCGCGATGATCCGTACCTGATCGGTTACTTCGCGGATAACGAATTGGCCTGGGCGGCGCCGGGCAACGATCCGAAGGATCGCTACGCATTGGCCTACGGCACGCTGAAGCTGACCACCGACGTGCCGGCCAAGCGCGCGTTTCTCAAGCAGTTGCGTGACAAGTACCGCAACGAGGAAGGGCTCTCCAAGGCGTGGGGCATCCATCTCGCCGCATGGGAATTGATGGAAGACCCGGGCTTCGAGCCGCCGCTGCCGAGCGCAGAGCACCCGGAGATCGAAAACGACTTCAGGTATTTCCAGCGCGTGTTCGCCGAGACCTATTTCAAGACCATTTCCGACGCGCTCAAGTGGCATGCGCCGAACCATCTCCTGCTCGGCGGCCGCTTTGGCGTCACCAGCCCCGAGGCGGTCGAAGCCTGCGCCAAGTTTTGCGACGTGCTGAGCTTCAACCTTTACACCCTCAAACCCCAGGATGGCGTGGACTTCGCGAAACTGCGCGTGCTCGACAAGCCTGTGCTGGTCACCGAGTTTCACTTCGGCTCCCGCGATCGCGGGCCGTTCTGGGGCGGGGTACTCGAAGTGCCGCGCGAGGAAGATCGCGGTCCGGCGTATGCCAACTTCCTGAAGAGCGCGCTGGCCGAGCCTTCCATTGTCGGCGTGCACTGGTTCCAGTACCTGGACCAGCCTGTCACTGGCCGTTTGCTGGATGGCGAAAACGGCCATCTCGGGCTGGTGGGCATCACCGACGTGCCGTACCAGGGCTTCGTCGAGGCGGTGCGCAAGGCCAATGCACAGGTCGTGGATGTGATCGGCAAGCGCCCTTAACCGGGCGGTTCCCAAAGCGTTCAATCGCTGGAACAATGTTCGCCATTTTTGCAGCCCGACCGGAGAGCCAGACCGTGCAGATTCAAGGCCATTTCGAGCTTCAGTTTGAAGCCGTACGCGAAGCGTTCGCCGCGCTGTTCGACGATCCGCAGGAGCGCGGCGCTGCACTGTGCGTGCAGGTCGGCGGGGAGACGGTCGTGGATCTGTGGGCGGGCACGGCAGACAAGGATGGCAGCGAAGTCTGGCATAGCGACACCCTCGCCAATCTCTTTTCCTGCACCAAGCCGTTTACGGCGGTCACGGCCTTGCAGTTGGTGGGCGAGGGCAAGCTGAAGCTGGATGAGCCCGTGGCGCGTCTCTGGCCCGAGTTCGCCGCCAACGGCAAACAGTCCATCACACTGCGCCAGTTGCTGTGCCATCAGGCCGGGCTCCCGGCGATCCGTGAAATATTGCCGGCCGAGGCGCTTTACGACTGGCAGGCCATGACAACCGTATTGGCTGCGGAGGAGCCCTGGTGGACGCCGGGGCAGGGCCACGGTTATGCCGCCATCACTTACGGCTGGCTGGTGGGCGAGATGATTCGTCGTGCCGACGGGCGCGGTCCGGGTGAATCCATCGCCGCGCGTATTTCGCGCCCGTTGGGCCTGGATTTCCATGTCGGTCTGGCCGATGAAGAATTTCATCGCGTCGCCCACATTGCCAGAGGCAAGGGCAATACCGGTGATGAGGCCGCACAGCGCCTGTTGCAGACCACGATGCGCGAACCTGCGTCCATGACGGCGCGGGCGTTCACCAACCCGCCGTCGATCATGACCAGCACCAACAAGCCCGAATGGCGGCGCATGCAGCAACCTGCCGCCAATGGCCATGGCAACGCACGCAGTCTGGCCGGCTTTTACAGCGGCTTGCTCGATGGCAGCCTGCTGGACGGCGACCTGCTCAACGAACTGACCCGCGAACACAGCATCGGCCAGGACAAGACGCTGCTCACCCAGACCCGCTTCGGTCTGGGCTGCATGCTCGATCAACCCACGGTGCCTAACGCGACGTTCGGGCTGGGTGCCAAGTCGTTTGGCCATCCCGGTGCAGGTGGCTCGGTTGGCTTCGCCGATCCCGAGCGCGATGTGGCGTTCGGGTTTGTCACCAACACCCTCGGTCCTTACGTGTTGATGGATCCCCGCGCTCAGCGTCTGGTGCGAGTGGTGGGTGAGTGTTTGCAATAACTATCGCCGTTAAGTGCTTGTTCTACCGACTGTCAGTTAAATCTGGATAACGCAGCCGTAGGGCGGTTTCTTTTTCCAAAACGGTCTTTATGCGTGTTATATGAGCGCTGCTTCGTTCATTTTCTGATCAATTATTCATGTGGGTCACCCATGTCAGCTAACAAAAGCCTCGCATTCGCCATCTGCCTCGCCGTCACCGGCTGTGCGCAAACCCCTCAGGATCAGTCGGCCAGCAATGACCACTGGTGGTCGTTCGGTTCAGGCAAAGGCGCCGATGCCGCTCCTGCAGCCCCAGCCCCAGCGCCAGGCCCGGCGGCTGCACAAGTGGCGAAAGCCCAGGCCGAAACCGGTACGCGCTGGTACTGGCCGTTTGGCTCTGACCACGGCGAGACCGAGAAGAAACCAGAGGTCGCCGCCACTCAACCGGCTGCCGCTCCGGCCGTTGCCCAGGCCGGCGACGCCAACAAGTGGTGGTGGCCGTTCGGCGCGACGGAAGCCAAAAAAGACGCCGCACCGATCGTTCCCAAAGTGGACCCGAAAGTGACCCAGGCCTGGCTTGATCTGAACGAGCCGAAGGTCCGTGAAGCGATCAAGGACAGCCAGTTCCAGCTCGAGCGCCGCGACGACATCCTGGTGGTGACTGCGCCGGTCGACAGTACCTTCAACCCGAAACGTCCGGAAATGCTCCTGCCGACCAACCTCGGCCCGATCAGCCGCATGGCCAAGATCGTTGAAGTCGACCCGCGCGCCGCCGTTCTGGTGTTGGGCCACAGCGATGTCGCCAGCGATGCCGATCTCAAGATCAGCCAGCAGCGCGCACAATCGGTCGCGGCGATTTTCCGCCTCAGCGGCCTGCAGCGTAACCGTCTGAGCCTGCGTGGCATGGGCGCCGATATGCCGCGTGCAGCCAGCGATAGCGTGCCGGGTCGCGCACTCAACCGTCGTGTGGAAATCATCCTGACGCCGCAAGACACCATGGTTGCCCAGATGGCCAAATACAACTTGCCGCCTGCGCCAACCCTGCTGGCTGTGCAAACGGCCAACGCGCCGGCTCCTGCACCCGTTGCGGCGCCGACCAAGGCTGTTGCACCTGTCAAATCGGCTGCACCGGCCAAGAAAGCCGTTGCTACGAAGGCTTCCGCCGCCAAAGCGCCTGCGGCCAAAAAAGCACCGGTGAAGAAAGCTGCGCCGGTAAAAGCCAAGGCAGCGCCTGCAAAAGCTGCGGCCAAAAAGCCTGCCCCGGATGCTCAATCCAGCAACTGAGGTTAACATCGGGATTCTGTTCACGGATCTCGATTAAGGAAGGCAGTGATGAGCCAGCGTCTGGCCGATATGCGTCGTAACTATGCCCGCGAAGGGTTGACCGAAGCCCAGGCTCCGGAAGAACCTTTCGCACTGTTCCATCGCTGGTTCAACGAAGCGGTCGAAACCGAGCAAGCGCCGGTCGAGGCCAACGCCATGACGCTGGCAACCGTCGACGCCGACGGTCGTCCGCATTGCCGGGTCTTGCTGCTCAAAGGCCTGGACGCTCAGGGCTTCACGTTCTTTTCTAACTACGAGAGCGCCAAGGGCCAGCAGCTGAGCGCCCGGCCTTTCGCCGCCATGACCTTTTTCTGGCCTTCGCTGGAACGTCAGGTGCGCATCGAGGGCCGCGTGTCCAGGGTCAGCCACGAAGAATCCGACGCTTATTTTCAGGTACGCCCCCTCGGCAGCCGCCTGGGCGCCTGGGCATCGCCGCAAAGCCGGGTGATCGCCGACCGTGAAGAACTCGAAGGGTTGCTCAAGGCTACCGAGGCGCGTTTCATGGACACCCAGCCTGAGTGTCCCGATCACTGGGGCGGTTATCGTCTGGTGCCGGATCGCATCGAATTCTGGCAGGGCCGTCCAAGCCGTCTGCATGACCGCCTGAACTATCGTCTGGTTGATGATGAGTGGCAGCGCGAGCGTCTCGCGCCCTGACCGCTGGTCTTCTGATCAGCCACAGGATCTCTGTCACACTTTTCTTTGAATCAATTTCAGGCGCCGTCGTCCACTGAAGTAGACGTCGGCGGGTTGCTGTATCACGCCTGAATAAACGTAAATTATCGGCACAGGACCGTGACATCGATTGGCGTCGCAGAGTCTAATGGCTACCTGTTCCTCTGGAGATAACTGTTATGCGCAAGTCTGTTCTGTTGGTTGCTTCGTTCACCGCCATGGCGCTGACGCTGGGCGGCTGTACTTCAAGCCTCACCGGCGACTCGTACTCGCGCGACGAAGCTCGTCAGGTGCAGACCGTACGCCTGGGCACGATCGAATCACTGCGTCCGGTGAAGATCGAAGGCACTAAAACGCCGATCGGCGCAGGTGCCGGTGCGATCGTCGGTGGCGTCGGTGGCAGCGCCATTGGTGGCGGTCGCGGCAGCATCGTGACAGCCGTGATCGGTGCGGTCGCCGGTGGTCTGCTGGGTTCGGCGGCGGAAGGCGGCCTGACCCGTGCCCAGGGCGTCGAGATCACCGTGCGCGAAGACGACGGCACCATGCGCGCTTACGTGCAGGAAGTTCAGGAAAACGAGATCTTCCGTGTGGGTGAGCGTGTTCGCATCATGACCGTCAACGGCACCAGTCGCGTCAGCCACTAAACCGCGCTGCATGGCCCGAAGCTGGATGTAAAGTCCGCTTGCGAAAACGCCCCGATGATTCGGGGCGTTTTGCATTTCAGCACGCTATATCAGCGCGGGGTTTGCCTGACGGCGGCTTATTCGGCGATACCCAACATGCTGCGAGCCAGCGCTTCAGCGATGCGGATACCATCGACACCGGCCGACAGGATGCCGCCGGCATAACCCGCGCCTTCGCCCGCCGGGAACAGGCCTTTCACGTTCAAGCTTTGCAGGTCTTCGCCACGGGTGATGCGCAGGGGCGAGGAGGTGCGCGTTTCAATGCCGGTGAGGATCGCGTCGTGCTGCGAAAATCCTCTGATCTGCTTCTCGAACGCGGGCAGCGCCTCACGAATGGCTTCGATGGCGAAGGCGGGCAATGCGTCGGCAAGGTCGGTCAGCTTGACGCCCGGCTTGTAGGAAGGCTCGACGCCGCCCAGGGCCGTCGACGCTTTGCCCGCGATGAAATCGCCCACCAGTTGCGCCGGGGCTTCGTAGGTTTCGCCGCCCATGATGTAAGCGTGGGACTCCAGACGCTCCTGCAGTTCGATGCCTGCCAGCGGGCTGCCCGGATAATCCTGCTCGGGGGTGAAGCCCACGACGATGCCGGAGTTGGCGTTGCGCTCGTTGCGCGAATACTGGCTCATGCCGTTGGTCACCACGCGGTTGGGCTCGGAGGTCGCCGCCACCACGGTGCCACCGGGGCACATGCAGAAGCTGTACACCGAACGGCCATTTTTGGCGTGGTGCACCAGCTTGTAGTCGGCAGCGCCAAGCTTCGGGTGACCGGCGTACTTGCCCAGTCGCGCGCGGTCGATCAAGCCCTGGGGGTGCTCGATGCGGAAGCCGACCGAAAACGGTTTGGCCTCCATGAACACGCCGCGCCCGTGGAGCATGCGGAAGGTGTCGCGGGCGCTGTGGCCCAGCGCCAGAATCACGTGCCGAGAGTCGATGCGCTCGCCGCTGTCGAGCAGGACGCCCTGCATCTGGCCGTCTTCGATCAGCACATCCGTGACGCGTTGCTGGAAACGTACTTCACCGCCCAGCGCTTCGATCTGATGACGCATGTTTTCAACGACGCCGGTCAGGCGGAAGGTGCCAATGTGCGGCTTGCTGACGTAGAGAATCTCTTCCGGCGCGCCGGCTTTGACGAACTCGTGCAAGACCTTGCGACCGATGAATTTCGGGTCTTTGATCTGGCTGTAAAGCTTGCCGTCGGAAAACGTCCCCGCGCCGCCCTCGCCGAACTGTACGTTGGATTCGGGGTTGAGCACGTTCTTGCGCCATAGGCCCCAGGTGTCCTTGGTGCGCTGACGGACTTCCGTGCCGCGCTCCAGAATGATCGGCTTGAAACCCATCTGCGCCAGCAAGAGGCCGGCGAAAATCCCGCACGGGCCGAAGCCGACAACCAACGGCCGCTCGCTCAGTTCGGCTGGGGCGTGGCCGACTACCTTGTAACTCACGTCCGGGGCCGGGCCGATGTGTTTGTCGTGGCTCAGGCGCTGGAGCAGGGCGGCTTCGTCGCGCACCTGGAAGTCGACGGTGTAAATGAACTGCAGTTCGGTGGATTTCTTGCGCGCATCGTAGCTGCGCTTGAACAGGGTGAAATCCAGGAGCTCGTCGCTGCCGATGGCCAGGCGCTGCAGAAGTGCGGGGCGCAGTTCGTCGTCCGCGTGGTCCAGCGGCAGTTTGAATTCGGTGATTCGTAACATTGAAAGATCCGGTTTCGGGCCGCAGGATCGGCCCGGCAGCACTACAAGAGCGCGCGATTATAAGCCAGATTGGGCGTGATGCGGTGGTCGCAGCGTACAGCGCAGGTGTGTAGGAGCGCGCTTGCCCGCGATCTGGCGCGGGCAAGC
>NZ_JBNNGV010000050.1:0-20609 GCF_050268485.1 Pseudomonas sp. NPDC078416 | reverse complement strand
GATCCCATCCCGAACTCAGCAGTGAAACGATGCATCGCCGATGGTAGTGTGGGGTTTCCCCATGTGAGAGTAGGTCATCGTCAAGATTAAATTCCGAAACCCCATCTGCGAAAGTAGATGGGGTTTTGTTTTTGCGCGCGGAAAAGCTGCGACATCTCGGCTCAAAAAAAACCACCCATGGGGGTGGTTTTTCCTGGTCAACGCTGATCAGTCACCGCGATACACACAGCCACTGGTGCATGTCTCGTGAATCCGTATGGCGGACAATTCTGGCAGCAGCGGCTTCAACTCTTTCCAGATCCACTTCACCAACACTTCACTGGTCGGGTTCTCCAGGCCGGGAATGTCGTTCAAGTAGTTATGGTCCAGGCGTTCGTACAGAGGCTTGAAGATTGTCTTGATCTCGGAGAAATCGCGGATCCAGCCAGTATGGGGATCAGGTTCGCCCTGCAGATAGATCGCCACACGGAATGAGTGACCGTGCAGACGTCCACACTTGTGGCCGTCCGGCACGTGAGGGAGCCGGTGAGCTGACTCGAACGTAAACTCTTTAAAAATTTCCACGGTGATATAAGCCTTGATAAGTGGCGATCGCCAGCGCGATAAATGCAAGCTGCGAGTTTATCAGTAATGGTTTGGCGAGTGACAGGCAGAACCTGACCACGTGGTTAAACCAGAGGCTGCAATCGTTGTGCGAGACGGCCCGTGTCGACCAGTTCCAGAAACTCATCCCCCAGCCGCTGACTGCTTTCCATTGCTGTGCGCCAATACCGCTGCCGATCCGCATCCCTGCCTACAAACCGTTTAAAGTCGCTTCGATCAGGCAGCTTGCCGTAGGGCAGCGTAGCCAGGTACGCGTTTGAGGGGGCCAGCAGCACGACGTCTTGAAGCCGGGTCTGGTCGCCCCTGCGCCACGGAAGTGCCTTGTCAAACCAACCTGGAATGATTTTGTCGGTGAAGTGCGGATACAGCACTATGTCGCTACCGCTGTACGGAAGATCCAAATGGTAGTCGAGCAGTCCGCCATCGCGGAACATCCCTGCGCCGACACCAGGTATCTCGGCAACGCCCTCCATGACCATCGGAATAGAGCCTGACGCCAGCAATGCCTGGCGCAGGTTCAATGTGTCCAGTGGCAAGCAACGGGATGGGAAGTCAGTCAGCGGCAGAAGGGGAGGGACGAGGCGTGGGTCGTGCATGACCAGCCGTTCAAAATGCCGCGACAGGCGCGCCCGCCCGAGCAGGTTATCAGCGATAACCGCTCCCAGCCCCAAACTCAACCCTGCACGATGATCCCGGGCGAGCAAGCCACGGCTTCTGACGATCATCACGTTGAGACGGTAATGGGGATTCTCCAGGACCTGTGCAGCGTCTGTGTGCAAAAGCGCATCAAGCATCGTTACGCAGCTGCGGGTGACCTGCGCCATCGTTACGCCTTTGGCGAAACTCTGCTCATTGTACAGGCGCCCAAGTCGCTGAATACCTGCAACCGGGTCCGGCAGGCATGCGCTCGCAAATCGCCACGAACCGATGGAAGCGCCAATCAACGAGCGCTCCCGGGGAGCCCGGGGCAGCCATTCACCGAACAGCGCCAGATCAAGGCCCTGAATGCCCAGCGCCTTGGGGCCACCCGCAGCGCCAGGGATGATGCCGACATCCATCGCTGATAGCCCTTGCTCCCTGATCCGCGTCATCGCACGCCTGCCGGCCTTGATAGTCAATGCCGGGTATTTGATGTGAATGTTGCTCATGGCCCCTCCGGAGTTGGACAGGGACGAAGTATATCGTGGGCCCCATTTTCAGCCACTGGACGCACAACGGGTAGTGGCACGTAGCCAGATAAATTCAGCTTCAATTAAGTTCGCCCGTTTAAGGTGGGTCTCGTAAACAAACAGACCCCTACGGAGATCCACCATGAAAATCCTGACTGCCTTTATCGCTGCTACTGCATTCACCGTTACCGCCGGTTATGTCCAGGCCCGGGATTTAGGTCCTGATGAGGCGCTGAAACTGCGCGATGCAGGTACTATTAAATCCTTTGAAAAGCTCAACGCCGTCGCCTTGGACAAACACCCGAAATCCACCATTACTGACACCGAGCTGGAACAGGAATATGGCAAGTACGTTTACCAGATCGAACTGCGCGATGCGCAAGGTGTGGAGTGGGACGTTGAAGTCGACGCTGTTAGCGGACAGATCCTCAAAGACCATCAGGACACCTGATGATCGTCGGTAAGCGTCCCGTCAAGCGTTTCGTTTACTGTCTGGTGGCCGCCTGTGCGGTCACCCCCAGCCTGGCGTGCCTGGCTCGGGACCTGAATCAGGACGAGGTGCTTGAGCTGCGCAGGAAGGGCGTGATTCTGCCGCTTGAGCAGTTCATCGATCAGGCCCTGGGACGTTACCCCGGCTCCAAGCTGCTTGAGGCCGAACTTGAAGAGAAACACGGTGCGTTGGTGTATGAGATCGAGCTTCTCACCGCCGATCATGTCGTGCGCGAGCTCAAATTCGATGCCGCTGACAGCCGCCTGTTGCAAGACAAGGAAGACGATTGATGCGTTTGTTATTGGTTGAGGACCACGTTCCCCTGGCGGACGAGCTCATCAGTACGCTGGGCCGGCAGGGATACGCGATCGACTGGCTGAC
The DNA here is from genome assembly GCF_050268485.1 of Pseudomonas sp. NPDC078416. Lineage (NCBI taxonomy): Bacteria > Pseudomonadati > Pseudomonadota > Gammaproteobacteria > Pseudomonadales > Pseudomonadaceae > Pseudomonas > Pseudomonas sp. NPDC078416. The sequence continues at coordinate 17,966 of NZ_JBNNGV010000050.1, read as the reverse complement.
CGACGGGCGCGACGCCATTCATCAAGGCGCCACCGAGCCCTACGACCTGATCGTGCTTGATCTTGGGCTGCCGGGCGTTCCCGGGCTTGAAGTCCTGCAGAAATGGCGCTCCGGCGGACTGTCCACCCCCGTACTCATTCTGACCGCGCGGGCTTCCTGGGCCGAGCGTATCGAGGGCCTCAAGGCGGGCGCCGACGACTATCTGACCAAACCCTTTCATCCCGAAGAGCTGCAGCTGCGTATTCAAGCGCTGCTTCGCCGTGTCCGCGGTCTGGCCAACCAGCCGAAACTCGAAGCCGCAGGCCTGCACCTGGACGAAGGGCGCCAGTGCGTCAGTCGCGGGGAGGAAGACATTCAACTAACGGCGGCGGAGTTTCGCCTTCTGCGTTATTTCATGCTGCACCCCGGGCAGATTCTCTCCAAGAGCCACTTGGCCGAGCACCTCTATGATGGGGAGAACGAGCGGGACTCGAATGTGATCGAGGTCCACGTCAATCATTTGCGCCGCAAGCTTGGACGCGCCGTGGTCGAGACGCGGCGTGGGCAGGGCTATCGTTTTGCAGGGACAGGCGAGTGAGGTCGATTCAACGACGCCTGAGCCTGGGCCTGATCAGCGTGTTGCTGATTGTCGGCCTGGTCCTGGCGCAGATCAGCCTGTGGTTGTTTGAAGTCGGCTTGCAGCGTTATCTCGAGTCTGGCCTGCGCAATGAAAGCGAGCTGCTGCTGGTTGCGCTGGTGCGCGGCCCCGACGGCCTGCAGCTTGATGAGCATCGCCTGTCGCCCGGCTATCAGCGACCCTATTCAGGCCATTATTTCCGGATCGATTTCGAGCAGGGTCATTGGCGCTCGCGCTCGCTGTGGGATCTGGAGTTGCCGCACCCCGGGCAGCCCGGCCTGCATGCCGATCTTGCCCTGGAGAAGACTGATCAATCGCTATTGTTGCTGCACACCGATTACCGCAAGTTCGGGCAGACCATCTCCATCACCGTTGCTCAGGACTACACCCCGGTGCGGGACAGTTTCGCGCTGGTCCAGCGCATCGGTCTCGGGTTGGGATTGATGGCCCTGATATTGATTCTCGTGTTGCAGCGCGTCACCGTTCGCCGTGCCTTGCGCCCGCTGGACAGGGCGAGGGAACAGATCTTCCAGTTGCAACAGGGGCAGCGTTCGCAACTCGATGAGCGAGTGCCGGTGGAGCTTGAGCCGCTGGTCGCGCAGATCAATCATCTGCTGGCCCACACCGAGGACAGTCTCAAGCGCTCCCGCAATGCCCTTGGCAATCTGGGCCACGCGCTGAAGACGCCGCTGGCCGTGCTGATGAGCCTGGCCGAAGGCGAAAAGCTGGCGGGCCACCCGCACGTGCGCGAGACCCTGCGCGATCAGTTGCAGCACATTCAGCAGCGTCTTGAGCGTGAGCTCAATCGTGCAAGATTGTCAGGCGATGCTTTGCCCGGCGCACGGTTTGATTGCGCGGCGGAGATACCCGGGCTGTTTTCCACACTGCGAATGATTCATGGCGAGCATCTGGAACTCAGCAGTGAAATCGCTGCGGGTCTGTTTCTGCCGTGGGACCGTGAGGACATTCTCGAGTTGTTGGGCAACGTCATGGACAACGCCTGCAAGTGGGCCGACAGCCAGGTCAGCCTGACCATTGCCAAGAGCGCCGGTGGCTACTGCCTGCTGATCGACGATGATGGCCCGGGCATCCCCGTGCAGCATCGCGATGAAGTGATCGGCCGTGGCAATCGTCTGGACGAACAAGTCACCGGCCACGGACTGGGCCTCGGCATCGTCAAGGACATCGTCGAGGCGTGGGGCGGTTGCATTCAGTTACTGGACAGCCCCATGGGCGGGCTGCAAGTGCGCATTGATCTGCCCGAACGACTTAGCCCGCAACTGCCGGGGACCGAAAGCGCGCATCAACCCTCGTAACCTCAACTTTTTGTGTGCCGGGCCGTTAACCGTAAAGGAACCCCAACGGCTCAACGTACAAAAACAAAGGGTCATGACTTCTATGCGGCTAAATCTCAAAGCCAAAGTACTTTCGCTCGCCGTGCTCCCGGTGTTGGTGTTCGCACTGATCATCAGCGCCAGCACTGTCATCATGCTGCGTGAACAGGGCAAGCGCGAAGTCGAGGAAACCCGCCAGCACCTGCTCGCGGAAGCCAAAGCCACGTTGCAAAGCTACGTGGCTGTTGCGATGGGCACCATCAAACCGCTGTATGAAGCCTCGGCCCCGGGCGACATGGAGGCCCGCGCGCAAGTCATCAAAATGCTCTCTCAGGTCACCTACGCCAAGGACGGGTACTTCTTCGGCTACGACTCTCAGGCGGTGCGGCTGTTCAAGGGCAATAGCCCGGACGGCATCGGCAAGAGCTTCAAGGACGCCCGCGATCCAAAAGGCGTCTTCGTCAATGCGGGCCTCGTTGACGTGGCGAAAGCGGGTACTCATTACCTGGAGTATTCCTCTGCGCTGCCCGGTACAAGCGAGCTGGTGCCCAAACTGGGTTACACCGAATACCTGCCGAAGTGGGACATGGCTTTCGGGTCGTCGATCAATCTGGACAACATCGATGCCAAAGTCATGGAGCTACAGAAGAATGTCGCCGAGCGCCGGCAGAACATGCTCGTCAGCATCATTGGCATTACGCTCCTCGTATTGCTGATCATTGCGGCGGTGGGCTTCTGGATCGCGGGCGGTATTCTGCGGCCGTTGCGCCTGATGAAAGCCAACCTTGATGACATCGCGGCCGGTGAGGGTGATCTGACCCAGCGTCTGGCGGTGACCTCTCAGGACGAACTCGGCGAGCTGGCCGGGTCGTTCAACCGCTTTGTCGACAAGATTCACGGGCTGGTCCGGCAGATCGCCGAAATGACCGCCCAATTGACCGGGCTTGTGGGTGAAGTGACCGATCAGGCCCAGCGCTCGGAGCAGGCGATGGAGCGTCAGCGTCACGAGACGGATCAGGTGGCTACGGCGATCAATCAGATGTCGGCGGCCGCCCAGGAAGTCGCGAAAAGTGCTCAGGGCGCCTCGGTCGCTGCGCAGCAAACCGATGCCGAAGGTCAGGCCGCCAAGCGAGTGGTCGACGGCAGTATCCAGCAGATTCACGCGCTGGTGAATGACATCCGCGACAGCGGTACTTCACTGGACAGCCTGCAGAATGACGTGTCGTCCATCGTCGGCGTGCTCGGGGTGATACGTTCCATCGCCGATCAGACCAACCTCCTGGCACTCAACGCCGCCATTGAAGCCGCGCGTGCCGGCGAGGCGGGCCGCGGGTTTGCGGTAGTGGCCGATGAAGTGCGCGCGCTCGCCAGCCGTACGCAGCAAAGCACCCAGGAAATTCAGGGCATGATCGATCGCTTGCAACAGGGCACCCAGGGCGCGGTGCAGGCGATGAAACGTTCGAGCGAGGCGGGCGACGGGACTTCCGCTCGCGCCAACGAAGCCGGCGCGTCGCTGGACACCATCGGTCAACTGATCGGCACTATCAATGCGATGAACGCGCAGATTGCCAGCGCCGCAGAAGAGCAGACGGCCGTCGCGGAAGAGATCAATCGCAGCGTCCACCAGATCGCCGTGGCGGTCGAAAGCGTGGCCGATGAAACCCGCCACAGCGCCTCTACATCGCGCAACCTTACGGAGCTGAATCAGCGCCTCGGCCAGTTGGTTCGGCAGTTCAGGATCTAGTCTTGAATGGCGGGTCTTGCGCAGGGCCCGCCGCTTGCGCCTCTTCCATCTGCCCTGCACATCAGGCGTGGCACTCCTGCAGTGATTGACGGACTAAGCATCAGGCCGTGTGCTCGACGCGGCTTAATGACATGGAAGAAACATGAACGAAACCGCGCTGCAAAATAAAACCCTATTGCTGTTACTGGTACTGGTGACCATCGCGTTCATCTGGATTCTGCTGCCGTTCTACGGCGCGGTGTTCTGGGCGGTGATCCTCGGCATCATCTTCGCGCCGCTGCAACGCCGTTTGCTGGCCCGCTTCGGCTGGCAGCGCAACCTGACGTCCCTTTGCACGCTCATGATCTGTCTGGTCATTGCGATTCTGCCGGTGATTGTCATCGCGGCGTTGATGGTTCAGGAGGGGGCGACGCTTTACAAGAATGTGGAAAGTGGTCAGCTCGACATCGCCAAGTACCTGGCTGAATTCAAGGTGCTGTTGCCGCCCTATGTGCAGCATTGGCTTGATCGTCTGGGCATGGGAGATTTCAACGGTCTGCGCGACAAGATCGCCAAAAGCGCGATGCAGGGCAGCAACTACCTGGCCACCCAGGCGTTCAGCTTTGGGCAGGGTACATTCGATTTCGTTGTCAGCTTTTTCATCATGCTCTACCTGCTGTTCTTTTTCCTGCGCGACGGCCAGGAGCTCACCCGCAAGATCCGCATCGCGATTCCGCTGGCCGAGCCTCAGAAACGGCGCTTGCAGTTGAAGTTCACCCGCGTCGTGCGCGCGACGGTGAAGGGCAATATTGTGGTGGCGGTGACTCAAGGCGCGTTGGGCGGGTTTATTTTCTGGGCACTGGATATCCCGAGCGCTTTGCTCTGGGCGGTGATGATGGCGTTTCTGTCGTTGCTGCCGGCGGTGGGGGCGGGGATTGTCTGGGCGCCGGTTGCGCTGTATTTCCTGCTCAGCGGGATGATCTGGCAGGGTGTGGTGTTGGGGCTGTTCGGGGTGTTTGTGATCGGGCTGGTGGATAATGTGTTGCGTCCGATCCTGGTGGGCAAGGATACGCGGATGCCCGATTACCTGATTCTGATTTCGACGCTGGGCGGGATGGCGGTGTTCGGGTTGAACGGGTTTGTGATCGGTCCGATGGTGGCGGCGCTGTTTATGTCGACGTGGGCGTTGTTTACCGGTGACAAGAAAACCGTTCGATTGCCCGGTTGATTGTTGTTGCAAGATCAAGAGCGTCTGCCTAAGGGCAGACATTTCGCCTTCGGCGACTTACTTTTGAAAAGCACCAAAAGTAAGCAAAAGTGCCTGCTCTCGGTTGGGCCCGACTTCGTCGGGTTCCTTCACTCCGGTCCCGCTCCGTGGGCCCGCTGCCATCCGCCATCCATGGCGGGGGGCAGCTCTCGCCGCATCCATGCGGCTCGGCCCACTCCACGAGACCTGCGTTCAGCCTGCACCCAAGTCGCGATGGGTGTCGTCTGGACTTCCTGCGTAGGAAGATCAACGGCAACTGCAACTGCAACTGCAACTGCAACTGCAACGGCATCTGCGGCCTGCTTGTTCGAGGAAAGTCCTTGGCGTGATGAAGATCCTCTGTAGGAGCGCGCTTGCCCGCGAATTGTGGTGGGTCAGCGGCATCTGTGTGGCTGACAGGATGCCATCGCGGGCAAGCGCGCTCCTACAGTGAATGTGCATGCGGTCAGTGGGACCGGCTTTAGCCGGGAAGCCTTTGATCTGCTCTTGATCTGCCTGCGCAAAAACTTCAGACACCGCCAATCGCGACTTTGGTGCAGGCCGAACGCAGACGACGCGGAGTGGGCCGAGCGGCATGGATGCCGCGAGAGCGCCGCTAGGACATGGATGTCCGTTCGGCGCGGGCCCACGGAGCGTCGTCGGAGTAAGGGAACCGGACGAAGGAGGGCCAAACCGAGAGCAAGCACCCTTGGTTACTTGGGGTGCTTTTCCAAGTAACTCGCCGAAGGCGAAACGATCTGCCGTTAGGCAGATGCTCTTGATCCTTTAAAATGCAAAGCCATAAAAAAACCCTGCTCGAAGGCAGGGTTTTTTGTGCATCACTCAACCATCACAAACCGGCATGGCCCACCAGGGTCAGCAGCGGTTGCGGGTAAACGCCCAGGAAGAACGCCAACAGCGTAATCCCCAACAGCATCACGCCACCTGCACGCTGCGCCCAGTTGAACGGGGCGTCGTGGCGCTGGATCTTCGAGTCTTGGAGATACAACGTCACCATCACACGCAGGTAATAGAACACGCCGATGGCGCTACCCACGACCAGCGAACCGGTCAGCCACCACAGGTGCGCCTCGACGCCCGTCGCGATGATGTAAAACTTGCCGATGAAGCCCGTCGTCAGCGGAATACCTGCCAGCGACAGCATCATCACGGTCAGCACCGCCGTCAGGTACGGACGACGCCAGAACAGGCCGCGGTATTCGAACATCGCGTCGGCGTCGCGGCCGCTATAAGGCGACGACATCAAGGTGACCACGCCGAACGCGCCCAGGCTGGTCAGCACGTAGGTGACGAGGTAGACGTTGATCGCCTCGACCGCCATGCCCTTGCTCGCCACCATCGCGATCATCAGGTAACCGAAGTGCGCGATGGACGAGTAACCCAGCAGACGCTTGAGGTTGTTCTGCGTCAGGGCCAGCAGGTTGCCGACCAGGATCGACGCCACGGCAATGACCGACATCACGTCCGTCAGCACACCACTGGTAGCCGCCGGGGAGATCTGGAACAGGCGAACCAGCACGCCGAACACCGCGACCTTGCTGGCGGTGGCGAGGAAAGCCGCTACCGGGGCAGGGGCGCCTTCGTACACGTCCGGTGTCCACAAGTGGAACGGCACCAGCGACAGCTTGAAGCCCAGACCCACCAGCATCATGCCCAGACCCAGGCTGGCGATCGGGCTTGGCATGCCAGTGGCGGCGATGGCCTTGCCGATTTCGCTGAAACCCAGGCTGCCGGATTCGGCATACAGCAGCGCCATACCGAACAGCAGGAACGCCGAGCCGGCGGCCGACAGCACCATGTACTTGATGCCGCCTTCCAGCGAACGCTTGTTGAAGAACGCGTAAGCCACCAGACCGTAGACCGGCACCGACAGCAGTTCCAGGCCGATGAACAGGCTTGCCAAGTGTTGCGCGGCGACCAGCACCAGCCCACCGGCCGCAGCCATGAGGATCAGCAGGTAGAGTTCTTCGCGGTTGCCCGGGTAACCTGCCTTGCCTTCACCCAGATAGGCGTGAGCCAGGGTGACGCAGGCCAGCGTCGACACCAGGATAATGCCCATGTAGAGGCAGGCGAAGCTGTCGATTTGCAGCAACGGCGTGACCACCAGTGGCGCAACTTTCAGCGCCGGGTAGATGGACAGCAGAGCCAGGTTGAGTCCCGCTACCGTCAGCAGGAATGATTGCGAATGGTTGCGACGCCATGCGATGCCCAGCATCACCACCACAATGGTGATACTGGTAATCAGCAGCGGCGCCAGCGCAATAAAGTGTTGAATCGTCAGGTCCATAGCGCTCTTACCGGGCCGAAGCGAGTTGAGTGAAGGCGGTGCCGAGCCATTGCTGCACGCCATGCATGGTCGCCGAGGAGGTGTCGAGGATCGGTTGCGGGTACACGCCCAGCAGAATCAACAACACCGCCAGACCCAGCACCATGATCAATTCCCGACCGTCCATGCCCTTGTAGACCGCGTCGGATTTGGCCGGGCCGAAGTAGGCGCGGTGGATCATGATCAGCGAGTAGACAGAACCGAACACCAGACCGGAAGTGGCGATGGCGGTGATCCACGGCGCGCTGACAAAGCTGCCGATCAGGATCAGGAATTCACCGACGAAGTTACCGGTGCCTGGCAGGCCCAGCGACGCGGCGGCGAAGAACAGGCTGATGGCCGGCAGGTACGCGATCTTGCTCCACAGGCCACCCATTTCGCGCATGTCCCGGGTGTGCAGACGCTCATACAACTGGCCGCTGAGGATAAACAGTGCGGCGGCCGACAGACCGTGAGCGAGCATCTGAACGACGACGCCTTGCAGCGCCTGCTGGCTGCCGGAGTAGATGCCGATCAGCACGAAGCCCATGTGCGAAACGCTGGAAAACGCGATCAGGCGCTTGATGTCGGTCTGGGCGAAGGCCAGGAAGGCACCGTAGAAGATCCCGATCAGGCCCAGCACCATGGCGATCGGCGCGAACTCGGCCGATGCATTCGGGAACAGCGGCAGGGCAAAACGCAGCAGACCATACGCAGCGGTCTTCAGCAGGATGCCCGCCAGGTCCACGGAACCGGCGGTTGGCGCCTGGGCGTGAGCGTCAGGCAACCAGGAGTGCAGCGGCACGATCGGCAGCTTCACCGCGAACGCGATGAAGAAGCCCAGCATCAGGATGTATTCGGTGCTGTGGGACAGCTTGGTTTTCAGCAGGTCCGCGTAACCGAAGGTGATCACGCCGGTCTGGTTGAAGTGCACCAGCACCAGACCCAGGATCGCCACCAACATGATCAGGCCGCTGGCCTGAGTGAAGATGAAGAACTTGGTCGCTGCATAGATCCGCGTCTTCTTGCCGTCCGCCGAGCTGTGACCCCAGAGCGCGATGAGGAAGTACATCGGCACCAGCATCATTTCCCAGAAGAAGAAGAACATGAACAGGTCGATGGCGAGGAACACGCCGACGACGCCGCCCAGGATCCACATCAGGTTCAGGTGGAAGAAGCCGACGTTACGTTGAATCTCTTTCCACGAGCAGAGTACCGAGAGGATACCCAGCAAGCCGGTCAGCAGAATCATCAGCAGGGACAGGCCATCGAGGGCCAGGTGCACGCTGATGCCGAAGCGCTGAATCCACTGGAGCTTGAATTCAAGGGCCCAGGTCGGATCGGCGCCCGGAGCCGGAGCATAGGTAAACGTACCGGTGCTCCAGACCCACAGGCCCAGAATCGTCTCGAGAGACATGGTCAACAGCGCAATCCAGCGCGGCAGGGTAGGGCCGAAGCGCTCACCTTGCCAGCACAGCAGGCCGCCGATGAAGGGGATCAGGATTAGCCAAGGCAGAATCATGACGGGCTCAATTCCTTTCGCAAAGTCGCAAGGTTCATGTCAGATCGACTCATCAGACCAGCACAATCGCGCCGAGTACCAGTACGGCACCTGCGGCGATCGAAGCGGCATACCAGCGGAGCTGACCGGTTTCGGTGCGGGTCATCAAGCCGTTGCCGGCTTTGACCAGACGCGGAATCAGGCCGATTGTGTGGTCGAGCGGGTCGGCACGCAGGAGGCGACTGATTGCCAGGTAAGGTTTGACGAACAGCACGTCATACACCCAGTCGAAGCCCCAGGCTGCAAACCACCATGCGGACAGGAAACGACCCGGCCCGCTGTTGGCGATGGCCGTAACCAGTCGACGCTTGCCAAGGAACAGCACCGCCGCCAGCAGAATACCGGCCAGAGCAATGGCGCCCGAGGCGATTTCCAGGCTGTGCTTGGCTTCCCCGCCCGCATGACCTGCGCTCTCCGGCAACACCCCAGCCAGTGGCGGATGAATCCAGGCGCCGATGAACGTCGACAGCACGATCAGCACACCCAGTGGCAACCAGTGGGAGATCCCGTGGCCGGCGTGGGCTTCGGTCTTCGCTTCGCCGTGGAAGGCGATGAAGATCAGGCGGAAGGTGTACAGCGAGGTCATGAACGCACCGACCAGACCTGCGTACAGCAGATACTGATGGCCGCTGGCGAAGGCTTCCCATAGGATTTCGTCCTTGGAATAGAAGCCCGCCGTGACCAGCGGCAAGGCCGACAGCGCGGCGCCGCCGACGATGAAGCTGGCGTAGGCCAATGGCAGTTTCTTCCACAGGCCGCCCATCTTGAAGATGTTCTGCTCGTGATGGCAGGCAACGATCACCGCACCGGACGCGAGGAACAGCAGGGCCTTGAAGAAGGCGTGGGTCATCAGGTGGAAAATCGCGCCGTCCCATGCACCCACACCCAGCGCCAGGAACATGTAGCCGATCTGGCTCATGGTCGAGTAGGCGAGGATACGTTTGATGTCGGTCTGCACCAGCGCGGCGAAGCCCGCCAGTACCAGCGTCACGCCGCCGACGATGCCGACCAGATGGAGGATGTCCGGCGCCAGGATGAACAGGCCGTGGGTCCGCGCGATCAGGTAAACGCCCGCCGTTACCATGGTTGCGGCGTGGATCAGTGCCGACACCGGGGTAGGACCGGCCATCGCGTCCGCCAGCCAGGTTTGCAGCGGCAGTTGCGCGGATTTACCGACGGCACCGCCCAGCAGCATCAGCGTGGCCAGAACGATCCAGAAGTCGCCGACCTTGAAGTGCTGTGGTGCGCGAACCAGCAGTTCCTGAATGTTCAGCGTGCCCAGTTGCTGGAACAGAATGAACAGGCCGATGGCCATGAACACGTCGCCGATGCGGGTGACGATGAAGGCTTTCAGGGCCGCGTTGCCGTTGTTGCGGTTGCTGTAATAGAAACCGATCAACAGGTACGAGCACAGGCCCACGCCTTCCCAACCGAAGTAGATGAACAGCAGGTTGTCGCCCAGGATCAGGAACAACATGCTGGCAATGAACAGGTTGGTGTAGGCGAAGAAGCGCGAGTAGCCGTCTTCACCGCGCATGTACCACGAGGCGAACAGGTGAATGAGGAAGCCGACGCCGACCACCACGCCGAGCATGGTGATGGACAGGCCATCGACATACAGGGCGAAGTTGGGCTCGAAGCCGTCCACCGACATCCAGCGCCACAGCACCATGGTCAGGTGACCGCCTTCCGGTGGAGACACGTTGAATTGCCAGATCACGTAGGCGGCAACGATGGCCGACAGGCCAATGGAGCCCACGCCGATCAGGGCTGAAAGGTTTTCCGACCATTTGCCGCGCGAAAACGACAGCAGCAGGAAACCGATCAGGGGGAATACGAAAGTCAGAAAGAGTAGGTTCATCCGCGCATCTCGCTGGCAGCGTCGATATCGAGCGTGTGGAAGCGGCGATACAGTTGCAGCAGGATCGCCAGGCCAATGCTGGCCTCGGCTGCGGCAAGGCTGATCACCAGAATGAACATGATCTGGCCGTCAGGCTGTGCCCAACGGCTGCCCGCGACCACAAAGGCCAGCGCGGCTGCGTTCATCATGATTTCCAGGCTCATCAACACGAACAGAATGTTGCGGCGTACCAACAGGCCCGCCAGGCCGAGGCAGAACAAGATGCCGGCGACCGCCAGACCATGTTCCAGAGGGATTGCTGAGTTCATGGCTTTACTCCTTCGCCTCGTTGCGGCCGACATGGAACGCCGTCACGGCTGCCGCAAGCAGCAGCATCGAGGCGAGTTCGACAACCAGCAGGTAAGGGCCAAACAGGCTGATGCCGACGGCTTTGGCGTCCACCGTGGTGTGACCGATGGAAGCGCCGGTGGAGTTGGCGAACAGCACGTAGATCAACTCCGCCAGCAGCAGACCGCCCAGCAGAATCGGGCCGAGCCAGATGCCAGGTTTGAGCCAGGCGCGTTCTTGTTGAACCGAGGCCGGGCCCAGGTTCAGCATCATCACCACGAAGACGAACAGCACCATGATGGCGCCCGCGTAAGCGATGACTTCCAAGGCCCCGGCGAACGGCGCGCCGAGACTGAAGAAGGTCATGGCCACGGCGATCAGCGAAATGATCAGGTAGAGCAGGGCGTGCACCGGGTTCGTGTTGGTGATCACCCGAAGGGTGGCCACCACAGCGATGCCGGATGCGAAATAGAAAGCGAATTCCATCTTTCTTCCTTAAGGCAGCAAGCTCTTGACGTTGATGGGCTGGGCTTCGTTCTGTGCATCGCCTTTCGGCTTCCCGGCGATGGCCATCCCTGCAACGCGGTAGAAGTTGTAATCAGGGTTCTTGCCGGGGCCGGAGATCAGCAGATCTTCCTTCTCGTACACCAGATCCTGACGTTTGAACTCGGCCATCTCGAAATCCGGCGTCAGCTGGATCGCGGTGGTCGGGCAAGCTTCCTCACACATGCCGCAGAAGATGCAACGCGAGAAATTGATGCGGAAGAACTCCGGGTACCAGCGACCGTCGTCGGCCTCGGCCTTCTGCAGCGAGATGCAACCCACCGGGCAGGCCACGGCGCACAGGTTGCAGGCCACGCAGCGCTCTTCGCCGTCGGGGTCGCGGGTCAGGACGATGCGGCCACGGTAGCGCGGCGGCAGATACACCTGCTCTTCCGGATATTGCAGGGTGTCACGCTTACGGAAGCCATGGCCGAAGACCATGATCAGGCTGCGCAGCTGGGTACCCGTACCCTTAACGATGTCGCCAATATATTTGAACATGGGTCAAATCCTCACTGAGCCGCCAGGACGACCGCAGCGGTCACCAGCAAATTGATCAGGGTCAGTGGCAAGCAGAACTTCCAGCTGAAATCCATCACCTGGTCATAACGCGGACGAGGGATCGAAGCACGCAACAGGATGAACAGCATGATGAAGAACGCGGTTTTCAGGGCAAACCACATGAACGACAGTTGCGGCAGGATATCGAACGGACCATGCCAGCCACCGAAGAACAGGGTCACCAACAGCGCCGAGATCAGGATGATGCCGATGTACTCACCGACGAAGAACATGCCCCATTTCATGCCGGCGTATTCAATGTGGTAACCGTCGGCCAGCTCCTGTTCCGCTTCCGGCTGGTCGAACGGGTGACGGTGAGTCACGGCGACGCCAGCGATGAAGAAGGTACAGAAACCGAAGAACTGCGGAATGATGAACCACAGGTGATCGGCCTGGTACTTGACGATGTCGCCCATGTTGAACGAACCGACCTGCACCACGATGCCCATCAGCGACAGGCCGAGGAACACTTCGTAGGACACGGTCTGCGCCGAAGCACGCAAGCTGCCCAGGAGGGCGTACTTGTTGTTCGATGACCAACCGGCGAACAGCACCGCATAGACCGACAGACCGGCCATGGCGAAGAAGAACAGCAGGCCGATGTTCAGGTCGGCGACCACCCAGGTCTGGGTCACCGGGATAACCGAGAACGCGATCAACAGCGCGCTCATGGCGACCACTGGCGCCAGGGTGAAGATCACCCGGTCGACGAAGGGCGGGTTCCAGTCCTCTTTGAAGAACATCTTCAGCATGTCGGCAGCAATCTGGAACATGCCGAACGGACCCACGCGGTTCGGCCCGTAACGGTCCTGCCACCAGCCCAACAGACGGCGTTCGACGAAGCTGAGCAGCGCGCCGCAGACCACCACGGCGAGCAGCACCACGATGGCCTTGACGACAGCGATGATCGAGTCGATCACTTCAGGGGTGAACCAGGTCATTGAGCGGCCTCCTGCACGGCATCAACGGTTTTGCCGAACAACGCCGGAGGAATGCCAGCCAGACCGGACGGCAGCGCCACCAGGCCTGCGCCCAGTTCTTCGCTGATGCGCAGCGGCAGACGCAGGGTCTGGCCGGCAACGCTCAGGCTGAGCAAGGCACCTTCGTTGACACCCAGACGGTCCGCTTCGGACTTCGCCAGCGCCACATAGGCCTGGGGAATGCGCTCTTGAACCGGTGCGGCTTTGGAAGAGGTCTCCTCGCTGCCGAACAGGTGATAGAACGGCACGACCTGCCAGGTCCCTTGTGCAGGGGAGAAGGCACGCGGCACGTTGGCGAACCAGCCCAGTTTGTCGCCGCTGCTCTCGATCAGGCGCACGCCCGGATCGCCAGCACGCAGGTGACCACCGACTTCGTCCTGGAACTTGTTCCACGCTTGTGGCGAGTTCCAGCCCGGCGACCAGGCAAACGGCACCTGAGAACGCGGTTCGGCAGAGCCCGAATAACCTTCCATCGAGAACGCGAACGCGGTGTCGATGTCCTGCGGCATACGCGGTTCGTGCACGCTGATGTTGGCGCGCATGGCGGTCCGGCCGCTGTAACGCAGCGGTTCACGCGCCAGTTTCAGACCCTTGATGCGGAAGGACGCAGACGGCGCGGCACCGACGATGCCGGCCAGTTGCGGATTGCTTGCCGCGCAGGCAGCGGTGACGTGATCGAGCTGAGTCCAGTCAACCGGCTGATTCAACAGGGTGGCGCGCAGGGCATGCAGCCAGCGCCAGCCTTCGTGAACCAGAATGCTCGCGTCCAGATACGTCGGGTCGAACACTTGGAAGAAGCGCTGGGCGCGGCCTTCCTGGCTGACCAGCGTGCCGTCGCCTTCGGCGAAGCTTGCGGCCGGCAGCACCAGATGGGCGCGGTCGGTGGTCGCGGTCTTTTGATGATCGGCCACGATCACCACTTTGGCAGCCTTCAATGCAGCCTCGACCGTCGCAGCGTCAACCCGCGTGAACAGATCGTTTTCCAGCACGACGATAGCGTCGGCCTGGCCCGAAATCACGGCCTGCAGTGCAGCGTCGACCGAGTCGCCACCGAACAGGGTCAAGCCCATGCTGTTGGCTTCCGGCACGATCAGGCTCAGGGAGCCATTCTTCTCGCGCAGCTTCAAGGCTTTGGCGATGTTCGCCGCCGCTTCGATCAGCGCGTTGGAGCCCAGCGAGGCGCCGGAGACGATCAGTGGACGCTTGGCGGCCAGCAGTGCATCGGCGATGCGTTGGGCCAGTTCCAGTGCTTCGCTGTCCAGGCCGGTGACGGCAGGCGCGCTTGGATCAATGGCGTGCGCCACGGCGAAACCGATGCGTGCCAGATCGTCCGGAGCGGCGTGTACGCACTCTTCGGCGATATCGTCGAGGCGGGTGTCAGTCAGGCTGGCGATGAACAGCGGGTTCATTTCGTGCTGGCCGATGTTCTTCACCGCAGCGTCGAGCCATGGCTGGACTTTCATCGCAGCGGCCATGTCTTCGGCTTTGTTCTTCACCGACTGACGCAGGCCGAGGGCCATGCGTGCAGCGGTCTGGGTGACGTCTTCGCCGAGGATGAACACGGCGTCGTGCTCTTCGACTTCACGCAGGGTGGGGATCGGCAGCGGGCTGTCTTTCAATACCTGAGCGATCAGGCGCAGACGCTCCAGCTCACCGGCTTCGATGCCCGAGTAGAAGTGCTCGGCACCGACCAGCTCGCGCAGGGCGAAGTTGCTTTCCAGGCTGGCGCGCGGCGAACCGATGCCGACGATATTACGCCCGCGCAGCAGGTCGGCGGCCTTGTCCAGCGCAGCGTCCAGGCCCAGCTTGATGCCTTCGGCCAGCGGCTGGCGCGGACGGTCCGTGCGGTTGACGTAGCCATAGCCAAAACGGCCACGGTCGCAGAGGAAATACTGGTTCACCGAACCGTTATAGCGGTTCTCGATACGGCGGATTTCGCCATAACGTTCGCCCGGGCTGATGTTGCAGCCGCTTGAGCAACCGTGGCAGATGCTCGGCGAGAACTGCATGTCCCATTTCCGGTTGTAGCGCTCGGAGTGGGTCTTGTCGGTGAACACACCGGTCGGGCAGACCTCGGTGAGGTTGCCGGAGAACTCGCTTTCCAGGGTGCCGTCTTCAACGCGACCGAAGTACACGTTGTCGTGGGCGCCGAACACGCCGAGGTCAGTACCGCCGGCGTAGTCTTTATAGAAACGCACGCAGCGATAGCAGGCGATGCAGCGGTTCATCTCGTGTGCGATGAACGGCCCCAGCTCCTGATTCTGGTGGGTGCGTTTGGTGAAGCGATAGCGGCGCTCGTTGTGGCCGGTCATCACCGTCATGTCCTGCAAATGACAGTGACCGCCTTCCTCGCAGACCGGACAGTCGTGCGGGTGGTTGGTCATCAGCCATTCAACGACGCTGGCGCGAAACGCCTTGGATTCGTCGTCTTCGATGGAGATCCAGGTGTTGTCAGTGGCGGGTGTCATGCAGGACATGACGATGCGACCACGGGTGTCGTTCTCGTCGGTGTACTGCTTGACCGCGCACTGGCGACAGGCGCCAACACTGCCAAGTGCTGGATGCCAGCAGAAATAAGGGATGTCGAGGCCCAGCGACAGACATGCCTGTAACAGGTTGTCTGCGCCATCGACTTCGAGCGCTTTGCCGTCTACGTGGATAGTGGCCATGGTTCAAAGTTCTTCGTTGGCCCGGTGTCAGCGGGCGTGGCTAATGGAATCTCGGTGCCATCCGACTCAAACAGCCTCGCGGCGTCGTCGGATGCAGGGAAGGCGGCCTTGTGGGCCGCCAACCGTTTATCGTGTTATGCGCCAACCACCGTCGGGCTGCTGACTTGAGTCAGGCTGCCCGGACGTGCCGGGGCGATACCTGCTTCGAACTCAGAGCGGAAATACTTGATCGCGGCGCCCAGCGGTTCCACGGCGCCCGGTGCGTGAGCACAGAACGTCTTGCCAGGGCCGAGGAAGTTAACCAGGCCCAGCAGCGTCTCGATATCGCCCGGCTGACCCTCGCCTTTTTCGATGGCGCGCAGAATTTTTACGCTCCACGGCAGGCCGTCGCGGCACGGTGTGCAGAAGCCACACGATTCCTGGGAGAAGAACTCCTCCAGGTTGCGCATCAGCGAGACCATGTTGACCTTGTCATCAACCGCCATCGCCATGCCGGTGCCCATCCGCGTGCCCACTTTGGCAACACCGCCGGCATAGAACTGGCAGTCCAGATGCTCGGGAAGCAGGAAGCCTGTGCCTGCACCACCGGGTTGCCAGCACTTGAGCTTGAAGCCGTCACGCATGCCGCCCGCGTAGTCTTCGAACAACTCGCGTGCCGGCAGGCCGAATGGCAATTCCCACAGGCCCGGGTTCTTCACCTTGCCGGAGAAGCCCATGATCTTGGTGCCCATGTCTTCGCTGCCCGGACGCGCGATGGCTTTGTACCAATCGTTGCCGTTGTTGACGATGGCCGGGACGTTGCACAGGGTCTCGACGTTGTTCACGCAGGTCGGCTTGCCCCACACGCCAACGGCGGCAGGGAAGGGCGGCTTGGAGCGCGGGTTGGCGCGACGGCCTTCCAGGGAGTTGATCAGCGCGGTTTCTTCGCCGCAGATGTAACGCCCGGCGCCGGTGTGCACGATCAGTTCAAAATCGAAACCGGTGCCGAGAATGTTCTTGCCCAGCAGGCCGGCCGCTTCGGCCTCTTTCACCGCACGGCGCAGGTGCACCGCCGCAGTGGTGTATTCGCCGCGCAGGAAGATGTAACCGCGATAGGCCTTCAGCGCGCGAGCACTGATCAGCATGCCTTCAACCAGCAGATGGGGCAGTTGCTCCATCAGCATGCGGTCCTTCCAGGTGTTCGGTTCCATCTCATCGGCGTTACACAGCAGGTAACGGATGTTCATGGATTCGTCTTTGGGCATCAGCCCCCACTTCACGCCCGTGGGGAAGCCTGCACCGCCGCGACCCTTGAGGCCGGAGTCTTTGACGGCCTGGACGATTTCGTCAGGCGACAGCGTCGCGAACGCTTTTCGCGCCGCTGCGTAGCCGTCTTTCTTCTGGTATTCATCGAGCCACACCGGTTCGCCGTCATCGCGCAGACGCCAGGTCAGCGGATGGGTTTCCGGAGCGCGGGCGATCAGGTTGGCAGGGCCGAAGGAAGTGATGGTCATACGTAACCCTCCAGCAGCGGCGCGACGCCCGCGGGCTGCAGATTGCCGAAAGTATCGTCGTCGATCATGACCGCCGGCGCCTTGTCGCAGTTGCCCAGGCAGCAGGCCGGCAGCAGTGTGAAGCGGCCGTCGGCGGTGGTCTGGCCCAGGCCGATGCCCAGCTTGCTCTGAATCTCGCTGACGATGTCTTCGTGACCGGCGATGAAGCAGACCATGCTGTTGCAGACGCGAATGATGTGGCGGCCCACCGGCTGACGGAAGATCTGGCTATAGAACGTCGCCACGCCTTCAACGTCGCTGGCGGGGATGCCCAGCACTTCGCCGATGGCATAGATGGCGCCGTCCGGGACCCAGCCGCGTTCCTTCTGAACGATTTTCAGGGCTTCGATGGACGCCGCGCGCGGGTCCTCGTAGTGATGCATTTCGTGCTCGATGGCCGAGCGCTCGGATTCGCTCAGGGCGAAACGGTCTGTCTGGATAAGCGTGCTGTTCATGCTTAGCGGTCCACGTCGGCCATAACGAAATCGATACTACCCAGGTACGCAATCAAGTCCGCGACCATGCTGCCTTTGATCACCGAAGGGATCTGCTGCAGGTGCGGGTAGCTTGGGGTGCGAATCCGGGTACGGTATTTTTCTATGCCCGGCTGCGCCACGAACGTTATCTCAATGCCCAGACGCGTTTAACCGGTGTCAGCAGCAGTGCGACCCTGGCGCTGGGGCAAAT
>NZ_JBNNGV010000049.1:0-22346 GCF_050268485.1 Pseudomonas sp. NPDC078416 | reverse complement strand
TCGTCTTCACGCCTTTCCCTCGATGATCAGTCGAGAACTTTACCTTCTGTGAAGACAAAGTCGAGATACAAGGAGCCGGCTTGCTGGCGAACGCGTCGTGTCAGTCGCTGGAATGGCGCCGGTTGATCGGTTTCGCCAGCAAGCCGGCTCCTACGGACCGTATCTCTCAGGTAAACAGTGGGAGCGTCGGCTTTTCCTGGGTGGGCTCACTTTCTGGTTCTGGGCAGCCGCACCAGTTGCGTCTCCGAATACAGGTCATGCCAGCAGCGTTTCTGTTTGTCGAACAGGCTCCAGAAGAAGCCTAGCCCGACACACAGCCACGATGCGATGGCGACGATGAAGCGCAGCAGCGCTTGCCACAGGCTGATGGCGGTTCCGTCAGCGTTCTGCACGCGTATTCCCCAGACCTGCATGCCCAGGGTCTGGCCTGCGTGGGTCCAGAAGGTGGCAAAGAAGCCGAACAGCGTGATCAGTAGAATCGAGGACAGCAGCGGGTCGGCATCGAGCGCGCCGGACTCGGAGAGCTGGCGCAGTCTGGCTTCGCCGACCATCCCCATCCAGACCAGTTTGTAGAGAAAGGTGGTGACCATCATCAGCGCTACGCACAGCATCGCGTCGTAGCTGATCGCAGCCATGCGCCGACCCAATCCCGCAGCGGGAAAGTCGCCCTGGGGGCGTAGCATCTGCGCGGCATTGTCAGGTGAGGTCATGGCAGCGCTCGTTCACACGGGAGCGGGCAGTTTACGGAATCGCAGGTATAAAAAAGCCCCTGATGTTGGCCATCAGGGGCTTTTTACGTCGGCTAATCAGGCTTCAGCTTGAACTTCGTCAGCCTGCATGCCTTTTTGGCCCTGCACCGCGACGAACGTCACTTTCTGGCCTTCTTTCAGGCTTTTGAAGCCGTTGCCTTGAATAGCGCGGAAGTGGACGAACAGATCCGGACCGCTTTCAGGAGTGATAAAACCAAAACCCTTTTCATCGTTAAACCACTTAACGGTGCCGCTCTGACGTGTAGACATTTTCTTATTCCTTGAAGCATTAAATTAATGACAGTCTCTTTCACACGAAAGAGTACTGGGGCTGGTTGCAGGAAGAAGAAACGTAGAGCGGGATGTAGCATTGCTTTTGGCGCTACTGCCCGGGTCACGATCCCAGCGACCCATGCAAACACAGTCGAGAAACTCTACGCTAACTCTCGCCGAAAAAACAAGCCCCGCTTGGGCCAGTATCCATGGGGGTTTCCGGCTTTTTTGAAAACATTAACCACGTTCGCAAGATCGATAGTTTTTAATGTTTGGAGGCTCATCGAAGTTCAATATTTTGACACTTGTGATGCACTTAACGCTGGCGCCAGACTGCGGCATCCGCACAGTTTAATGCACTGTTGCGGTGCCGAATTTTTTGACGATGTTACTTAGCCGCGGAAGTAACGTGGCGGAACGAAAGGAGTTTTTGTCACTTGCATCGGGACTTTCTTGCCGCGGACGATTGCCCATACCGGTGTTTCCAGCGCGGTAAAACGGGCGTCGACATAGCCCATGGCCAATGGCGCGCTCAGCGTCGGGCCAAAGCCGCCGCTGCAAACGGTCCCGATGGTCGTCCCCTCGGCGTCGACGATTTCAGCGCCTTCGCGCACCGGCGTACGTTCTTGTGGCAACAGGCCTACACGTTTGCGTGCCGCACCGCTTTGGTGCTGGGCGAAGATCTTGTCAGCACCGGGGAAACCGCCTGCTCGCGCACCGTCGGCTCGACGCACCTTGGACATCGCCCACAACAGGCTGGCTTCGATCGGCGTGGTCTCGGTGTCCATGTCATGGCCGTAGAGGCAAAGGCCGGCTTCCAGTCGCAGCGAGTCGCGCGCGCCCAGGCCGATCGGCGCCACTTCAGGCTCGGCGAGCAGTCGACGCGCCAGGGCCTCTGCCTGATCCGCCGACACTGAAATCTCGTAACCGTCTTCACCGGTGTAGCCCGAGCGGCTGACGAAGCAGTCGATGCCGTCGATCTTCGTCGAGGTGTACTGCATGAAAGTCATCTTCGCGACTTCCGGCGCCAGCCGCGCCAGTACGGTGACGGCGTGCGGACCTTGCAGCGCGAGTAATGCGCGTTCGTCGAACAGCGGCGTGATCTCGCACTGGCTGCCAATGTGCTGCTGCAGGTGCGCCAGGTCTTCGTTCTTGCAGGCGGCATTGACCACCAGCATGAGTTGATCGTTACCCAGATGGGCAACCATCAGGTCATCGAGAATGCCGCCGTTTTCGTTGGTGAACATCGCGTAGCGCTGCATGCCGACCGGCAGATCAATGATGTCCACCGGCACCAGGGTTTCCAGTGCTTTCGCGGCGTTCGCTCCGCTCAACAGGATCTGACCCATGTGCGAGACGTCGAACAGGCCGGCTTGGTCGCGTGTGTGCAGGTGTTCTTTCATGACGCCGGCGGGGTACTGAACAGGCATGTCGTAGCCGGCGAATTCGACCATTTTCGCGCCGAGTTCACGGTGCAGGGCGTTGAGCGGGGTCTTCAGCAATTCGGTGGTCATGGGGTCACTCCTTGAAAGCGGTTCCGGATTCCCCGCGCAGGCAGGGAATCCTATGAATGGGGGCTGATGTCAGCACTCGATGATGTTCACGGCCAGCCCGCCACGGGCTGTTTCCTTGTACTTGCTTTTCATGTCGGCGCCGGTCTGGCGCATGGTGCGGATCACTTTATCCAGCGAGACAAAATGCTGGCCGTCGCCGCGCAAGGCCATGCGCACTGCGTTTATGGCCTTCACCGAGCCCATGGCGTTGCGCTCGATGCACGGCACTTGAACAAGGCCGCCGATGGGGTCGCAGGTCAGACCGAGGTTGTGTTCCATTCCGATTTCAGCGGCGTTCTCCACTTGTTGAACGTTGCCGCCCAGGACTTCGCACAGCGCGCCGGCCGCCATGGAGCAGGCCACGCCGACTTCACCCTGACAGCCGACTTCGGCACCGGAGATCGACGCGTTCTCTTTGTAGAGAATGCCGATCGCCGCGGCCGTGAGCAGGAAACGCACGACGCCGTCTTCGTTGGCCCCGGTAATGAAGCGCATGTAGTAATGCAGCACCGCCGGGATGATCCCGGCCGCGCCATTGGTGGGCGCGGTGACCACACGGCCGCCGTTGGCGTTTTCTTCGTTGACCGCCAGCGCGTACAGATTGACCCAGTCGAGCACCGACAACGCATCACGCAGCGCGGCTTCCGGGTTCTTGCACAACTGGCGATGCAATGCTGCCGCACGCCGCTTGACCTTCAGGCCGCCTGGCAAGATGCCTTCGTTGCGGCAGCCCGCTTCGACGCAGTCCTGCATGACCTGCCAGATGTGCAACAGGCCCTGGCGGGTTTCGGCTTCGGGGCGCCACGCGGCCTCGTTGGCCAGCATGACCTGGCTGATCGAAAGGCCGCTTGCGGCGCAGTGCGCCATCAGATCCCGTGCGGTTTTGAAGGGGTACACCAGCGGTGTCTGGTCCTCCACGATGCGGTCTGCGCCAGCGGCTTCCTCATCGACCACGAAGCCGCCGCCGACGGAGTAGTACTCGCGGCTGCGCACTTGTAGGCCGGAGGCATCGAAGGCACGGAAAATCATGCCGTTGGGGTGATAGGCCAAGGGTTTGCGAATCATCGCCAGGTGATGCTTTTCGATGAATTCGATGCTGTGCTGGCCGAGCAGGTTCAGCCGTTCGCTGCTGCGGATCTGTTGCAGGCAAGCCGCGACGGTTTCGGTATCGACAGTATCCGGGTGCTCACCTTCAAGGCCCAGTAACACGGCCTTGTCGCTGCCATGGCCTTTGCCGGTGGCGCCGAGGGAGCCGTAAAGCTCGACTTTGACGCAGATGATGGTTTCCAGCAGGCCATCGCGCTGCAAGCCTTCGGCAAACCGCGCCGCCGCTCGCATCGGGCCCACCGTGTGGGAACTGGAGGGGCCAATGCCGATCTTGAACAGGTCAAATACGCTCAGCGACATGATGGGGTTCCGGGATTGTTCTTATTAGGTGAAGTCACTGTTTAGATGAAGTCACTGTGGGAGCCGGCTTGCTGGCGAACGCGTCAGATCAGTCAGCATGAATGTTCATGATGAACGGGTTCGCCAGCAAGCCGGCTCCAACAGAGATCGGCGCTCTGATGCAAACACATCGGAGCGCCTGGAACTGCAGCTTATGCGTAGTCTTCGATGGACGGGCAGGCGCAGATCAGATTGCGGTCGCCGAACACGTTGTCGACACGACCGACCGGTGGCCAGTATTTGCCTTCGATCAACGACGCCACCGGGTACACGGCCTGCTCGCGGCTGTACGGATGGCTCCATTCGCCCACCAGTTCAGCGGCGGTGTGCGGCGCGTTTTTCAGCGGGTTGTCGTCCTTGTCCAGCGCGCCGCTTTCGACCGCGCGGATTTCTTCGCGGATCTTGATCATCGCGTCGCAGAAGCGGTCCAGCTCCTCTTTGGATTCGCTTTCGGTCGGCTCGATCATCAACGTGCCTGCGACCGGGAAAGACATGGTCGGCGCGTGGAAGCCGAAGTCGATCAGGCGTTTGGCGACGTCATCAACGCTGATGCCGCTGGTTTCTTTCAGGGGGCGCAGGTCAAGAATGCATTCGTGGGCGACCAGGCCGTTGCTGCCGGTGTAGAGCACCGGGTAGTGCTCTTCCAGGCGACGGGAAATGTAGTTGGCATTGAGGATCGCCAGCTGCGAGGCGCGCTTGAGGCCTTCGCCGCCCATCATGCGGATGTACATCCAGGTGATCGGCAAAATGCTCGCGCTGCCGAACGGTGCCGCGCAGACCGCGCCTTCCTTGCGTTCCATTCGGGCGTGACCCGGCATGAACGCCGCCAGGTGTGATTTGACGCCGATCGGGCCAACGCCCGGGCCGCCGCCGCCGTGGGGGATGCAGAAGGTTTTGTGCAGATTGAGGTGCGACACGTCGCCGCCGAACTTGCCCGGTGCGCAGAGGCCGACCATGGCGTTCATGTTGGCACCGTCGATGTACACCTGGCCGCCGTTGTCATGAACGATGCCGCAGATTTCGCGGATGCCTTCTTCGAACACGCCGTGGGTCGACGGGTAGGTGATCATCAGGGCAGCCAGGTGTTCGCGGTGCTCGATGGCCTTGGCGCGCAGGTCTTCGATGTCGACGTTGCCGCGTGCATCGCAGGCGGTCACGACCACGCGCATGCCGGCCATGTTGGCGGTTGCGGGGTTGGTGCCGTGGGCGGAGGACGGAATCAGGCAGATGTCGCGACGCTCATCGCCACGGCTCTGGTGGTAAGCGCGGATCGCCAGCAGACCGGCATACTCGCCCTGGGAGCCAGCGTTCGGCTGCAGGGAGATCGCGTCGTAACCGGTGGCGGCACAGAGCATCGCTTCCAGTTCGTCGGTCAGTTGCTGATAACCGGCGCTTTGTTCGGCCGGGGCGAAAGGGTGCAGGTTGCCGAATTCAGCCCAGGTCACCGGGATCATTTCGCTGGCGGCGTTGAGTTTCATGGTGCACGAGCCCAGCGGGATCATCGTGCGGTCCAGCGCCAGATCTTTGTCCGCCAGGCGACGCAGGTAGCGCATCAGCTCGGTTTCGGAGTGGTAACGATTGAACACCGGGTGGCTGAGGATCGCCGACTGGCGCTTCAACTCGGCAGGCAGGCGCGCTTGGACGCTGCCTGCCAGCGCGGCGAAATCAGGCAGGGCCTGGCCTTCTGCCGCGAAGAGGGACCACAGCGCTTCGACGTCAGCTTGCTTCGTGGTTTCGTCCAGGGAAACGCCCAGACGCTCGGCATCTACTTCACGCAGGTTGATTTCGTGTGCGCGGGCCTTGGCGTGCAGGTCGACGGTCTTGGCGCCGGTGTTCAGGGTGAGGCTGTCGAAGAAAAACGATTGCTCGGCCTTGAAGCCCAAGTGGCTCAGGCCTTCGGCGAAAATCGCGGTCAGGTGATGTACGCGGTTGGCGATGCGGGTCAGGCCGCGCGGCCCGTGGTACACGGCGTACATGCTGGCGATGTTGGCGAGCAGCACCTGCGCGGTGCAGATGTTGCTGGTGGCCTTCTCGCGACGAATGTGTTGCTCGCGGGTTTGCATGGCCAGACGCAGGGCGGTCTTGCCGAAGCGGTCGATGGACACACCGACCAGTCGGCCGGGCATGTCGCGCTTGTAGGCGTCGCGGGTGGAGAAGTAAGCCGCGTGCGGACCGCCGAAACCCAGCGGCACGCCGAAGCGCTGCGCACTGCCGATGGCCACGTCAGCGCCAAATTCGCCGGGTGGGCTGAGCAGGGTCAGGGCCAGCAGGTCGGCTGCCACGGCGACCAGGGCGTTGGCGGCATGGAAGCGCTCGACCAGCTCGCGGTAGTCAAACACGTCGCCGTTGCTGGCGGGGTATTGCAGCAGCGCGCCGAAGAACTCGCTGACGTCGGTCAGTTGAGCTTCGTCTGCGACGACCACTTCAATGCCCAGCGGCTCGGCGCGGGTTTGCAGCACGTCGAGGGTTTGCGGGTGGCAATGGGCAGAGGCGAAGAACTTGTTGCTGCTCTTGTTCTTGCTCAGGCGTTTGCAGAAGGTCATGGCTTCGGCAGCGGCAGTGGCTTCGTCGAGCAGCGAGGCGTTGGCGATCGGCAGGCCGGTCAGGTCGCTGATCAGGGTCTGGAAGTTTAGCAGTGACTCCAGACGGCCTTGGGAAATCTCCGGCTGATACGGCGTGTAAGCGGTGTACCACGCCGGGTTTTCCAGCAGGTTGCGCAGGATCGGCGCCGGCGTGTGGGTGTTGTAGTAACCCTGGCCGATGTACGTCTTGAACAGCTGATTCTTGCCGGCAATCGCTTTGATGTCGGCCAGCGCGTCGGCTTCGCTTTGCCCGGCGGACAAGCCGAGAACGCTGGTGCCCTTGATGGATTCAGGGATGACGCTGGCGGTCAGCGCGTCGAGGGAGTCATAGCCCAGGGTGGTGAGCATGGCTTTTTCGTCAGCGGCACGCGGGCCGATGTGGCGGGCGATGAACTCGTTGGCGGTGCTCAATTCAATACGGTCATTCATAGCGCGCTCCTCAGGCTTCGGCGTTGGCTTTGATCAGACGATCATAGGCGTCTTGGGTCAGCAGTTGGCCGACAGCATCGGGATTGGAAGGAATAAAGCGGAAAAACCAGCCTTGGCCGAGCGGGTCTTCGTTGACCAGTTCGGGGTTGGCATCCAGCGAGGGGTTGGTTTCGACGACTTCACCATCGAGGGGCATGTACACGCCGCTGGCGGCTTTGACCGATTCGACGGTGGCCGCTTCAGCGCCCTTGTCGTAGGACTGCAGCTCCGGCAGTTGCACGAAAACCACGTCACCCAATGCGTCCTGCGCAAAGGCTGTGATGCCGACGGTAACGCTGCCATCAGTTTCGGCGCGCAGCCACTCGTGGTCTTCGGTAAAACGCAACTCGCTCATGAAATCTCCCCAGATGGTAAATCGCCCGTTATGCCCGGGCGTGATGGGGAGAGTGCATAGCAAGTTTGCGGCCAAGGTCGGTAAGGGCGCGTAAACGTTGGGCGGTGGCGACAGGCGCGGTGGGTAGATTGAAAACGACTGGAACGAAATCGATACGCAACTTGAGGGCATGGGTGGACTGAGCCTAGGGCCGCGGCACCGGGTATCGACGTTCAGCGACCGGAATGATTTCGATACGGTGTTTCGATATCGTGCCAAGGTTCTTCGTTGGGTGCGATTTGTAGGAGCCGGCTTGCTGGCGAATCCGTTGTTGGCGGTCAAAGTATCCGTGGATGTTAGACCCATTCGCCAGCAAGCCGGCTCCTACGGCCATCTGCAAGGCCAAGCGTAATAGGCAGGCGGCATCGACCTCAAAATTCTGCCTACTGAGATTTGCCGGGAATACCGTATTTGCGCAGCCGATGGGCGATTGCGGTGTGGGATGTCTGCAGTCGCGCGGCCAGTTGTCGGGTCGAGGGATACTGGCTGTAGAGCTTCTCCAGCAGGGACTTTTCGAAATCCTCGACCGCGGATTCAAGGCTCTCGACTTCGCCATCACTGCCCCTTGCCACCGACGTCCCGGCGATGTCCAGGTCGCCGATGTCGACCAGCGAGCTGTCGCAAATGGCCGCCGCGCGGAAGATCACGTTCTGCAACTGGCGAACGTTCCCCGGCCAGCGATTCCCAAGCAGGGCAGGGTAGGTGGTCGGCGCAAGGCGGCACACCGGTCGCTGAATCTGCGTACAGGCCTGCTCCATGAAATAGCGCGCCAGCATCAGGATGTCCTGACCGCGTTCACGCAGCGGCGGCACGTCCAGGTTGAGCACGTTCAGGCGATAGAACAGGTCTTCGCGAAAGGTGCCTTCGGCGACCATTTTCTCCAGGTCGCGGTGGGTGGCGCTCAAGATACGCACGTTGACCTGCACTTCCTTGTCGCCGCCAACACGCCGAAAGCTGCCGTCATTGAGAAAGCGCAGCAGTTTGGCCTGCAGATACGGCGACATCTCGCCGATCTCGTCGAGAAACACGGTGCCTTTGTTGGCAAGCTCCATCAGCCCCGGTTTGCCGCCCCGCTGCGCACCGGTGAAGGCGCCAGGGGCGTAGCCGAACAGTTCGCTTTCGGCGAGGTTCTCCGGCAGCGCCGCGCAGTTCAGCGCGAGAAAGGGCGCTCCGTTGCGCGCGCTCACGGCATGACACGCCCGCGCCACCAGTTCCTTGCCCGTACCGGTTTCGCCCTGAATCAGCAGCGGCGCATCCAGTGCCGCGACCCGCTGTGCGCGGGCTTTAAGTGTGCGAATCGGAGCGGAATCGCCGAGCAGCGCATCGAAACCTTCGGCGTGATCGTGGTGAAGTGCCGACAGGCGTTCGCCGATCCGGCTTGGCAGATAAAGGGTGAGTAGCGCGCCCGCGTCGGTGATCGGTGTGGCGTCCAGCAGCAAGGCCTCGCCGTTGAGCGTGACTTCCCGCAGCGGCAGACGAAAGCCGTTTTCCAGCAGCGCCGCTTGCAGACCCGTATCGGAAAACAGCTCGCCAATCGACTCCCCCGTCGGTTCCCGGCCATACAGCGCAACCAGCGCCGGGTTTGCCAGCAATACGTGGCCGGCGCTGTCGAGGGCAAGCACCGGGTCGGTCATCGCTGCCAGCAGGGCGTCGAGTTGCAGGTGGCGGCGCTGGCCGGGAAGGATGTCGACCACCGTGATCGCTTCCACGCCGCGCACGCGAAACAGCCGGTCCTTGAGTTCTTCAAGCACATCATGGCTCAGCGTCGGCGCGTCGATGTAGACGTTGGGCGGCACCATTTCCACGGCATCCAGGTTCAGATTGCGCGCGCCCAAGATGGCCAGCACTTCCTGGGTGATGCCGACGCGGTCAATGAACGTGACGTGAATGCGCATGGGGAAGGAAAGGGTTCGCGGGAGTGAGGTGGGCGATTATGCCAGTAATCGCATTGCCCATCCCGAGACCTTGAAGGGGCGCTGGTTTACTCCAGGTGCTCCGGTTTCACCGGATCACCGGATTTCATGTCGAGCTTGTGACGGATGTCTTCG
Organism: Pseudomonas sp. NPDC078416; assembly: GCF_050268485.1. Taxonomy (NCBI): domain Bacteria; kingdom Pseudomonadati; phylum Pseudomonadota; class Gammaproteobacteria; order Pseudomonadales; family Pseudomonadaceae; genus Pseudomonas; species Pseudomonas sp. NPDC078416. The sequence goes on along the minus strand of NZ_JBNNGV010000049.1, from coordinate 12,833 downwards.
AACATCTGGTCGTATTCGCCGTGCATCGCGTGCAGGTCGGTGGATTTCGGCAGGCCATGCTTCTCCAGTCTGCGCGAGGCCTCGCTGGCGAAGTTGTAGGCTTTGTCCTTGGGCAGTTCGAACGTTTCGTTGACCGCCTGGCCATTGACGTCGCCTTCCAGGGTGAACTGCATGCCCGGCCCCGAGTCGGTCTGGCTGACTTCGTAGCGGATGTGAAGGTCGTAGCCGACGTCGTGTGGTTGCAGAGCGGGGTGGACGATGTGCAGATGACCTGGCTCGAACATGACGATGGCTCCTGGGAAAGTGATTGGACCTGAAGGGACAGACCCACGCCGCCGCCTCTGGTTCAGATGCATATGTCGCGCGCTGTTTGTGGGACCGGCTTCAGCCGGGAAGGCGTCAGGTGTCACGCCCCAGGATTGAGGACGTTCAAACCGGCCTCTTCCCGGCTGAAGCCGGTCCTACACCTCACTTTTCCGGCTGAACCCGTGAAGGCTCGGGCCGTGACCAGATCCACAGATTGACCAGCACCATTCCGGCCACTGCGAAGTAGATCCACCAATTGTGTTTCAGCACCACCAGCATCATGACCGCGCAAATCAGCATGGTGACCGTAGCGCTGATCTTGGCCCTGCGCGCAATCATCTTGCCGTTTCGCCAGTTGCTCAGCATCGGTCCGAACACCCGATGATTTTCGAGCCAGGCGCTCAAGCGCGGCGAGCTTCGTGTGGCGGCCCACGCCGCCAGCAGAATGAATTCGGTGGTGGGCAGGCCAGGAATGAAAATCGCGATGATGCCGATGGTCAGGCTCACGTAGGCGAGAATGCCAAACAGGATGCGGGACAGTTTGCTGCCGGGTGGTGTACTGGTCATGGTCTCGGTAATGCAGAGTGAGCAGGTGTTGCGGGATTTTCACGTCCCGCAAAGGCGCTCAGCTTATCAGTGCCGGGCATAAAAGGCCCGGCGTCAGGCGGGTTCCGCTTCGGACGCTGAAGCGTAGGCGTGTCGCAGCAGCACGTTGAAACGTTCGAAGGCCGCCACCGCACCGCGGTCTATCTCGCGCTCCTGCTCGGCGTTGAACGGCAGATCGTCAATAATCCGGATAAAGCGTTTCCAGCCTTCGGCTCGACCGCCTGACGGTTCTCCCAGATGGCGGGCGCCGAAGGTCTCGCTGAGGTTCAAGGCCACGGCGCGTTTGATCAGAAAGGCGGCGCCCAGCTTCGAACCCTCCGACACGAACAGCCAGCCCAGTGCCTCGGCAAGGCTGGGCCCATCGATGGCGCCGGCGACGGGGACAGGGATGTCAGCCTGAAGATCAAGGAGATCGGCTTTGGCCTGCTCGGCGCGGCATCGATCGGGCAGGTCGGCAATCAGCGCGATCAACTGCGGGTGCGTGTACAGAGTTTTCAGCTCTTCCTGAAACAGGTACTGGGCGCTGAGGAATCGGCTGTAGCTGGCCAGGGTTTCGAACGGCGCGTTGGCTTTCACCGCCTTGTCCAGTTGTTCATGGGGGGCATGGGTGATCTGGTTCAGTCGTTGCGAGCGACGAATCGAGTTGTCGGTCATGGGTCTTCCTTGTAAATGAGGCGCTTGTTGACAAGACGAGCGAGCGTCGCAGGCGTGTAAAAAACCACGTTCCTGCGACGGATATTCGGTCAGATGTTCCACACCACGTTGACGGCAAAATTGCGGCCGGGCTGGGTCAGGCGGTCGAGGTTGGCGGGAGCGGTGGCGCCTGCTTCGCCGACGCTGTCGTAGCCGCGCACGTCGTCCCACAGCCAGTATTTTTTGTCCGCGACGTTGTAGAGACCGCCGCTGAGCGTGACGTCGTCGGTGACTTTGTAATACCCCGTCAGATCGACGAGGCCAAAGCCCGGCGTCTTGAACCGGGTGGCGCCATCCGGGGCGTAGTAGTTGCTGGTGTCGACCCGCGTCTTGCGCTTCACCAGCGTCCAGTTCAGCAAACCGCCGTAGGTGTCCTGGTCATAACCCAGCCCGAATACGCCGGTGAGCGGGTTGATGCTGTTGATGGGCTGGCCGGTGTCGTTGTTGCGGCCGTACAGATAGGCCAGCGAGCCTCGGGTGTAGAGGCCTTCGGGTGCGCCGAAGCTGTCCAGGTTCAAACGACCCTTAAGCTCGACGCCCTTGATCGTGGCGTGCTTGATGTTGTTGGACTGGAAGGTCGTGGTGGTGGCGTTGGCGGGGATCACCGCGTCCTCATTGATGAAGTCGCGATACGTGTTGTAGAACAGCGCGAGATCAAACGTGCCTTCGTCGAAGTGACCGCGCAGCCCGGTTTCGTAGCTTTTACTGGTCTCCGGTTTTAGGTCTGGATTGGGCTCCACGACGTAATTGCCCCGGGTGTTTTCGAACCGGCCATACAACGCTTTGGCGCTCGGCGTGCGGAAACCCTCGGCGTACTGGCCGTACCAGGTGTAGGCGTCGTCGAACGCATACGTCAGCCCCAGCTTGGGTAACAGGCGATGCCATTTTTTCGTGCTGTCGTCGAACTCGCTCTTGCTGGACAGGTTGACGCTCTTCAGGAATGAATCTGTGGCGTCTGGTTCGAGCGTGGTGTAGTCGTAGCGGGCGCCGGGCATGAAGGTCCAGTCGCCCCATTTGATCTGATCCTGAGCGAACAGCGCGTAGGTGGTGATCGTCGGGTTCGGGAAGTCGTTAGTGGGTGCCACGATGTCGGAGGCAGTGGCACTGACTGCGCCGAGGGTGCGGCAGGTGCCCAGGACCGACGCGCAGGTGGCTGATCCTGACCGAAGTCCTGTCACCTTCTGCTGCTTGAGGGTCGTGCCATAGGTCAGCAAGTGCTGCGTGTCGCCAATGTCGAACGCTTTATCCAGCTGGGCGTCGAGAATCCATTGGCGTTCCTTGTAGTGGGTGTCGCGGGAGCGCCAGACGTCACGGCTGCCGGGTATGTAGCGCTCTAAGGTATTTTGATCGGTCTTGGCAAGCTGGTAGTTCAAGCTCCACTTGGCGTTGTCAGCCAGCACGCTGTCCAGCGCGAACGGGTTTTCGAGGCCAAACCGCTCTCGGGTGATGACATCGTCGCCCTCGCGGCTTCGGTACATCCCTGACGCACCTCTGCCAGGTATGAAAGGCCCACCCACCACACTCTTCTGATTCGTATGGGTATCGTCCTTGTACTTCTCGTAAGTAAACGCCAGACGATCGTTGTCGCCGTAGTTCCAGCCCAGCTTGGTCAGCACATTGGTGGCGCGGGCGTCTTCCGGGTTGGCTGCCGTGCGGGACAGCCCGGTCCCGCCATGCTCCCCGTAGGACTCGGTCTCGTGGCCGTTGCGCTGGCTGACGTGCAGCAAGCCGTCGAAGTCCCCCGCCCGGCCTGCAACCGTGGATGAGTTCAGCCAGCTGTTGTCCGCCGAGCTGTAGCCGGTTTTCAGGCGGGCGCCGACATCCTTGCCCGGCTTGATGATGTCCTCGGGGTCGAGGGTGTAATAACTCACCGCACCGCCGATGGCGCTGCTCCCATACAACGCCGACGCAGGCCCGCGCAGGATCTCCACGCGCTTGATGATCTCCGGATCAACGTAATTGCGATGGGTGTTGGCAAAAGGGCCCTGAAAAAAGTTGTCCGGCACTTCGACGCCGTCCACTTGCGTCAGGACCCGGTCGCCATCAATGCCACGAATGTTGTAACCGCTGGTGCCCGCACGCTGGCCGGCCCCGCCTACGGAAACGCCAGGCTCGTCGCGCACAAGGTAGCGAATGCTGTTGACGTTGCGCCGATCCAGCGCCGCGCGGTCCTGCACGGTCACCGTACCGGGGACCGAATCCACCGACTGCGCCTGACGCGTGGCACTGACCGTGATCTGCTGCAGTTCCAACGCGGTACTTTGTTCGGCAGCAGCGACGGCGGGGCTGTGCAACGCTGCGGCGAAGATGGCGATCGTCAGCAGCGAGAGCCCGAAGGGGTGAGGGGTCGTGGGCGAGTCGGGTGGTGCGGGGTTGAAACTGGACAGCATGGATAGCGCTCCCTGTCGTACGGGTCGTCATAGTTGTTGCGAGATGATTCAAATAGGAATCAGTTGCATTGGCTATGACTAGACGTACGGGCCGCGGCTATCGCGTAAAAATAATTTCGGTCAGTTCCACATCATCCGGTTCGCCGCAGTGACGCCGCAGGTTGGCGAGCACCGTCCGCGCTAGGTTTTTTTCCGCGCAGCCAGCAGCGCTGCGGCATCGAATACCGCTTGCGAGTGCCACACAGCCTCAGCGCTGGCGAACGCTTCGCGGTGGGCGGGATCGGCTTCCAGCCATTCCAGAAAGCGCGCGTGTGTTGCGTCATCGGCGATTTCCAGTTCGATCAGCCAGGTCAGGGCCTGGTCCATCGTCTCGGCAGCGCGCGCTGCGTCGGCTCGAGCGAGGCGGGGTGATTGGGCGTCCGTCAAGCAGCGTCCTCGGGTCCACGGTTTGGGCGGCAGTGTAGCGTCACTCTGTAGCACCAGCTGACGATTCTGACGGGCGAAGCTCAGTGATCCAGGCGCGCTGCCACACCCATGCAAAGCGCCATGACCAGCTTCAGTTCTTTTTGCACCGTGCTGGTGGACACCCCCAACTGGTCGGCGATTTCCAGATAACTCGCGCCGTGGAGCCGACTCAGGGTGAAGATTTTCTGCTGCCGTGGCGAGAGGGTTTCCAGGCTTGCGCTCAGGCTTTCCAGCAGACGATTGGCGTGGGCGGCGTCCTCCAGTGCGGAGTCGGGGGCAACGACGTTATGGATATCGCTGATCGGCGCATCGTCAATGATGGTGCGCGCTTGAACGCGCCGGGCGCGCAGATGATCCAGCGCCAGATTGCGCGCAGTCTGGAAGACGAAGGGTTCGAGGTGCTCGATGGCTCGCTCGGTGAGCGCTCGGGTGACACGCAGGTAAGTTTCCTGCAGCAGGTCTTCGGCCGTGGTGTGGCTGCGCACCATGCGCTGAAGCGTGCGCAGCAGCATGGTTCGTCGGGCGAGGAAGACAGTATTGAAGTGCGACTGAGTCACGGGGACACCCGACCAGAATTCATCAGATGATAATGCTTATCATCTAGAGGTCAGGTCAAGGCGGGGATTTGCACAGTTTGTAAGGGCGTTGTCCGGGGACGGTAGTCATTACTGAGGGAGGGAGTTGATCGCGAAGAGCTGGGTAAATCCGCTGACTCTCCAGCGGATTGGATTCCGTCTTCGCGAGCAAGCTCGCTCCTGCACAGGGTGATCTCGTTATTTACTCGGCGTTCATCAACGCCAGGCAGTTATCCAGCATGCGGTTGGAGAAGCCCCATTCGTTGTCGTACCACGCCAGCACCTTCAGCAGGCGACCGCTGACTTTGGTGTGGTTCGCGTCGAAGATCGACGACAGCGGGTTGTGATTGAAGTCGTGGGAAACCAGCGGCAGGGTGTTGTAACCGAGGATTTTCGAATGCTGCGCCGCTTCTTTCATGATCGCGTTGACCTCTTCGGCCGTCGCGTCGCGCTTGAGCTGAATGGTCAGGTCGACCAGCGACACGTTGATCACTGGCACACGCACGGCCATGCCAGTCAGCTTGCCCGCCAGTTCCGGCAGCACCAGACCGACCGCTTCGGCAGCGCCCGTCTTGCTCGGGATCATCGACTGAGTCGCCGAACGAGCCCGGTACGGGTCGGTGTGGTAGACGTCGATCAGGTTCTGGTCGTTGGTGTAGGCGTGGATGGTGGTCATCAGACCGCTCTCGATGCCCAGCTCACGGTTCAGCACTTGAGCGACCGGCGCCAGGCAGTTGGTGGTGCATGACGCGTTGGAGATGACCTGATGGGACTGGCGCAGCACGTCATGGTTGACGCCGTAGACGATCGTCGCATCGGCGCCTTTGGCCGGTGCTGAAATAATCACTTTCTTGGCGCCGGCGGTGATGTGCGCGGCCGCCTTGGTGCGATCCGTGAACAGGCCGGTGCATTCGAACACCACGTCGATGTTCAGGGACTTCCACGGCAGCTCGGCCGGGTTGCGGATGGCACTGACTGCAATTCGGTCACCATTGACGGTCAGGCTTTCCTGATCGTGTTCGACGGTGCCGTCGAACGGCCCGTGCACCGTGTCGAATTTCAGCAGGTGGGCGTTGATCTCGCTGTCGCCCAGATCATTGATGGCGACGACTTGCAGGTCCTGACGGTAGCCTTGGGTATAAAGTGCGCGTAGGACGTTGCGGCCGATTCGGCCAAAGCCATTGATTGCGATGCGGAGAGTCATACACCCGTCCTCAGGAATTTGTTGTTGGAATTACAAGATTATTCTCATAAAAATAGAAAACAACCCCTTTTAGTGGCAGTATTTTGTTTTATCTACAAATAGAAGCCCGTCTGGCCGTCACAACTGGCTGAAAATCAAGTGTTTGCCGCCGCTCTCGTCTGAGCACCGGATTTGATCGCAGCCTGGTGAAAGCGCCTGAACGGGTGATCCCATCCGCTAGCCTGGAGTCCATGACATGCATCCCCGCGTCCTTGAGGTAACCGAACGGCTGATTGCTCGCAGCCGTGAAACCCGTCAACGCTACCTGCAATTGATCCGGGGCGCGGCGAGCGACGGGCCGATGCGCGGCAAGCTGCAATGTGCCAACTTCGCCCACGGCGTTGCGGCCTGTGGTCCGGAAGACAAGAACAGCCTGCGCATGATGAATGCGGCCAACATCGCCATTGTCTCCTCCTACAACGACATGCTCTCGGCGCATCAGCCGTACGAACACTTCCCCGAACAGATCAAAAAAGCGCTGCGTGAAATCGGCTCGGTGGGGCAGTTTGCCGGCGGTGTTCCGGCGATGTGCGATGGCGTCACCCAAGGCGAGCCGGGCATGGAGCTGAGTATCGCCAGCCGGGAAGTCATTGCGATGGCAACGGCGGTGGCGTTGTCCCACAACATGTTCGACGGCGCGCTGATGTTGGGCATCTGCGACAAGATCGTTCCGGGCTTGCTGATGGGCTCGCTGCGCTTCGGTCATCTGCCGACGATTTTTGTGCCGGGCGGGCCGATGGTCTCCGGCATCTCCAACAAAGAGAAGGCCGACGTGCGTCAGCGCTACGCCGAAGGCAAAGCCACTCGCGAAGAGCTGCTGGATTCGGAAATGAAGTCCTACCACGGTCCGGGCACCTGCACGTTCTACGGCACGGCGAACACCAACCAGCTGATTATGGAAGTCATGGGTCTGCATCTTCCGGGTGCCTCTTTCGTCAATCCCTACACACCGCTGCGCGATGCCCTGACACGCGAGGCGGCGTTCCAGGTCACGCGTCTGACCAAACAAAGCGGCGACTTCATCCCACTCGGAGAGATTGTGGACGAACGTTCGCTGGTCAACTCGATTGTTGCCCTGCACGCGACGGGCGGTTCCACCAACCACACGCTGCACATGCCGGCGATTGCCCAGTGCGCGGGCATTCAGCTGACCTGGCAGGACATGGCCGATCTGTCGGAAGTCGTGCCGACCCTGTCCCACGTCTACCCGAACGGCAAAGCCGACATCAACCACTTCCAGGCTGCCGGTGGCATGTCGTTCCTGATCCGTGAGCTGCTCGACGCGGGCCTGATGCACGAAGACGTCAACACGGTCATGGGCCGTGGCCTGCGTCGCTACACCCAGGAACCGTTCCTGGAAGAAGGCACGCTGGTATGGCGCGATGGCCCGATCGAAAGCCTCGACGAAAACGTCCTTCGCCCTATCGCGCGTCCGTTCTCGGCCGAGGGCGGCCTGCGGGTCATGGAAGGCAACCTGGGCCGTGGCGTGATGAAGGTCTCCGCCGTTGCGCTGGAGCATCAGATCGTTGAAGCGCCCGCCAAAGTCTTCGAGGACCAGCAAGACCTCGCCGACGCTTTCAAGGCCGGCGAACTGGAGTGCGACTTTGTCGCAGTGATGCGTTTCCAGGGGCCGCGCTCCAACGGCATGCCTGAACTGCACAAGATGACGCCGTTTCTGGGCGTGCTTCAGGATCGTGGCTTCAAAGTGGCGCTGATTACGGACGGGCGCATGTCCGGCGCGTCCGGGAAAATTCCGGCGGCGATACACGTGTGCCCGGAAGCCTCCGACGGCGGACCGCTGGCGTTGGTGCGTGATGGGGATCTCATTCGTGTCGATGGTGTGAAAGGAACGTTGCAAGTTCTGATCGAACCGGCAGAATTGGCCGCCAGAGAGCCGGCAATCGGTCGCCTGTCCCATAACGTGGGCAGCGGGCGCGAATTGTTCGGCTTCATGCGCATGGCCTTCAGCTCGGCAGAGAAGGGCGCCAGCGCCTTTACTTCGAATCTGGAGACGCTCAAGTGACATTGGCGATGGTGGGTGATATCGGCGGCACAAATGCGCGGTTTGCCATTTGGGAAGACGACCAGTTGCATTCGATCCGCGTGTTCGCGACGGTCGATTACGCCAGTCCTGAAAAGGCCCTGACGGTCTATCTGCAGGACCTGGAACTGCAGCGTGGTGATGTCACCTCCCTTTGCCTGGCCGTGGCCGGGCCGGTGACCGGCGACGATTTCCACTTCACCAACAGCCACTGGAAGATCAACCGGCAGGCGTTCTGCGCCGAGCTGAAGATCGACCATCTGATCCTGGTCAACGACTTCACGGCCATGGCCCTGGGCATGACCCGCCTGAAGGACGACGAGTACCTGACCGTGCGCCATGGCAAGGGCGATCCTCGCGGCGCGCGGGTGGTGATCGGGCCTGGCACAGGATTGGGCGTTGGCACGTTGATTCGCAGCGGCGAAGCGCGTTGGACGGCGGTGCCGGGCGAGGGCGGTCACGTTGATCTGCCGATCGGTACGCCCCGCGAGGCCCTGCTGTGGATGCGTTTGATGGCGACCCATGAGCACGTCAGCGCCGAGACGATTCTGAGTGGTGCCGGGCTGTTGCTGCTGTATCAGGTCAGTTGCGGGCTGGACGAGATCGAGCCGGAATTCAAATCCCCTGCGGCCATCACCTCGGCGGCGCTCAAGGGCGACCCGGTCGCCAGCGCGGTGCTGGAGCAGTTTTGCGTGTTCCTCGGTCGTGTGGCCGGCAACAACGTACTGACTGTCGGCGGACGCGGCGGCGTGTATATTGCCGGGGGCGTGATCCCGCGCTTCGTTGATTTCTTCATGCAGAGCGGCTTCAACAAGGCGTTCGCTGAGAAGGGATTGATGAAGGATTATTTCAATGACGTGCCGGTCTGGCTGGTTACGGCCGAGTATCCTGGCTTGATGGGCGCAGGCGTGGCGCTGGATCAGTCCCTGATCGCGCAGGGCTAGACATGTAGGAGCGCGCTTGCCCGCGAATAGTAGTTCTGGCAACCAGATGTGTTGGATTGGCTGACGTCATCGCGGGCAAGCGCGCTCCTACAGGGTTTATGCCTGCCATGGATTTCGTGGCAACCGGCTCACTGGCGAAGCCGATCGTCAGACCGATGTGTTATTTGTGCCCATAACAACAATCCATTGCTCACAAGGACGACCATGTGAACGCTGTCAGTAAATCGATTCTGGTGGTCGACGATGACCAGGAGATTCGGGAGTTGCTGCAAGCCTACCTGAGCCGTTCCGGTTTTCAGGTGCGCACGGTTGGCGATGGGGCCGAGTTTCGTCAGGCGTTCAACCAAGAGGCCAGCGATCTGCTGATCCTCGACGTCATGCTCCCTGATGAAGACGGCTTCAGCCTGTGTCGCTGGGTCAGGCAGCATCCGCGTCAGCCGCATATCCCCATCATCATGCTCACCGCCAGCTCTGACGAGGCCGATCGTGTCATCGGTCTGGAACTCGGCGCCGATGACTACATGGCCAAACCCTTCAGCCCACGTGAACTTCAGGCCCGGATCAAGGCGTTGTTGCGTCGCGCCCAGTTCGGGCAGGAGCGCAGCGGCGGTGAAGTGCTGGTGTTCGATGAATGGCGGCTGGACATGGTCAGTCATCGGCTGTTCCACAACGACGGCGAAGAAGTGATTTTGTCGGGCGCCGATTTCGCGCTGCTCAAGCTGTTCCTCGACAACCCCCAACAGATTCTCGATCGCGACACCATCGGCAACGCCACCCGTGGCCGTGAGCTGATGCCGCTGGAGCGCATCGTCGACATGGCGGTGAGTCGCCTGCGTCAGCGTTTGCGTGACACCGGCAAGGCGCCGCGATTGATCCGCACCGTACGAGGCAGCGGTTATCTGCTGGCAGCCAATGTGCTGCCGCAAGCCGGCAACGGTTACTAGCCCTTGATGGTGACCGACAAGAAACGCCGCTTGCCGGTGCCGCGCTCGCTGCTCGGGCGCATGCTCCTGCTGACCTTGTTTGCCGTGTTGCTGGCGCAGACCCTGTCCAGCCTTATCTGGCTGTCGCAGTTGCGCGCCACGCAGATGGAAGGCCTGGTCACCAGCGCCCGCAGCCTGGGTTTCTCCATGGCGGCGAGCGTGAGTTACTTCCGCTCGCTGCCTGTCGCCTTTCGGCCGCTGGTGCTCGATCAGCTGCGCAGCATGGGCGGCACCCGGTTCTTCGTATCGCTCAATGATCGTCCGCTGGAAATGCAGGTGCTTGAGCCTACTGCGCGCAAGACGGCGGTTATCGATGTGGTCGGTCAGGTGCTGCGGCAGAACCTCGGCGCCGACCCGGACATCCTCGTGCGCTTTGTTCGCCCTGAAGACCTGCGCATTTTCAACAGCGGCCTGAGGCTCGACGAGCTGCCGCGCTCGTGGGCCCATTACGCGCTGACCCTCGAACCGGTGAACCCGCCCGTGCTGGTGACGCAGATTGAGCTGTCGCCCGGCGAATGGCTGTACATCGCCTCGCTGCTGCCTGAGCCCTACACCATGCTCGAGTCGGAAGGTCTGCCCTCGCAACAAGTCTGGTTCATTGCCCTGACCAGTATTTTCCTGCTGGTCTTCATCGGCCTGCTGGTGCACTGGCAGAGCGGCCCGCTCAAGCGTCTCGCCCATGCTGCGCGGGATCTGTCGTTGGGGGCCGACGTCGAGCCGGTGGTGGAGGGCGGCGGCAGTGAAGTGGTGGAGGTGACGCGTGCGTTCAACACCATGCGTGATCGCATCAGCCGTTACCTGACCGAGCGCGGCCAATTATTCAGTGCGATTTCCCACGACCTGCGCACTCCGATCACTCGCTTGCGGCTGCGCGTTGAGCTGCTCGAAGACGAACAGATGCAGGCCAAATTCACCCGTGATCTGGACGAGTTGGAGCTGTTGGTCAAAGGCGCGTTGCAGTGCGTGAAGGACACCGACATCCACGAGAACATCGAGCCGGTCGACCTCAATCACGCGCTGGATTGCCTGATCGAACCTTATCTCTCCCCCGACGGTGCGGGCCGTGTCACGTTGCAGGGCAAGGCAATGTCGATGTACTACGGCAAGCCCTTGGCACTGCGCCGCTGCATGGGCAACCTGATCGACAACGCGATCAAGTACGGCGACCGTGCGCACCTGTTCGTTGAAGACGACGCCGATGCGTTCATTCTTCACGTCGAGGACGAAGGCCCGGGCGTGCCGGAGCAGCGAATGGAGCAGGTCTTCGAGCCGCACTTCCGGCTGGCCGGCAAGCACCAGCAGGGTTACGGACTGGGGCTCGGGATCGCCCGCAATATTGCCCACAGCCATGGCGGCGAAGTGACGTTGCAGAACATGCGCGAAGGCGGGTTGCGGGTCACGCTGTATCTGCCGCGCGGCGTGGAGTAATCCGGCACCTGATCTCCCCTGTAGGAGCGCGCTTGCCCGCGAAAAATTGTTCTAACAACACTGATGTGCGGGATTGGCTGCGCTCATCGCGGGCAAGCGCGCTCCTACAGTCGATTGAGTGACTATCCGAATGTCACAGTGTTGTGACATTCGCGCATCCCTTCGTTACCGTCCGCTCTAACCCCTTGGTTAGAATCCACCCAGCGCAAGCGCCACGACTTGCTCATGCATAACAACAAGAAAGGTCAGATATGAATTCGATTTCCCGTCTCGCTGCACTTATTTCCCTCGCCTCGTTGTTCCCTCTGAGCGCCATGGCGGCTGATGCCAAGGGCACCGTCGAAGTTGTGCACTGGTGGACGTCCGGTGGCGAAAAAGCCGCTGTCGATGTGCTCCGCGCGCAAGTTGAAAAAGACGGTTTCACCTGGAAAGACGGCGCTGTCGCAGGCGGCGGCGGTGCAACCGCAATGACCGTGCTCAAAAGCCGCGCCGTTGCTGGCAACCCGCCTGGCGTTGCCCAGATCAAAGGCCCGGACATTCAGGAATGGGCCTCCACCGGCCTGCTTGATACCGATGTGCTGAAAAACGTCTCCAAAGAGGAGAAGTGGGACAGCCTGCTGGACAAGAAAGTCTCCGATACCGTGAAGTACGACGGTGATTACGTGGCCGTGCCGGTGAACATCCACCGCGTCAACTGGCTGTGGATCAACCCGGAAGTCTTCAAGAAAGCCGGTATCGAAAAAGCCCCCACCACCCTCGAAGAATTCTACGCAGCGGGCGACAAGCTCAAAGCGGCAGGCTTCATTCCTCTTGCCCACGGTGGCCAGCCTTGGCAGGACAGCACTGTTTTTGAAGCCGTCGTGCTCTCTGTCATGGGCGCTGACGGTTACAAGAAGGCACTGGTCGACCTCGACAACGCTGCGCTGACCGGCCCTGAAATGGTCAAGTCGCTGACCGAACTGAAGAAAGTTGCCACCTACATGGACGTCGACGGTAAAGGCCAGGACTGGAACCTGGAAGCTGCCAAGGTCATCAACGGCAAGGCTGGCATGCAGATCATGGGTGACTGGGCCAAGAGTGAATGGACCGCCGCCAAGAAAGTCGCCGGCAAGGACTACGAGTGCGTAGCGTTCCCGGGCACCGACAAGGCGTTCACCTA
>NZ_JBNNGV010000048.1:0-23084 GCF_050268485.1 Pseudomonas sp. NPDC078416 | reverse complement strand
AAAAGTGGATGATACAACCACATTCTCCTAACGAAAAAAACCCCCCCCCACTAAAGCATCCGCGTGCATTCAATGGGACTGGCCGGAACGCCGACTTGTGGGACCGGCTTTAGCCGGGAAAGCGTCAGTGGTTACACCACGAACGTGACGGTGCCTGCACTGGCCTCTTCCCGGCTAAAGCCGGTCCCACTAAAGCGTCCGCGTGCATTCAATGGGACTGGCTGGAACGCCGAGTTGTGGGACCGGCTTTAGCCGGGAAAGCGTCAGTGGTTACACCGCAAAGGTGACGGTGCCTGCGCTGGCCTCTTCCCGACTAAAGCCGGTCCCACTAAAGCGTCCGCGTGCATTCAACGGGACTGGCTGGAACGCCGACCTGTGGGACCGGCTTTAGCCGGGAAAGCGTCAGTGGGCACACCGCGAACGTGAGGGTGCCTACACTGGCCTCTTCCCGGCTGAAGCTGGTCCCACTAAGGCATTCGCGTGCATTCAATGGGACTGGCCGGAACGCCGACTTGTGGGACCGGCTTTAGCCGGGAAAGCGTCAGTGGGCACACCACAGAAGTGAGGCCCGCATCCGTTTCAACACTCAGGTGCGCTGGGCGACCGCTGGCGTGTCCAGCGGCGCGGCACCCTCCGGCGTCGTGGAAAACGGCTCGATCTTGCCGACAATGAACAGATAGCTGAACGCCCCCAACAGCGCAAACGCCCCGGCGGTGAGCAGCGGCGCGGTGAACGAGCCGTTGCCGATCACCAGCATGAAACCGGTGAAGGTGGTGATGAAGATCCCGGCGGTGTTCGACGCAAAGTTCTGTATACCACCGATCGACGCCACGTGAGCAGGCGATGGCGCCACGTCGGCTGGCAGGCACCAGATGCTCGCGCCGGCGAACGCCAGACTTGCGTAGGCCAGACTGAAAAAGCCGAGCATCGCCCAGGTGCTATCCACGAACACTGACAGGGAAATGCTCGACGACATCAGCATGCCGCCGACGATGCAGGTCTTGCGCGCCGCAGTGAGGCTCCAGCCCCGGCGATACAGCGCGTCGGACGTCAGCCCGCCAATCCAGCCGCCGACGATGGACGCCACCGCCGGAATGGTGCCCAGCGTGCCGAGGGATTTCAGCGAGAAACCGCGTTCGGTGACCAGGTAGGTCGGAAACCAGGTGATGAAGAAATAGATCACGAAGTTCAGGCAGAAGAAGCCCAGCATCATCCCCCACAGGGTGCGGTGACGAAACAGCGACGCCCATTTCACTTTCGGCCGCGCGGCGAGTGTGGCCGCCTTGCCCGCTTCGTGTTGCTCGATGGCCGCAACGGCTTGAGGCTCTTTGTAGATCAGGAACCAGCCCACAACCCAGATCAGACCCACTGCGCCGGTAATGATGAACGACGCGCGCCAGCCCCACAGCTCGATGATCAGCGCCACCAACGGGATGGACAGCGCCGAGCCGACCCGCGAACCGCTGTCGAAGATGCTGGTGGCAAAGCCACGCTCCTTCACGTCGAACCACTGGCTGACGATTTTTGCGCAGGACGGATAGGCCCCCGCCTCCCCCACGCCGAGCATCAGCCGGCAACCGAACATCGATGCCAGGCTGCTGGCCGCCGCCGTTGCCGCTGTGAACAGCGACCACCAGGCCACCGCGAGGGGCAGCGCGATGCGCGCGCCGACCTTGTCGACGAACCAGCCAAACGGCATTTGCATGAGTGCGTAGGTCCAGAAGAAGCCGCTGAGCAGCAGGCCCATTTGCCCTGAGCCCAAGGCGAGCTCTTTCTGGATGTAGGGGGCGGCAACCGCGAGGTTGGCCCTGTCGATGTAGTTGATGGCCACCGCGAGGAAGCACAGAAAAATTACCAACCAGCGCCCTTTCTGCATGGCGAGTCCTCCTAATTATTTTTATGAGTAAGACGTCGTTAGAGCTTCGTATAGCGCCCGGGCCCTGATTCACGCGCTGCTCGGCGAGGGATAACGCATCCCCTGAAGAACGGCAGAATTGGCCTGACCAAATATCCGAATGCAGCCGATACTAGACCCGCAAACCGGGTTAGGGAAATCGAAAAGGCGATTTATTTGCCAGTTTACGACTCGACGGTCGGGGTTTGCATAATTTGGCCTGACCAATCTATGCTGCTGCGCACGCCATATCGGGCCGCTGGTGGTGAAGCACTGGCGGTCTTGAGCGGCCTGCCCCATAACAACAAGGACTGCGCAATGAAGATGACCTTCCGTTGGTTCGGCGACAGCGATCCCGTCACCCTGCCCTACATCCGCCAGATCCCCGGGATGACCGGCGTGGTCTCGGCGATCTACGACATTCCGGTGGGCGAGGTCTGGCCGCTGGACAAGATCGCCGCTCTCAAGGCCACGGTGAATGCCCACGGGCTTGAGCTGGAGGTCATCGAGAGCGTGCCGGTCCACGAAGACATCAAGCGCGGTTTGCCTTCCCGCGATCAGTTGATCGACAACTACGGCCAGACCCTGCGCAACCTGGCGGCCTGCGGGATCAAAGTGGTCTGCTACAACTTCATGCCGGTGTTCGACTGGACCCGATCGACCCTGGCCATGGAGTTGCCGGACGGTTCGACCACCCTGGCGTTCGACGTGGCGGTGATCGAGCAGGCGAACCTCGATAACGGCATCACCCTGCCGGGCTGGGACGTCAGCTATGAGCCGCAAGTCCTGCGCGCGCTGATCAACGAATATGCCCAGGTCGATGAAGCCACTTTGCGCGAACGGCTGGCGTACTTTCTCGAGCGCATCATTCCGGTGGCCAAAGATGCCGGGATCAAGATGGCCCTGCACCCGGACGATCCGCCGCGTTCGATGTTCGGCATGCCACGGGTGGTGAAGAACCGCGAGGACCTGGCGCACATTCTGGCGATGGTGGATGACCCGGCCAATGGCTTGACCCTGTGTTCAGGTTCACTCGGCGCGGATCTGGGCAACGACATTCCCTCGCTCGTGCGGGAATTCGGCGGTCAGGGGCGCATTCACTTCGCCCATCTGCGCAACGTGAAGGTCAACGAAGCCGGTGATTTTTACGAGACCGCGCACCGCTCCGAAGACGGCTCGCTGGACATGGCCGAGATCGTCAAGGCATACGTAGAAACGGGTTTCGAGGGGTATTACCGCCCCGACCACGGCCGCATGATCTGGGGCGAAACCGGCAAGCCGGGCTACGGCCTGTACGACCGTGCGCTAGGCGCGGTGTATTTGAATGGCTTGTGGGAAGGGATTCGCAAAACGATGGCGTGAGGCTCGTAGCTCGTAGCTCGTAGCTCATTGGGCTTGATATCCGGGATCGGAAACCGCCCTCAGAAGCGACACGACCTGTAGGAGCGCGCTTGCCCGCGAACGCGTGTGTCCAGACCCTGGAGATGCGTCGGATGTACCAACGGTTTCGCGGGCAAGCGCGCTCCTACAGTTTGATCCGGCTCACAGGCGATTCGGCGTTAAGCCAGCGTGCGAAGGCGTCTGGGGTGTCATGAAGCGCCGAGGGACCCGGCTCTAACGCAATTCCGCTTCCATCCCGTCCAGCCAGCGCGCTTCGGAGCGGCGCAGGTGTTCGCGCATGGCGGTCTGGGCGCCGATCAGGTCGCGGGTCTGGACGGCGTGCAGAATCGCTTCGTGCTCGGCCACGGCCATGGCCCAGGTTTCGGTGGTTTCGGAGTGTTCGCTGACGTGGGCGGTAAGCGGGCTATAACGCTCTTCGAACAACGAGGTGATGATGCGCACGAGGGTCGAGTTGCCGCTCATTTTCGCCAGTCGCTGGTGGAATTTGCGGTCGTCGTCCAGCGCCGGCACACCTTTGAGCGCACCTTCGCGCATCTTGTCGATGCAGCCCTGCAGGTAGCGAAAATCAGCCTTGCTGCCGTGTAGACAGGCCAGCATCACGCTCTCACCTTCGATCAACGCCCGGGCCTGCATCAGCTCGGACGGACTCTCTCCCAGCGTGCGGGTTTTGCCTTTGACGCCCAGCAGGTGCTCACAGACGTAGATGCCGGAACCCATGCGGATTTCGACGCTGCCTTCGATTTCCAGAGCGATCAGGGCTTCGCGCAGGGACGGACGAGAGACGCCGAGCAACTGCGCCAGATCGCGCTCCGGAGGCAGCCGCGCGCCGGGGGCGATGCCATGCTTGCGAATGTGCTCGCGCAAACGGTCGGCGGTGATCTGGTACAGGCGGCGTTCGGGTGCAGGGCTTGGCGCGGTCATCAATCACGTTCCATCAGGATGCGCCGGAGGATATCACAGGCATTGGGATGCCTTGCTGGGTGGCCTGCAGTCTGCGAACAACCTTAATTTATGATTGTTCCCCACGCTCCGCGTGGGAACACATCCCCTGACGCTCTGCGTCACACGAGGGGACGCGGAGCGTCCCGGGCGGCATTCCCACGCGGAGCGTGGGGACGATCATCAATGCATGCATCCCATTTAGTAGGACGGGCTTTAGCCGGGAAGAGGCCGGTGCGTTCACCCTCAATTTTGCGATGTGCCAATTGCCGTCTTCCCGGCTGAAGCCGATCCCACTATTTGGTGCGTGGTGTGCCAGCCGGCATCAATCGGCCAACGCGCCCTTGAGCTTCGGCTGCTCCAACCCGGCAAGGCCCTGCCCCATCTCCACCACCGGCAAGAACCTGCGGCGTTTCTTCTCTTCGTGGTTCTGCGCGATGTCGGCAATCCGGTGCTGCAGAAACGGGTTGAGAAAACGGTCACGAACGCTGGCCAGATAATCCCGGGCCTGATCCCGTTGCCCCTTCGCTGCAAACACCGGCAGCACCTCCCGCTCCCACAGGTCCTCCAGACTCTCGCGCAGCAGCGGATCATTCATTGCCTGAAACACCGTCTCACCCTCAGGCCGGCCATCTTTCAACCAACGCTCCGCCAGCCAGGTGTGCCCGAGATTGAGCATGAACAGCTTGAACTGCTCGTACTGCTCCAACTCGTCCGTCACCACCAGGCAAGGGTGCGTACACGGCAGCACAAGCCCCGGCTGACGCTCAATCGCCCAGATCGCGTACGGCTCGGCGATGGCACCCACCGGCTGAATGGGCTGCGAGACGATACGGTCGACCAGGGAATTCGCCCAGCGACATGTCTCCCGCAGATAGTGCGCGAACCCGGCGTCGATGCCCCACGCCGCCGCCAGCTCAATGATCAGGTCGCGCAGCACGTCGCCGTTGCGTGAAACCAGCTCACAGGGAAACAGCGACAACGGCTCATCAGGATTCGTCTGCCAGCGGTCATGGAGCAACACCAGCAGTTTCGCCGGAAAACTCCGGGGCGTCGGCGCATCGGCAACCAGGCAAGACGCCGTGTCCGTCGCATCCAGCAGGTAGCCTTTGTCGCCCGTATTGGAAATCACCACCTGCACGTCGCGCCGTATCCCCTGACGAATCGCCGACCAATCGGGGCCGGCTTGCAGCGCCCCGGCAATCGATGTCGACCAGAGCTCTTCATCCACCGTGCGGCCGTTTTCCGCGCCTTGAATGCGCACCGGATAACCCGTGCCACCGGCCAGCGCCGCAACCCGCTGTGCGCTGTCGGCGCTGCCGGTGGTTTGCACGACGGTGATTCTGCCCAGCGCTTCGCCCTTCTCCAGGGCTTGGGAAATGAACAGGTCGGCATGGGCCTGAAGAAAACGGCTGGTACCGAACTGCAGGATGGGGGTGAACGGGGTTGCACTCATGCCCGCGTCTCCTAGCATTCGACGATGGCTTTGACGACGCGCTGCGCAGGGTCGAGCAGCGTGGTGAAGCGCTCGGTCACCTCGCTCAGGGCCATGCGGTGAGTATTCAGCGCGGCGTCCGGGATCAGGCCGTCGCGCAGGCATTGCTCGACGTAGCGGAAGTCTTCGACGGTGGCGTTGCGGCTGCCCATGAGCGTCGCTTCGCGCTTGTGAAATTCGGGGTCGGAGAAGCTGATGGTGTCGCGAACGATGGACACCAGCACGTATTTGCCACCGTGGGCGATGAACTCGAAACCGCGCTCCATGGCCTTGGCGTTGCCCGTGGCGTCGTACACCACATCGAAGAATTCGCCCTCGGTCAGTTGCTCCAGTTGCTGCTTGTCGTCTTCGCCAATCAGCACAGCCGAGTCGATCTGCAGGTGCTGTTTGCAGAACGTCAGGCGATCCTCGCGGGTGTCCAGCACGGTGACTTTGGCGCCCCGCAGGCGGGAGAAAATCGCCACGGCCATGCCGATCGGGCCGGTGCCGACCACCAGCGCGCGCTGGCCGGATTGCACGTCCGAGCGACGCACCGCGTGGGCACCAATGGACAGAAATTCGATCATGGCCGCCTGATCCAGCGTCACCCCGCCGGCCTTGAGCACGAAGCCGTGGGGCAGGCTCAGGTATTCGGTAAATGCGCCGTCACGGTGGACGCCCAGCACTTGAATACGCACGCAGCAATTGGTCTTGCCCTGACGGCAGGCAATGCAGTCGCCACAGGACAGGTACGGCATCACATACACCACGTCGCCGGGTTCCAGCCCACTGCCCGCCTCGCTTGCTTCGACGATGCCGGAGAACTCATGGCCCATGACCCGGGGGTATTCGAGGAACGGCTGATTGCCATTGAAGATGTGCAGATCGGTGCCACAGACCCCGACCCGCTTGATGCGGACCAGCGTCTCGCCGGGTGCGCGTTCGGGTTTCGGACGGTCGAGGGCCAGCAGGGAACCGGGTTTTTCGCAGACGACGGTGAGCATCTTCTCTCTCCAGACCAGGCACGCCGGCGACGCTGAAACGGCCATGGCCGCAGGTTTCCGGGCAGTGATCTTGTTGTTGTGAGGTGGCGGAAGGATTCTGGAAGCACGGGCCGCAGTTGCAGTGGCTTGGACGATGACAAGTGCGGCGCTGCAGGAAAAAACTACACAGGCGCCCGGCCATTGGCAAGACCAATTAACTAATTAAGATATTGGCCTTACCAAATCAGTCATGTGAGTTTTCAGCACGATCGCACGTGCGATGGCTATAAATCCCCACAGTGCATGGTTATGATCGGAGCCCATGAATTCCCCATTGCCCATCCGCTCGCCCTGCCCGCCCGGCGCCTGTCAATGCGACCGCGACTGGCTGTTGGAGCTGGACGGGGCAGATGTGCGCATCCTTCGCCTGACCCGCCAGGAAGAGAAGCGCCTGCTCGACCGCCTGGAAAATATCGCCAGCCTGGAAGATCTGCAGCGCCTGCAAACGCGGATGTTCGATCAGCTCGGCATCCGCGTGGACATCGCCCCCGGCTTCAATGAGGTGCGCAGCATGCGCGGCATGGTCATCGACATCGCCGAACTGCCCGGCATGTGCCGCAAGACCCGCGCCGCCATCCCCGCCGCCATCCGCCGCGGGCTCGAAAAGACCCCGGAGATCGCCTGGCGCCTGCTCGACGCCCACGACTTGTTTCGGGATGCCTGAAGGCGTTGAGATAGCTGTGCGACCTCTCACTGAAACACGACGAAAAGTCGGGCCTTACTTCTCCCAGTCCGCCTTGTCGATCTTCAACCCGTGCAAACCGTTGTACGCCGCGCGTTTGGGCTGCTCCCAGCCTTGCAGCAACGCCGGAGCAATGTCGTAGATTTCGACACCCAATGGCCGGCACACGGTCAGCGGGTCCTGGGCATCCGGGCCCCACATCGGCAGGGACAGGTCACCACCCGGGCATGTCGACAAGGCGCAGAGCAGGTCGATCTCGGCGAAGAACTCAAGGTAGTCCCCTTGTTTTGCCGGGCAGGCTTTCATGAAATACAGGTCGTCGTGATTCAAGCCGGTGCACTGGAAGATATTCAGCACGTCGTGCACGTCAAATTCGGTCAGGCCATGGGGCAACACGGCGCGGGTCAGATTCGAATGGCAGTGGTGGTGAAAGTCTTCGCCGGTGAGCATCTTGTTGACGTAGGGATCGCACCGCGTACCGAGCAGGTCATGCAGCCGACCGCCGTGTTCGTCGATGCCATAACTGGCGAGGCTGTCGTCGGTGATGGTGACCATCGGCCGCAGGAACGGCAGGTTCGACCACAACCGGTCGTGGGTGGTGACATGGGCGCCCTGCAATTGCCGGGTGCGCGCGGCCCACATGCGCTCGCGCGGATCATCGGCGCTCCAGACGTTGAAGTCGCCCACTTGCGGGCCCACCGGGGTGGTCACGCGGAACACCTGTCCGGCCTTGACCTTCCACGCCCGGCCGGTGCGGATAGGCACTTCGAACTGCTCGACCAGGGTGCGGCTGTCCTGCGCCTCGCGGATGCGCTCATAAAACGCCGTGTCGACCTGAAGAGCCGAGCCTTTGCTGACCTGATACGCAGCGGGATAGTCTTTGTACATGGATGCTCCTGGCGAGTGATTTTTATCTGACAAATTGAGCACAGCACAGCCCGTGCCAAGGGCATTGGGTGCTTCGATCGGCAGAACCACAGCCAGCTATTTAGAATTTAATTTCCATCTGTACAAGTAATAGAACAGCGATTAGCATTGCGACAGCCTCATCGAGGCCCCGAATCGACCTCAACAAGACCTCACCGAGAGGCTTCAGGGGATTCACATGCTCGACCGCGCCAGACGTTTCTCCATCAAGCAGATAGCGACTCAAGCCGGCGTGAGCAAGGCGACGGTCGATCGCGTCCTGCATCAGCGCGGCAGCGTGCATTACCAGACCCACCGGCGCATTCATCAAGCCCTCGAAGAACTCGAAGCCCAGGAAAAGTCCGGGCCTGCGGTGGGCCGCACCTTTCATATCGACGTCATCCTGCACACCCCCAAACGCTTCAGCGATGCGGTGCAGGAAGCGATTCTCGCGCAGCTCGGCAGTCTGGCGCCGTTTCGAATCTTTCCGCGCTTCCACCTGTACCAGGAAATCGGCACGCAGCAGATGTACGAGTTGATTCTGCGTTGCGTCGAAAAAGGCAGTCAGGGCCTGATCATCAAAGCGGCGGATGAGTTGCCGATCAACGAAGCGGTGAACGAAGCAACGGCAGCGGGCGTGCCGGTGGTGACGTTTGTTTCCGACCTGCCCCAGAGTGAGCGTATCGGTTACATCGGCATGGACAACCGCACGGCCGGGCAAACGGCGGCGTACCTGATGTCGCGCTGGCTGGACGAGCAAGCACAAGACGTGGCGGTGGTGATCAGCAGTGAGCTGTTTCGCGGCGAGGAAGAGCGGGAAATGGGTTTCCGCACCTGGCTGCGCAGCCGTGCGGCCCATCTGCGCGTCGTCGACGTCACCGGCGGGTTTGGCGTGCATGAGCCGACCTTTGAAAAAGTCACCAAAGCGCTGCAGGACAACCCGTCGATCAAGGCGATTTACAGCGTCGGCGGCGGCAACCGCGCGATCGTCGACGCCTTCGCCGCACTGGATCGCCCCCTGAATGTATTTATCGGGCACGACCTCGATCAGGAAAACCGACAACTGTTGGCGGAAGAAAAAATCGCCGCGATCATCGATCACAACCTGCACGTCGACGCCCGCAACGCGTTTCTGCACATCCTGCAGTTTCATCGCCTGTGGAAGGCGGTGCCGATTCCCGTTTCCCACGTGCAGGTGGTCACGCCGTTCAACCTGACGCACTGATGTGCAGCCGCACCCGTTACGCCGATCACCCCATAACAACAATCCCGGAGATCCACCCATGCTACGCATTGCAGTCCTCGGCGCAGGCCGTATCGCCAACATTCACGCGGCCAATGTGGCTGCCAACCCCAACGTGCAACTCACGGTGATCGCTGACCCATGGCGCGAAGGCGTCGACACCCTGGCCGGCAGGCTGGGTTGCGCGGCGGCCTACGATTGCGCCGAGGCCATTGCCCGGGACGACGTGGATGCGATTGTCATCGGCACCCCGACCGACACCCACATCGACCTGATGCTGCGGGCGGTGAAGCTGGGCAAACCGGTGCTGTGCGAAAAACCCATTGACCTGGATTTCGCCAAAGCCGCCCGCGCAGTGGAAGAGATAGAGCGCCTGAACGGTAAGGTGATGCTGGGTTTCAACCGCCGTTTCGACCCGGACACCCTGCAGATGCGCAAGGCCATTGCCCGGGGGGACATCGGCGAGGTGCGCCAGGTGGTCATCACCAGCCGCGATCCGGGGCTGGCACCGGTGGAGTACCTGACCCACTCCGGCGGGATCTTCCGCGACATGACCATCCATGATTTCGACACGGCGCGCACCTTGCTCGGCGAAGAACCCGTCGAAGTGATCGCCATTGCCAGCCGACTGGTGGAGCCCGCGCTCGCGCAGATCGACGACTACGACAGCGTGATGGTGCTACTGCGCACCGCCTCCGGTAAACAGTGCCACATCAATTGCTGCCGCGAAGCCGTGTACGGCTACGACCAGCGCCTGGAAGTGTTCGGCTCCAAGGGCATGATCCTCAACGACAACCATCGCCCGAGCACCGTGCGCAGCTACAGCGCCACGCAAACCGAAGTGCGCGAGCCGCTGGAAAATTTCTTCCTTGAGCGCTATGCGGCGTCCTACCGCATCGAGCTGAACCAGTTCATCGACGCGGTGCGCGGCAACGAAACCTTACCGACCAATGCCCGGGACGGGTTGAGAGCCTTGCATCTGGCCAACTGCGCCATCGAGTCGATCAAGACCGGGCGGGCTGTGAAGGTGGAGATCTGAATCCCGAGGTGTTCAGGGCCTGTCTCTGGTGCGGGCATGAGGGACCGTAGCAGACGACCAGCGTACTTCAACCACGGTGCATAACCCGTAGGAGCCGGCTTGCTGGCGAACAAATCCGGCGGCTCACTGCGGTGTGGGATCAAATGCCGCTTTCGCCAGCAAGCCGGCTCCTACAGTAGATCGGGGTCCGACCTTGAGCGCGAGCCCGCCGAAAACCTGTAGGAGGATCGCGGTCAATCAGGCGTTTATCAGCCCCCTGCGGTTCACTTGAAATCCCGACTGCGCACGTCGAGCCCGGTGAGCATCGGCGTGAGGTCGAACAATCGCTGGGCGATGACGTGGCGCACGCCCTTCTGGAATTCGAACTTGCCGAACACCTGCATCAACTGCGACCCCACCAGCACTTTGCGCTGACGCTCGGCCAGATCACGCCAGACCACGACGTTGATCATGCCGTGCTCGTCTTCCAGGGTGACAAAGGTCACGCCACTGGCGGTGCCGGGCCGTTGTCGACCGACGACAAGCCCGGCGACGCTGAAGCTCCGACCATGTTCTTCATCCAGCAAATCCTTTGAACTGCGAAAACGCTTCGCCGCCAGCTTATGCCGCAGCAGGGCCAACGGGTGCGGGCCGAGCGTAGTGCCGAGGGTGTCGTAATCGGCTGCAAGGTCCTGGGCGACACTCGGCAACGGCAGCGCGACCTGGGCCTCTTCGCCAAAACAGTCGTCGCCGAACAACGGCCGTTGCATCTCGACGCCGGCGATCTCCCAACGCGCCCGGTGCCGATGCCCCACCAGACCCCGCAGCGCACCGGAATCGGCCAGCGCAGCACGGGCCCGATTGTCCAGTTCGGCGCGGATGCACAGATCGGCCACGTCCTTGAAATCACGTATGCCGCGCGCCTGCTCGATGCGCCTGGCGTCCTCCTCGCGGAAGCCGCGAATCATGCGCAAGCCCATGCGGATCGCCAGGTTCTGGTTGTATTCCCGGCCGGCCACCGGCTCCAGCGAACAGTCCCAGTCGCTGTATCGCACGTCCACCGGGTGCACGTCGATCTGGTGGCGGCGGGCGTCCTGCAGCAATTGATCCGGACTGTAAAAGCCCATCGGCCAGCTATTGATCAGCGCGCAGGTAAACGCCGCCGGTTCGTGGCATTTCAGCCAGCAACTGGCGTAGGTCAGCAGGGCGAAACTGGCGGCGTGGGATTCCGGGAAGCCGTAACTGCCGAAGCCCTTGATCTGCTCGAAAATCCGCTGGATGAACTCGTCGGGGTAGCCCTTTTCCTTCATGCGCTCGCTGAGGCGGATGCGATGGGGCTCGAGACCGCCATGGCGTTTCCAGGCCGCCATGGAACGGCGCAACTGGTCCGCCTCGCCGGGGGAATAATCGGCGGCGACAATCGCCAGTTGCATGACCTGCTCCTGGAACAGCGGCACGCCCAATGTGCGCTCGAACACCACTTTCAGTTCATCGGACGGGTACGTCACCTCCTCTTCGCCGTTCTTGCGGCGCAGGTACGGATGCACCATGCCGCCCTGAATCGGCCCGGGCCGGACGATGGCCACTTCGATCACCAGGTCGTAGAAAGTGCTGGGTTTCAAGCGCGGCAGCATGGACATTTGCGCCCGCGACTCGATCTGGAACACGCCGATGGTGTCGGCGCGGGTGATCATGTCGTAGGTCGGTTTGTCCTCGGCGGGGATGGTCGCGAGGGTCAGGTCGTAACCGCGATACCCCCTGACCAGATCGAAGGTCCGGCGCAGCGCGCTGAGCATGCCCAAGGCGAGGATATCGACCTTGAGCAGGCCCACCAGATCGAGGTCGTCCTTGTCCCACTGAATGATGGTGCGGTCCGCCATGGCAGCGTTTTCCACGGGCACCAGGGTTTCCAGCGGGTGCTCGGAAATCACGAAACCGCCAGGGTGCTGGGACAGATGCCGGGGAAAGCCGATGAGTTCACCGGTGAGTGTCAGCACCCGGCGCAAAATCGGGCTATCAGGTTCAAAACCGCATTCGCGCAGGCGTTCGGCGGGCGGCATGCTGTCGCTCCAGCGGCTGAAGCAGTCAGCCAGGGCGTTGATCTGGTCGGGCGGCAAGCCGAGGACGCGCGCCACATCCCGGACCGCACCCGCACCGTGGTAGGTACTGGCAACGGCGGTGAGCGCCGCCCTGCCCCGGCCGTATCGACGGAACACGTATTGCAGCACTTCTTCGCGCCGTTCGTGCTCGAAATCGACGTCGATGTCCGGGGGCTCGTCGCGTTCTTCGGAGATGAAACGCTCGAACAGCAGGTTGCTTTTTGACGGGTCCAGCTCAGTGATGCCCAAAGCGAAACACACTGTGGAGTTGGCCGCCGAGCCACGGCCCTGGCAGAGAATGTGCTGCTCGCGGGCGAAGCTGACGATGTCATGCACCGTGAGGAAGTAACTCTCGTAACGCTTGGCCGCGATGACCCTCAGCTCTTTTTCGATGTTGCTGCGGGCGACCTCCGGCACGCCCTGAGGCCAGCGCCGACTGGCGCCCTGCTCGGTCAGATGCCGCAGCCAACTGCTGGGGGACTGGTCAGGTGGCACCAGTTCGTGGGGGTATTCGTAGCGCAACTCACGGAGGTCGAAAGTGCAACGCCGGGCAATGTTCAGGGTTTCAATCAGCAGGCTTGCCGGATACAGCTCGCCCAGCACCGACAGCGGTCGCAAATGCCGCTCGCCGTTGGCAAACAGCCGATGCCCTGCCTCCGCCACGGTGGTGTGATGGCGGACCGCGCTCATGGTGTCCTGCAACGCCCGACGACCGCGGGCGTGCATGTGCACGTCGCCACTGGCGACGGCAGGAATCGCCATGGCCCGCGCCATACCGAGCAAGGTGTTGAGGCGCTTTCGGTCATCCGGACCGCAATGCAGCTCGACACTCAGCCACAGGTTCTGCTGGAAGATCCCGCGCAGCCAGTCGCCTTGTTCCCGCCGTGTCGGCACGTCCTGATCAAGATCCGGCAGCCACAGCGCCAAAAGCCCCGAAAGCGGCGGCTGAAAGTCCTCGCGCAGCAAGCGGTATTCGCCTTTCTTGCTGCGGCGCCGACCTTGGGTGATCAAGCGACACAAGGCCTGGTAGCCGGCGAGATTCTCCACCAGCAAGACGACTTTCGGTCCGTTCTCGATGGCGATTTCGCTGCCGATGATCAGTGGCAGTTCACATTCCTTCGCGGCCTGCCACGCCCGCACGATGCCCGCCAGGGTGCATTCATCGGTGATGGCCAGCGCCTGATACCCATGCAGCTTTGCCCGCTCGAACAACTCTTTCGCACTCGACGCCCCGCGTTGAAAGCTGAAGTTCGACAGGCAATGCAGCTCGGCGTATCCCGCGCTCATGCGAACCAGCCGTGCAGCAACAGGCTGCTGTCGCCAACGCTGCGGTAAGCCCAGCCGCGCTGGCCGTTGCGGGTTTCGACGAGGTAATAATCGCGGCGCACGTCGCCGCCGTCCCACCAGCCCGACTCGATGCGCTCAGGCCCGGCCAGCACGCGCAGGCCGGGCTCGGTCAGTAATTCGGGCTCAGACAACAGCCAGCCGGGGCGCGGGACTTTATGGGTCAGCGCCAGCGGTTTGCTCGGGGAAGCGGGCAACGAGGCGTGTTCCGGACGATGGTCGGCATTGAAAGCCAGGCCTGATACGGCTTCATCTCCAAGCCGTGCGCGCAGGCGCTCGCGCAGCTGCTCCCATGGCATGGTCTGCTGCGGACGGTCGTCGAACAGCTCGCGATGGGTGGGCACGAAGGCCGGCAGATCCTTGGCCTGCAACCTTAGTGCGCGCACCGGCGACGGCACTTCGACTTGCTCCAGACGCCCGCGCGCCAGCTCGAACAGCATGTTGGCTTCGCGCTCGGCACTGAGCAGGCCGACGGGAATCTGCGTGTCCGGCGCAACGCTGCCCACACTCGGCACATGCTCCAGATGAATCACGAAACGTTGCACGCCGCTGTCGCGCCCGGCCAGAAACACCGCCAGATCGGCAATCATGTGCTTGAGCGGGAACAGCAGCGCCTGATGGGATTCGACGTCGAAGTTGAGCTCAATGCGAGTATCGAAACGGTCCGGCGGCACATAACACTCCAGCCCCATGGGCCTGCGCCCGAACAGGGTGTCGAGGTGTTGCAGCACGGCTGCCGGAAAACGCCGGGCCAACGTGTCACGGGGCAACCCCTGGACCTGCCGTACGCGATGCAGGCCCATGCGCGCCAGTGCGGTGGCCACCTCGGTTGGCAGGCCGATGCGGTTGACCGGCATCTGAGCCAGCACCTCATGCAGTGAGTCGCCATCGCTCACGGCGAGACCATCATGGGCGTTGGCGAGCATGCGGGCCGCCAGCGGATTGGGCGCCGCGACGATGCGGTGGCTGAAGCCCAGCTCGGTCAGTTCCTGACGCAGACGCGCTTCGAAAATCGGCCACGGGCCGAACAGGCCAAAGCTGGATTCAACCTCCATCAACAGCACGCGCGGGTATTTGAGGCTGACATGGGAACTGAAACGGTAGGCCCAGGCGGCCAGTAAACGGTGCCAGCGCTCGGTTTCGTCCGGGTCGTATTCGACGGTGGCGAATTCTCGGGTCATGGCGTGGGCTGCCGTCAACGACTGGCCGGCACGCAGGCCCATCGCGCGGGCCGCCGGGTTGACCGTCTGCAGCACCCGGCGCTGGGCCGTGCCGCTGATCAGCGCCAGCGGTTCTTCAGGGTTTTCGCGACGACGCATGACGCCGTCCAGCGCCAGCTGCGGCAGGAGGACACAGGCCCAGAGCATGGCAACCTCAAGCGTCAGCGGTGAACGGGACGGGGGAAGAAGGCGCCAGCCCGCCGCGACACTTGAGCACCCGCAACTGACTGGGGCGCGCGTCGATGGCAATACGCAGCGCGGCCGGAGACGGGTTGGCTGCCGCCTCATGCCCGCGGCAGGCAAAGGCCAGGGTTTCACCGGTTTCAGCGGCCACCTGCAACCGACGCAAGGCACGGTCGTCGACCTTGGTCGGCCAGCACAACACTGCGCCGCAACTGCCCGAACGCAGGCATTGCTCGACCGCCCACAGGGCATCGCGCTCGTTGGCGTGGATGATCGACAACTGCCTCAGGTCGATGCCCGCCATCTGCCAGGCCTGGGCATAAGGCAGATAGGGCGGCGCGACCAGCACGATACGCTCGCCGGCGTCAGCGAGGCGCGCCAGGGTCGGCCACATCAGCCGCAACTCACCACTGCCGTTGGCCGCCACCAGCACTTCGGTCATCGCCGCAGGGGGCCAGCCACCCAGGGGCAACGCGGCGTCGAGGGCTGCATGGCCGGTGGGCTGCGTGGCCACCGAGGCAACCTGCTGGCGCCCCTTCCAGACACGTCGCTCGTCCAGCAACGCGTCGAGGCTGACCACCGCGCCCATCATTCCCGGCGCACCAGGCCACAGAACACGCCTTCGATGGCGAAGTCCTGGTCGGGCCGCACAATGATCGGTTGATACGCCGGGTTGCGCGGCAGCAAACGCAGCTGATCATCGCCGCGCTCCAGGCGCTTGATGGTCACTTCGCCGTCCAGCCGTGCCACGATGATCTGCCCGTCGCGGGCGTCGGCGCTTTGCAGGATACCCACCAGATCGCCATCGAAGATGCCGTCGTCGATCATCGAATCCCCGCTCACCCGCAACAGGTAATCCGGGACGCGCATGAAGGTGCGGCTGTCCAGGGTGAAGATGTCGTGGTTATCGAGGTCGGGGCCGATGGGCGCACCGGCGGCCACCCGGCCGAGCACGGGAATGTCGAGCATCTGTGGCCGTGGACGGGTGTCCACCAGCCGGATGCCGCGGGCCTGATTGGCGATGACTTCGATCAGGCCGGCGTCGGTCAGCGCCACGATGTGCTTGCGCGCGACACTGCGGGACGCAAAACCGAAGGCTTCGGAAATTTCAGCCAGGCTGGGAGGCTGGCCATTATGGGCGATGCGATCTCGAATGAACGTGAGGATGGCAGCGCGTTTGGGGGAAAGGGTCGTCATGGAGCACATTTGTACTCTTCTCGACTAAACCTGGCTAGCGCCTCTCGTCGATCCCGCCGCAAATTTTGTAACAGAGCGGCGAATCCAGAGAATCGCCGCCCTTCGTTTCATGGCTTCCGATGCGTCCTGTCTAGCGCTCAAACAGCGCCTGAATCTGCGGATAGGTCAGGCTGCCTTCAGTGACCGCCTCCGACCGCCCTTCCTGCAAAAAGCCGCGCGCCAGCTGCTCGGCCTGTCCCCATAAGGTCTGCGTGATGGTGGATCCCGCGCTCAACCGGCGTACGCCCAGCTGCGCCAGTGCGTCGGCGTCTGGCAGTCCTTGTCGCGCCAGCAGATTGATGGGCAGATCGATGCCGGCAACGACGGCTTTGATCTGCTCGACATCCACCAGGGCTGCCACAAACAAACCGTCCGCACCGGCCTCCCGGTACATATGACCGCGTTTAAGGCTTTCTTCGACCCGCGCATGTTCAGGAACCAGACTCGCCAGATAAACGTCGGTGCGGGCGTTGATAAAGACGTCCAGCCCGTTGTTGGCAGCCATGCTTTTGATCGCCTCGATCTTGCGGGCGAGCAACTGCGGCGCGTCGGAACCGTCCTCGATATTGATGCCGACCGCCCCGACGTCCAGCACCCGCTTGACGTTCTCCGCAACGGTTGCCGGGTCGTCCGAGTAGCCGTTTTCGATGTCGACCGACAGCGGCACCTTGATCAGCCGCGCGATGCTGGCCGCGACGCTTACCGCAGTGTCGACCGGAAACACCCGGCCATCGGCATAACCCTGCGCCCACGCGACACCGGCGCTGGTGGTCGCGATGGCGGTGGCGCCGAGGCTTTCGAACAGCCGCGCGCTGCCCGCATCCCAGGCATTGGGCAGGCGCAAAACGGTGGATTGGTGGTGCAGTGAGCGAAACGTCTGAGCGGAACCGGGCATGATCATCTCCATTGATTCGGTTTCTGGGCGGGTTGTGACTTTCAGGGTGTGCGTGTCTGTGTGGGCCAGTCTAGAACAGTGAGGCCTGGGTCGAAGCCACCGCCTTGACGCGCTTGCCCCGCTGTACCGGCTGATAACCCTCAAGCGTCAGCAGCAGGTGCTTGGCGTCGAGGCCACCGGCAAAACCGGTGAGCGCGCCGGAGCTGCCGATCACCCGGTGGCAGGGGGCGATGATGGAAATCGGGTTCCTGCCATTGGCCGCACCGACGGCGCGCACGGCGGTGGGGTTGCCGATCTGCAGGGCTATGTCGAGATAACGGCGGGTTTCGCCGAAGGGAATTTCCAGCAAGGCCTGCCAGACTTTCTGCTGAAACGCGGTGCCATGGAATTCGAGTTCAAGCTCGAAGCGCTGTCGTTGCCCGGCGAAGTATTCGGCGAGCTGCCGCTCGGTCCGGTCCAGAATATCGCTGCCGGCGTCTTCGCTCATCGCCCCGAGCAGCACGCGATTAGGACGGTCGTTTTCCCACAACACGGCGGCCAGACGCGGGCCATTGGCGATCAGCTTCAACTGACCGACCGGGGAATCGATGAAACGGTAGGTGAAGGTCATCCTCTGGCTCCTGCTCTGGTTTTTGCTCTCGATACGGCCGCGCCGGGAGTATCTGGAATCGTCCGGGCATCAGCCGTACGCCGACATACTACTCGCGCGACCTGCCCGAACCACCTGCTTCTTGCGCTCAAACTCGCGGTTTAACCGCCCTTCTGCTTGCCCGCCGCATCCGCCGCGGAATTCCAGATGTGCATCGCGGCATAGGCGCGCCAAGGCTTCCAGGCTTCGGCCCGGGCCTTGTGCTGCGGCAGGCGCAGCAGCGTGGGCTCTCGCAGGGTCATCAGATTCATCAGCACCAGATCGGCGGCGGGCCAGGCGTCCGGGTCACGCCAGGCGCGCATGGCGATGTACTCCACGGTCCAGGGGCCGATACCGGGCATGGCCAGCAGTTGTCGCCGCAGATCACCGATGTCGCCATGGCGAACCTCGAGTGATAGCTCGCCACTGGCCACCGCCGCGGCGAGACGCTGCAGGGTGTCGACGCGCTTGCCGGGCATACCGATCTTGTCCAGATTGACCTGCGCCAGGGCGTCTGGCGTCGGGAATCGCCAGGCCAATTGTTCATGCAGACCTTCGCTGACCTGAACTCCGGCGCGCTGGACCAGGCGACCGACAATCGTGGTCGCACCCTTGACGCTGACCTGTTGCCCGACAATCGTGCGCACCGCCAGCTCGAACCCGGAAAACGCCCCCGGCACGCGCAGCCCCGGACGACGCTGCACCAGCGAGGCCAGCCAGGGGTCCTGCGAGAGGGCTTGGTCGATGATGTGAGGTTCGGCGTACAAATCGAACAGGTGCGAAACCGGGACGATGATCTGATCAATGTGCTGGCTCACCTCGCCGTGGGCGGTTGCCAGTAGATGCTGCCCGTCCGGGGCCATCTCTACCGTCAAGGCACCGGGGCTGCCCTCGAAGTCGATATTGCGCATGTACACCCCGCCGACCACCGCCTCCACGCCCGCCGTCATCCGCGCCGCGAAGAAATCCAGCATGCGCTGCCAGTCGAGCGGCGGATGGAAGGGGATCAGACGCGAAGCGTGGGGGTGGAGAGATTGACGCATGGAGGAGCCGCCGGCAGTCAGGGTCGGGTGACGCTAGCGTAATCGATGAAGGCGTACAAATTTTTCGGGCTGGAACGCATCAGGTGTTATCGACCGTAGGACCGGCTTTAGTCGGGAGAGCCGCAGGCGTCACACCGCAGGGTTGAGGGTGCACTGACTGGCCTCTTCCCGGCTGAAGCCGGTCCCACTATGAGACTGCATGCACTCTGCAGGACTGGATGTCGCCTCCCCTATGCCATCTCGGGGATGCCCATCAGCTCGGGCAGCCCACAGCACCGCCATCAAGGTTCTGCTTGTAGTTTTCGTACTGCAGCGTGGCTTTGCCGTCGTTCCACTTGAGGGTCAGGACCAGCACGGAATCGAAGTCCTCGGCGACCCAGTCGTTGACCAGTTTGACCTTCTCGCCCGACGCCTCCTGGGCGACTTTGTTGATCAGCTCCGGCAGGTAGCCGTGGGACCAGGCGGTGTAGATGGTGGCGTCGTGGTATTTGTCGCGCATCAGCTCATCGGCCAGATCACCGGTGTCATTGGCGGCGAAATCGATATTGACCGGCAGGCCCAGCTTGATCGCGCTGGGGCCGACGGTCATGAGCGGGCGAAGGTAGCTGTAGGAATGATCGTGCTCGCCCTCTTCCACATGGCGGCTGGGGTTGGCCGCGAAGATAAAGTCGGCCTTTCCGAAGGTGTTCGGCAGCACTGTGGACAGGTCGATGGCGCGGTTGAGGCCCTGGCAGTTCAGTTGACCCAGGCCGGTTTCGGGCTTCTCGGCGTGGCGCAGAAACACCAGGGTCTGGGTGCCGTTCTTGGACTCGGCATGCACCCCTTTGCCCGCCGCGAACCAGAAAATGGCGGATGCGATCAGCAGGGTCGGCAACAGAAAGTAAGTCATGCGCTGCATTGCGCGGGACCACAGAGGAGGTGTTGAAAGGCTCATATCGGCATGGAG
Organism: Pseudomonas sp. NPDC078416; assembly: GCF_050268485.1. Classification (NCBI taxonomy): domain Bacteria; kingdom Pseudomonadati; phylum Pseudomonadota; class Gammaproteobacteria; order Pseudomonadales; family Pseudomonadaceae; genus Pseudomonas; species Pseudomonas sp. NPDC078416. The sequence goes on along the minus strand of NZ_JBNNGV010000048.1, from coordinate 2,890 downwards.
TTCTGATGGCTCGTGATGGGCGTGACGCCCGATGCAACGTCCTTGTCAGCGTGCGGCTCGGTGCAGTATGCCGAGCGAATATTTCCGTATAACGAATGCCCATCAGATGAGTAAATGCTCAAGAGGTTGCACGCAACCGCCTGATTCAGCGAATTAATCGCCGAACGGTCAGCTACATGGATGTGGGAAAAAAGACTTGCGTAGAGATTACCTGACCCGGTGCGACTGTTTGCCCAGCAACATCTGATCAACAGACTGCAGTGTCAAGGACACCCTGAACGGCTTTGAACTCCCGTCAATCCGCGTCTACACGGGCACAACAGCCAATGGCACAAAGCCTGCAATATTCCAATCAAGCAGACCGATTCGCTCCGACTGCTGATTTCGTCATAAGCAGCCGTGCGCAGCTTCCGCCCCTTGACTGGACACTCACCCATGACCGCATTTTTCCGCCTGCCGACTTCCTTCAAACTACTCGCCGGGGCTCTCGCATTGACGTTACAGCCGCTGGCCCTGGCTGCCGAGGCGCCACCGGCCGAAGTGCACCTGGATTACGCCTACTACTCGCCGGTCAGTCTGGTGCTCAAGCATTTTGGTTGGCTGGAAAAAGCGCTGCCCCAAAGCAAAGTCAGCTGGGTATTCAGCCAGGGCAGCAACCGCTCACTGGAATACCTCAACAGCGGCGGCGTCGACTTCGCCTCGTCCGCCAGTCTCTCGGCGGTGTTGGCGCGGGCCAACGGCAGCCCGATCAAATCGGTTTATGTCTACAGCCGCGCCGAATGGACCGCGCTGGTGGTGCGCAAGGACTCGACCCTACAGAGTGTTGCCGACCTCAAGGGCAAGAAAATCGCCGCCACCAAAGGCACTGACCCTTACCTCTTTACCCTGCGCGCCTTGCAGCAGGCGAAGCTGACCAAGGACGATGTCGAACTCTTGCATCTGCAACACCCGGACGGCCGTATCGCGCTGGAAAAAGGCGACGTCGACGCCTGGGCCGGGCTGGATCCGCACATGGCGGCGAGCGAAATTCAGGCCGGCTCGCGCTTGCTGTATCGCAACAAGGACTTCAACAGCTTTGGCGTCGTCAGCGTGACCGAGCGCTATGGGAAAGAGCACCCGGAAGCGGTCAAAACCGTCCTAGGCGCGTACGAAAAAGCCCGGGAATGGTCGTTGAAACATCCGGACGAGCTGGCGCAATTGCTTGCTACCGAGTCAGGCCTGCCGCTGGATGTCGCCAAATTGCAGCTGAGCCGCACTGACCTCGGCAACCCTCTGCTGACCGACAAGGACGTTAGCGCGTCGAAGGCCGCCGCGCCGATTTTGGTTTCCGAAGAGTTGGTGCGCAAAGGGACGAACGTCGACCAGGTCATCGATCAGTTGATCGACCCGAGCTTCGGCAACGCGGTCGTCGCCACGCCATGAGCAACGCGCGGGGCAGCGAAGCCAGTGGCGGCGGTATCGGAAGCAGCGTCAACCCCAAGGCTCAGGTGTTGAAGGACGAGGGGTTGGACGCGCAACCGGTTGTGCGGCGTGCACGTGGGAATGGGCGAACCCGCTTGAAGGGCCTTGCCGTGCCGGTGGCTATTTTGCTGTTGCTGGAAATTGCGGTCCGCGTCGGCTGGGTGCAGTCCTACCAGATGCCGGCCCCCAGCGAGATCGCCACGACGCTGACGGACCTGGCCGACGGTGCCCTGTGGAAACACATCGGCGCCAGTCTGACACGGGTGTTGTCCGGGTTCGTGATCGGCGCAGGTCTGGCACTGGTGTTCGCGGCGTGGGTCGGGCTCAGCCGCGAGGCGGAAGCCTATCTGGAGCCGACCTTCGCGGGGCTGCGTTCAATCCCGAGCCTGGCCTGGGTGCCGCTGTTGCTGTTGTGGCTGGGGATCGGCGAGACCTCCAAGATTGTGTTGATTGCCATCGGGGCGTTCTTTCCGGTGTACCTGAACGGCGTTGCGGCCATTCGCAATATTGATCGCAAGCTGGTGGAGGTCGGGCAGATATTTCGCTTCAGTCAGCGGCAGATGATCGTGCATGTGTTTTTGCCGGCCGCCCTGCCCGGTCTGTTCACCGGCTTGCGCTCGGGGTTGAGTCTGGCGTGGATGTTTCTGGTGGCGGCGGAGTTGATCGCGGCGACGAAGGGGTTGGGCTATTTGCTGAGTGATGGGCGCGAGACGTCACGGCCCGATATTGTGCTGGCGGCGATCATTGTGTTGGCGGTGTTGGGCAAGTTGACCGATGGGGTGCTGGCGATGCTGGAACGGCGGTTTTTGGCCTGGCGGGATAGTTTTAAGGGCTGAGATCAAGGTCAACAGCGTCTGCCTGGGGGCAGACTGTTTCGCCTTCGGCGAGTTACTTGGAAAAGCACCCCAAGTAACCAAGGGTGCCTGCTCTCGGTTGGGCCCGACTTCGTCGGGTTCCCTCACTCCGACGACGCTCCGTGGGCCCGCGCCGAACGGACATCCATGTCCTGACGGCGCTCTCGCCGCATCCATGCGGCTCGGCCCACTGCGCGTCGTCTACGTTCGGCCTGCACCAAAGTCGCGTTTTGCGGTGTTTGAACCATCTCGGACGAAGATCAAGATCAAAGGCTTCCCGGCTGAAGCCGGTCCTACGATTGGACCGCGTGTTCTCGCGTAATCATGATCGTGCCCACGCTCCGCGTGGGTATGCATCCCAGGACGCTGCGCGTCCATTCCGGGCTAAAGCCGGTCCCACAAAAAGCACCGCATATACCCTGTGGGACCGGCTTCAGCCGGGAAGCTTCTGATCTGCTTTAAAAGCGCTTTTGATCTTCATACGCAAAAAGCCCAGACGACACCAATCGCGACTTGGGTGCAGGCTGAACGCAGGTCTCGCTCCGTGGGCCGAGCGGCATGGATGCCGCGAGAGC
>NZ_JBNNGV010000047.1:0-26268 GCF_050268485.1 Pseudomonas sp. NPDC078416 | reverse complement strand
GCGGAGTGGGCCGAGCGGCATGGATGCCGCGAGAGCGCCGTCAGGACATGGATGTCCGTTCGGCGCGGGCCCACGGAGCGTCGTCGGAGTGAGGGAACCCTGAGGAACGAAGGGCCAAACCAGGAGCAGGCACCCTTGGTTACTTGGGGTGCTTTTCCAAGTAACTCGCCGAAGGCGAAACAGTCTGCCCCTAGGCAGACCGCCGTAGACCTTGACCTTGATCTTGATCTTGATCTTGATGTAGCTCTAAGGACGAGTCCCCTCTCTCACGGCATCCCCAACCAGTTCGGCAGCGCCAGAGAAATGAAGGGCACGTAGGTCACCAGCAGCAGGAACACCAGCAGGATCGACAGCCATGGCAACGCCGCGCGAATGGTCTCGCCCAACGTCAGGCCAGTCACCGCAGACGTCACGAACAGATTGAGCCCCACCGGAGGATGGACCAGTCCGATCTCCATATTGACCACCATGACGATGCCCAAGTGAATCGGGTCGATGCCGAGTTTCATCGCGATCGGGAAAAAAATCGGCGCCAGGATCAGGATGATTGCCGAAGGCTCCATGAAGCTGCCGGCGACCAGCAGCACGATGTTCACCATGATCAAAAAGCCGATCGGGGTAAGGCCTTCGGAGATGACCCACGCCGTGATCTGCTGCGGAATCTGCTCCGTCGTCAGGACGTGGGCGAAGAGCATGGCGTTGGCGATGATAAACATCAGCATGATCGACAGCCGGCCGGATTCCAGCAGCACTTTCGGGCAATCCTTGAAACTCATGTCCTTATAGACGAACAACGCGATGAACGCCGAGTAGACCGCCGCCACCGCCGCCGCTTCGGTCGGGGTAAACATGCCGCTGTAGATGCCGCCGAGGATGATCACCAGCAGCATCAGGCCCCAGAACGCGCGTTGCGCGGTGTGCAGCCATTGGCGGAAGGTCACCCGTGGCTGGGCCGGGAGCTTTTTGACCCGGGCGACGATGTAGATTACCACCATCAGGATCACGCCAAGCAGGATCCCGGGCACCACACCGGCAATGAACAGCTTGCCGACCGAGGTCTCCGTGGCAGCGGCGTAGACCACCATCACGATAGAAGGCGGAATCAGAATCCCCAGCGTACCGGCGTTGCAGATGATCCCGGCGCCGAACTCTTTCGGATAACCGGAGCGCACCATGCCGGCCACGGCGATGGAACCGACCGCCGCCACCGTGGCAGGTGAGGAGCCGGACAACGCCGCGAACAGCATGCACGCCAGCACCGCCGCAATCGCCAGACCGCCGCGAATGTGGCCGACGCAGGCATTGGCGAAATCGATCAGCCGCTGCGCGACCCCGCCGGTGGTCATGAAGGCGCCGGACAACAGGAAGAACGGAATCGCCAGAAAGGTGTAGCTGTCGGAGGTTTCGAAGAGCTTGATCGCCAGCGAACTTAACGAGTCCGGGCTGAACAGCAGGATCGAAACGGCGCCGGCCAAGCCCAGGGAAATGGCGATGGGCACGCCCAGGAACATGAAAACGAATAACAGCAGGAACAGACAGATAACGGTCATCAGTGCTGCTCCTCGGCAGGATTGGCCAGCTTGCTCGCTTCAGCCGCTTCGTCGGCCAGACCCAACCCTGTCTGCCGGTGCGTCCAGATGCGGTAGAAGATTTCCAGGTAGCGAGCGATCACCAGGCCAAAGCCGATCGGTACGATGACCGTGATGTACGCGACCTTGATGCCGAACCGATCGAGGTCTTCCGCACCGATGCCGGCCACGAACAGCGCCGACACCCACTTGTAGCTGGCGATGAGGAACAATCCGGCGTACGCCAGGCAGCAGGCGCACGCCAGCAGGGCGAGCACCCGCTGGACAGGCTTGCTGGTCTTCTTGACCAGCGCGTCCACGCCCAAGTGGCCGGCGGTACGAACGCCGTAGGAAATGCCGAAGAAAATCAGCCAGCCAAACAGGGCTTTGGTCAGCGATACGCTCCAGGTCATGCTTTGGGCGTAACCCATCAGGTGGTCGCCGATGCCCGCGAAGAAGTCGCTGCTGACGGCCCATTGATCGCTGAGGGAATAAAACACGGTGTAGATGTTGTTTAACGCCACGTAGACGAAAGTCACGAGGGTCATGGCAGCCAACAGGAAAGCGATGATGCCCTCCTCCAGATGCTCCCAGAGTCGCGTCAGCGGGTGCATAAGCATTCTCCGAACGAAGCCGAACGTAGCCGGGTGTAGAGACGGCCATGGAGGCGGACACGCATAAATCAGGTGGCCGCCGGGCCGTCACGGTCTGTATCGAGAAACGACTGGAGGGCTCAAGGCGCCTTGTTCGACTCGTCGGCAGCCTTGATCAGGTCGGCACCGATTTCTTCGGAGAATTTGTCCCAGACCGGCTTCATGACGTCACGCCATTTGGCGCGCTGCTCGGGGGTCAGCGTCACGATTTCGCTGGTCTTGGCGTCGATGATTTTCTGCTTGGCCGTCTGGTTCAGCGCTTCGGCCTGCTTGTTCACCTCAACCGAGACCTGATCCAGGATCTTTTGCAGTTCGTCACGCACGTCCGCCGGCAGGCCGTTCCAGAACTTGGAGTTGGTGATCACCATGTAGTCGATCAAGCCATGGTTGGACTCGGTGAAGAACGGCTGCACCTCATTGACCTTCTGGCTTTCGTAATTCGACCAAGTGTTTTCGGTGCCGTTGACGGTGCCGGTCTGCAGGCCCTGATAGACCTCGGCAAAGCTCATCTTGCGCGGGTTGGCATGCAGGGCGACGAATTGGGCCTCAAGCACGCTGGACGCTTGAACACGGAATTTCAGGCCACGGGCATCTTTGGGTTCAACCAGTTTTTTGTTGGCGGACAGTTGCTTCAGCCCGTTGTGCCAATAGGCCAGACCGTGAATGCCTTTATCGTCCATCGAGGTCAGCAACGCCTTGCCCTGGGGACCCTGCTGGAAGCGGTCGACGGCAGCGAGGTCGTTGAACAGGAACGGCAGGTCGAAAATCTGCACTTTCTTGGTGTACTGCTCGAATTTCGCCAGGGACGGCGCCAGCATCTGTACGTCGCCGAGCAGCAGGGCTTCCATTTCCTTGCCGTCGCCGAACAGCGAGGAGTTGGGGTAGACCTCGACTTTCACTTTGTCTTTCAAGGCCGGGTCGGCCGCGACCATTTTCTGGAAGAGCAACGCACCCTGCCCCTTTGGCGTGTTTTCCGCCACCACATGGGCGAACTTGATCGTGATCGGGTCAGCGGCCTGTGCAAGGCTGGCCACAGACACTGCGGCCGCGCAGAAAAGCGCTTTGGTCAGCTTCAACATCGATATCACCTTCTTATTTTTGTATGAACTTATGTTGGCAGGAGCAGGTTGAGCCCATGAGCATAGTGCAACTCCACCATGACGAAGCCCCGGTGTTTAGAGAATCTGCTTTTGTGAAAGCCGGCGTTCATCAGAGACGAACGCGATCAAAGCCGCTGACGGGTGCGACAAAGCCCGACTCATCCCGCCGCCATTGCCAGCAGACGCTGAGCCCGCAGCAACACTGGCGCGTCGACCATTTGCCCGTCCAGCTGAAAGGCACCCGCACCATGGGCAGCTGCGCTGGCTTTTACCACCTTTTGCGCCCAGCTCAGGTCATCAGCGCTGGGGGCCAGGGCGGCATGGATCACCGGCACCTGCGCAGGATGGATGCACAACGCGCCGCCATACCCCATGTCGTAGGCGTGGCGAATGGCGCGGTGCAAACCCTTTGGGTCGCCGATGGCCGGGTGCACGCCGTCCAGCGGTGGCAACAGGTCTGCGCCCCGTGAATGCAGTTGCACCGACATCCGCGCCTGATCGAGAAACATCTGCGCGGCGTGGGTGCCGCTGTTGAGGTTCAGATCCAGCGCCAGGTCGAGCCCGCCAAACGACAAACGCTCGACACCCTCGGCATGGGCGATCTGCTCGAGGGCCAGCAAGCCCTTGGCGCTTTCGATGATCGGCAGAACCGGTTTGCCGGTCTGCCACACCGCCGCGACGTGAGCAGCAGTCTCGACTTTCGGCAGCAGCACCCCGGCGACGCCCGCGTGCTGCCGGCAAAACGCCAAGTCGTCGGCATGTTCGGCATGACTCGGCGCATTGACCCGCACCCACACGGAGGCTTGCGGGTTGCCGTTCAAGAACGCCGCAAGATTGTCCCGGGCCTGGCGCTTGAGGGGTTCCTCGACGGCGTCTTCGAAATCGACGATCACCGCATCGGCGCCCGCCGCCAGCGCCTTGGCAAAACGGTCGGGGCGACTGCCGGGAACGAACAGTGCGGAGCGAATGGTGGGTTGTGGCATGGTTGAAGCTCCTGAAAAAAGGTTGTCAGCCCGACGCTGTGGGCGCTTGCTCGCAATGACTGCATTCCATCCGCTAAAGCTGTGGCGGATGTTGCAGCCACTTCGCGGGCAAACGCGCGCCTACAGTTGCGGGGGGCGAAGGCGAATCCGCGCGGCAACGGAGAGCTTCAGACCACTCCGCCCGCCGCCATCCGCGCCTGGTCTTCAGCTGAAAACCCCAGCTCGCCAAGAATGCTGCCGGTGTGCTGGCCCAGGCCCGGCACCCCGTCCATGCGCGGCGTGAACGCGGTGTTATGGCCCGGCGGCAGCAGCGACGGCAGCCGGCCGGACGGGCTGTCGACTTCGCGCCAGCGATCACGGGCCTTGAGCTGCGGATGGTCCCAGACGCCTTGCATGTCGTTGACACGCGCGTTGGCGATCTGCGCGTCTTCCAGACGGGCCACCACGTCATCGACGCTCAATGAGGCGAAGCCGTCGACGATGATCTGCCGCAGCGCCTCGCGGTTTTCCGAACGCTTGAAATTCGCTGAAAAGCGCTCGTCGATGGCCAGCGCCGGATCAAGCAGGACCTTCTCGCAGAACAGCGCCCATTCCCGCTCGTTCTGCAGGCCCAGCATGATCGTGCCGCCCCCGCTGGTGGGAAACGGCCCGTAGGGATAGATCGTCGAGTGGGACGCACCGGCCCGCGGCGGTGGCGGCGCGCCGTGGTAGGCGTAATACATCGGGTAGCCCATCCACTCCACCAGACTTTCCAGCATGCTCACGTCGATGCGGCTGCCTTCCCCGGTTTTGTCACGCAGCATCAGCGCCGACAGAATCCCGGTGTAGGCGTACATGCCGGCGGCGATGTCGGCGATGGAGCAACCGGCCTTGGCCATCTCGTTTTCGCCCGGGCCACCGGTGACCGATAAAAAGCCGCCTTCGCTCTGGATCAACAGGTCATAGGCCTTCTTCTTCTCGTAAGGCCCGCCTTCGCCGTAGCCGGAAATGTCACAGACGATCAGGCGCGGAAAGCGCTCATGCAACGCTTCGAATGACAGCCCCATGCGAGCAGCGGCGCCGGGCGCCAGGTTCTGCACCAGCACGTCGGCCTTGCCCAGCAGCGACTCCAGAATGTCGCCGGCCTCGTCCTGCTTGAGGTCCAGGGTCAGGCTTTCCTTGGAGCGGTTGGTCCAGACGAAATGCGAGGCCAGGCCGTCGACACGCTGGTCGTAGCCACGGGCAAAATCGCCGACGCCGGGGCGCTCGACCTTGATCACGCGGGCGCCCAGATCCGCCAGTTGCCGGGTGCAGAACGGCGCGGCGATGGCGTGCTCGAGACTGACGACGGTGATGCCGTCCAGAGGACGCGGGGGTTGTTGAGTCATGTTTCTAAACCTCTTCATATTCCCTGTAGGAGTGAGCTTGCTCGCGATAGCATTTTGTCAGTCAGGGCTGATGGTTCTGACACACTGCAATCGCGAGCAAGCTCACTCCTACAAGGGTTGGCGTTCGCCTTAAATCAAATTGACCAAATCCTGCGCATCGCGCAGCTGCCAGACCCGCTGGATCAATGCCGTGCCCTGCTCCACCGTGCGTGCGCCGGAGAACGCCAGCAGTCGCTGAACCTTGTCTTCCAGTTCTGGCCGCGACAGGGTGTTGCCCGGGTCGCCCTTGGGCTCATCGATGCCCGCGCTAAGAGTGCGGCCATCGGTGGTGGTGACGATCACCCGACCCAGCCAGCGCGCCGGATAAGCACCATCCACTTCCGGGTCCAGCTCCATCGTGACCTTTTCGCGGAAGGCGGCGACGTCGGCATCAGTCAAAGCCAGGTCGCGGAATTCGATCAACTGCGCGCTGCCGTGAACCGCGATCAGCCCGAGTACCGCGCCCATGGAAAACTTCGCCTGATGCACGGTCTGCGGCACGTCGACCCGACCCAGCACATCGATAGCCCCTTGATGAACCCGCGTGACCACCTTGGCGATCTGCTCATGGCGCAAGCCTTCGCGCTGCATCAGGTGCAGCAAGGCATCGGCCGCCGGGTGCGTGTGGCGGCACGAAGCGTGAAACTTGAACGAGGTCTCGACCAACGCCCAGCGGCTGCCGAGGCGATCGGACAGCTTCGCCGGATCGCTGTCGCTGGACATCCCTGCGGCCATGCCCTGATCGCCTTCGAGAATATTCCGTGCGCCAGTCAGGCCGTCTTCGGTGAGGTACGCCGCCAGCAGGCCATCGGCCGCAGCCTTGGCGGTGTGCAGCTGTTTGGAGTCGGCTGCGTCACGGAGAAACTCCCACAGCCCGGCGGCCTGGGTGCCCGCCGTGCCCAGCAGATTGATGAACTGCTCCTTGTCGAAATTCAGCAGCTTGCCCACGCCCACCGCCGCAGCGAGGGTGCCGACCGTCGCGGTGGTGTGGAAGATGCGGTAGTGCGAACGGCCCATGAATTCGCCGATGCGGATGCCGGCTTCATAACCGGCGACTGACGCCAGCAATAAATCCTGGCCGGTTTTGTCGAGGTCCTGGGCCGCTGCGAGCACCGCCGAGAACACCACCGTCGCCGGGTGCAGCACTGAGCTGTTGTGCAGATCGTCCTGCTCGACCAGGTGCGACGACGCGCCATTGACCAGCGCGGCGAAGTACGCCGAGGTGCCGCGACCGCTGACCAGAATTTTCGCCTTGCCCTGCTGTGGGCCCATGCGTTCGGCGTAGCGTTCGAACAGCGGAATCGGCCGGGCGCCCTGGCTGGCCAGCGCCGAGCCGATCCAGTCGAGGAACAGGTCTTCGGTACGGTCCAGCACAACGCCGGGAATTTGCTCGTAGGTCAGCTCGGCGAGGAAACCCGCCAATGCCTGGGTGTGGCTCATTTCGGCGTCCTCAGAAACTGCGTGGCAGGTCGAGCAAGTGCTCGGCGACGTAGGAAAGAATCAGGTTGGTGGAGATCGGCGCGACCTGGTACAGACGGGTTTCGCGGAATTTGCGCTCCACGTCGTACTCGCAGGCGAAGCCAAAACCGCCGTGGGTTTGCAGGCAAGCGTTGGCCGCTTCCCAGGATGCTTTTGCCGCGAGGTATTTGGCCATGTTGGCGCTGGCACCGGCGTTCTTGCCGCTGTCGTATTCCTCGCAGGCACGCCAGCGCATCAGGTCCGCGGCTTCGATTTCGATGTGCGCTTCGGCGATGGGGAACTGCACGCCCTGGTTCTGCCCGATCGGGCGGCCAAACACCACGCGATCACGGGCGTAGGCCGCCGACTTCTCAATGAACCAGCGGCCGTCGCCGATGCATTCGGCCGCGATCAGGGCACGCTCGGCGTTGAGGCCGTCGAGGATATAGCGGAAGCCCTTGCCCTCCTCGCCGATCAAGCTGTCTGCCGGCAGTTCGAGGTTGTCGAAGAACAGCTCGTTGGTCTCGTGGTTGACCATGTTGGCGATGGGCTGAACGGTCAGGCCGTTGCCGATGGCATCGCGCAGGTCGACGATGAAGATCGACATGCCTTCGGACTTTTTCGTCACTTCGGCCAGCGGTGTGGTGCGCGCCAGCAGGATCATCAGGTCGGAATGCTGCACGCGGGAGATCCAGACCTTCTGGCCATTGATGACGTACTTGTCGCCCTGCTTCACCGCCGTGGTCTTGATCTTGGTGGTGTCGGTGCCGGTGCTCGGTTCGGTCACACCCATGGACTGCAGGCGCAATTCACCACTGGCGAGCTTGGGCAGGTAATAACTTTTTTGCGCGTCGCTGCCGTGACGCAACAGGGTGAACATGTTGTACATCTGGCCGTGCACGGTGCCGGAATTACCGCCACAAGCGTTCACTTCTTCGAGGATCACCGAGGCTTCCGCCAGGCCCAGCCCGGAGCCGCCGTATTCTTCAGGGATCATCGCCGACAGCCAGCCTTCATCGGTCAGCGCCTTGACGAAGGTTTCCGGGAAGCCCTTTTGTTCATCGATCTTGCGCCAGTATTCGGCCGGAAACTGCGCACACAGCGCGCGCACGCCGTCACGGATGGCATTGAGGTCTTCGTTTTCGTAAGGGTTCATGGTGTCCACTCGCATCGGCCGGCGCCCATAGGGTCAGCGCGCCTGGCTGTATAAAAGAAGGGTTCAGTCAAAAAAGACTTCGGCGCTCTGGGCGACGCCGGCATCATTGCCGGCCCACAGCTGCGCCTTGCCCGGCTCGACCACTCGCCCGCCCACGCGGAACGCAGCAGGCACGTTCAACGGGCGCACGCCGCGATAGGCGAAATGCCGCACGCGCTTGTCGGGGTTGGCGCGAATGAACGCGCGCAGGTTGAAGGTGGCGATCATCGGCCCGTGCACGACCAGGCCGGAATAGCCTTCGGTGTCGGTGACGTAGGGGTAGTCGTAGTGAATGCGGTGGCCGTTGAAGGTCACGGCCGAATAGCGGAACAGCAGCGTCGGCGTCGGCTCGATGACCTCGCTCCACTCGCCCTGTTCTGGCGCGTCTCCACTGTTGAGCTTTGGCGGATTGGGTTCGCGGTAGACGATGTCCTGCTCCTCACGCACACACAACTGGCCGTGTTGCGAGTAGTCATGGCGCACGGTCACGAACAGCAGTGACCCGGTACGGCCGTGCTTCTCTTCGATGTGCAGGATCGTCGACAGGCGATGGGCGTCAGCGCCGACGTGCAGCGGCTGAATGAACGCGACGCGGCCACCGGCCCACATGCGATTGCGATTGTCCGCCGGGGGCAGAAAGCCGCCGCGGGCCGGATGGCCATCAGCGCCGAGTTGTGCTTCGAACACCGGCTCCTGGAAAAAACACCACTGCCACAGCGGCGGCAATGCATCACCCACGGCGGGGGTGGGCTCGCCAAAGGTGGCCGCGATGCGCTTGATCAGGTTAACGCCCAGATGATCCTGGGCTTCTTCGGTGCGGCCAATCCAGGCGGTGAAATCCACGGGTGACGCTGCAGCGCTCATGGGCGGGAACCCTCAGGGTTTGTTGTTATGGCCCGATCATGGAAGTGCGCCGGCATTCTGAGAATCCGCATTTGCGTATAGCGGCGTTCGGGTATGCTGAACGCCTTCTGCAACGTCCGGGCACCCACCATGCATTTCGATCTGGCTGACTTGCGCCTCTTCATTCACATCGGCGAATCACCGAGCCTGACCCAGGGCGCGCGCCGGGCATTTCTCTCCCCTGCCGCTGCCAGCGCGCGAATCAAGGCACTGGAAGGCCAGTTGGGCACACGCCTGTTGTACCGCGACAGCCGTGGCGTCGAACTGACCCCCGCCGGCCAGCGCCTGCTCAAACACGCGCGGCTGATCATGAGCCAGGTGGATTACCTGAAAAGTGAGTTCACCCGCTACGGCACCGATTCGGCCGGGCACATTCGCATCTTCGCCAACACCACCGCCGTCACTGAGTTTCTGCCTGAAGTGCTGGCCGGCTTTCTGGCGAAACGGCCCGGCGTCACCGTGGACCTGCAAGAGCGCCTGTCCCGGGACATCGTGCGCGGCGTGCTCGACGGCAGCACCGACATGGGCATCATCGCCGGCCCGGTGGAAGCGGCGGGTTTGCAGGTCATCCACTTCAGCACCGACCGGCTGGTACTGATCGTGCCGGTGGGCCATGAGCTGGCAGCGGAAAAAAAAGTCACGTTCAAGCAGACCCTGGCGTTTCAGCACATCGGCCTGCACGAAGGCAGCACGTTGCTGAGTTTTCTGCGCGATCACGTTGAGCGGCTCGGGCAGAGCCTGTCGCTGCGGATTCAGGTGTCGAGCTTCGAGGCCATTTGCCGGATGGTCGAAGCCGGGGTGGGCATCGGGGTGATCCCGGAGTCGGCGGCGTTGCGGCACAGCCGGACGATGGAGCTGGTGACCATCGAACTCGACGAGCCGTGGGCGGTGCGCGAACGGAGCATCCTGGTCCGCGAACTGGACGCCCTGCCGGGGGTGGTCAGGGCGTTGATATCGGTGTTGCTGCCTGCGCCCGAAGCTGAAACCGAGCCCGCGACGCCCGAAGCGTAATCAGATCCAGACGTCGTTCTGCGCGGTGCGCTCGTTGGTGTCGCTGCCGGTGTTGATGACGCCGCTGGGCTCGATCAGCATCAGCTTCACTTCCTTCTCGGCGTAAGGTTTGTGCTCGACGCCCTTGGACACGACATACAGCTCGCCCGCATTGAGCTCGACGAAACCGTCGCGAAAATCGATGCGCAGACAGCCTTCGAGCACGATGAAGGTTTCGTCGGTGTCGGCGTGGCTGTGCCAGAGAAACTCCCCTTCCAGCCGCGCCAGCTTGAACTGGTAGTCGTTCATCTGCGCGATGACTCTGGGCTGCCACTGCTCGGTGAACAGGCTGTATTTCTGGGCGAAATTGATGGGGGTGTGTTGAGTGGTGGACGTGGACACGTGGGCGGCTCCGACAAGTTTGATGTGGGGCCAATCTAGAGCGCGGGGGTGGGTGGGGTCTTGTACGTTATTGCACGGTTCAAGGTGCATCCGTTCTGCAGCACTGGACAGTCGCGGCCGCATGGATTCGTAAGAGCCGGCTTGCTGGCGAACCCGGTTTGACTTTCACTGCTGCAGCGTCTGACCCAACGCCTTCGCCAGCAAGCCGGCTCCTACAGTGCAACGGCGTACATTCAGTGGGACCGGCTTTAGCCGGGAAGAGGCCGGTGTGTACGCCATCCGTTCTGCAGCATTGAATAGCTGCGGCCGCATGGATTCGTAGGAGCCGGCTTGCTGGCGAACCCGGTTTGATTTTCACTGCTGCAGCGTCTGACCCAACGCCTTCGCCAGCAAGCCGGCTCCTTGTGCAATGGCGTACATTCAGTGGGACCGGCTTTAGCCGGGAAGAGGCCAGTGCGTACGCCATCAGTTTCGCGGTGTAACGCATTCCCGGCTGAAGCCGGTCCCACAAGGTGTGTTTAGTCCCCTTGTGCGCGCGCCGCCAGCATCTTCAACCACCGCCCCGGCGGGTAGCCGAAGGTCTTCACGAAATGCCGCGTCATGTGGCTCTGGTCGGAAAACCCCGCCATCACCGACGCATCGCTCAGCGACACGCCCAGGGATATCGAATGACGCACCAGGTCCAGCCGGCGCAGGGTCAGGTAGCGGTAAGGCGTGGTGCCGAACAGCACGCGAAAATCCCGCGACAGGCGCCAGCGATCGGTGTCGCTGGCCTGTTCCAGATCGGTCAGGCTGACGCCTTGTTCCAGACTGGCCATGAGCATTTCCCGCGCACGTTGCGCGCCGGCGTAATTAACGGTCTGGCGGCCCTTGCGCACACCGGCGGCCGCTTGCAGGGCGATGGCGAGGTCGTAGATCGCGTCGTCCAGTTCGAGAGGACCCAGGCCGTTATTCAGGTCGGAAAGCAACGCCTGCGTCGCCCTGAACAGGCGCGGATCATTGGACGCCCCGCCCTTGATGAACGGCAGCGGCTTGCCACCAAGGACCTGCTGAATCATCGCAGGCTCCAGATAGAACATCCGATAGCGAAAGCCGTCTTCGGTCCCGGCATGGCCGTCATGGGCTTCGTCGGGGTGCAGCACCATCGTCTGCCCCGGGAGGTTGTTGACCTGTTCCTTGCCGTACTGAAAGCTCTGCACCCCCGACATCGTGTGGCCGATGGCGTAGGTGTCGTGACGGTGCATCTCGAAACCGTGCCCGTGAAAATACGCCTCGATGCGCTCGATTTGCGGCAGTGGCGCGGCACGCAGCACCCAGTCCCGGGCGGAATGGGTCAGGTGGGCGTCTTCGTCTGCGTGTGTGTCCATCGGCAGCGCTCGCGGCAGTGGACGGCAGGTGCTTTGAGAGGACACCGGCCGCGCTCATGAAAAAGGGCTAACCGGGTTGCTTGAGCAGCGCCGCCGATGCATTGGACGCATGCACCGCCGGTGGCTTCTCGCGAAGCAAATTCTGAATTGCCTGGCTGTACGCCTCGCGCCCCAGGTTCATGCTGTTGTTGTGGTTGCCGCCCGGCACCATCAGCAAATTCTTCGGCTCCTGTGCAGCGTCGAACAGTGCCTCACTGAAACGTGGCGCGACATACTGATCCGCCGTGCCATGCACGATCAGCACCGGCATGTGCACGTCGGCGATCTTGTCGATGGAGTCGAATTTCTGCGAGACCAGCCAGCGCACCGGCAACGAGGTGCGTTTGCTGGCGATGGAGGACGCGACGTCGGCGAGGTTGGTGAAGGTCGATTCGATGATCAGGCCCCGCGCCTGAATCGGCCCGTTGTCTTTCTGCGCATCCCGGCCCAGTTCGGCGGCGAGGTCGACAGCCACGGCGCCACCCAGCGAATGCCCGTAGATCAGGCGCTTTTGCGGGTCGGGCTGTATTTGTTTCAGGCGCTCCCAGGCAATGCGCGCGTCTTCATACACCGACGCTTCCGACGGCAACTGGCCCTTGCTCTGGCCGAAGCCGCGGTAGTCGATGGCGAGGATGGAAAACCCGAGGGCGCGCAGTTGTTCAATGCGAAACAGCTGGCCGGTAAGGTTCCAGCGCGAACCATGCAGGTAAAGGATGGCCGGGGCGTCTTTCTTTTCCGAAGGCCACCACCAGGCATGGATATTCTGCCCGAGGCCAAACGATGGTCCCTTCAGCTCAAGCTCTTGCACATCGGAAGGCAGGCCCTGGTACCAGCTCGCCGTGCCGGGCTCGATCATGAAGACCAGTTCCCGCTCCTTGTGCTGCAAGGCCGCGCAACCGACAGGCAGACCGACGACGATCATCAGCATGCACAGCCAGAAAAACCAGCGGGCCTTGAGCCGCGCCAGGGAGAATGTTCGCATTGAAAAAAGTGTCCGGTGCAGAGGTGGGTGCGCCGGCAGTTTGCCACTCATTGGCGGGGTGGGTCCTGCTCTTTTCGCCGAAAGGCTTCTGTCGAAAGGCCCGCGCCAAACCGGGGACGGTGCCCCGCGATGGTCAGCGCCCGGTCCCACCCCGCCCGGCAGAATCAGTAACCCGAGCCCGACGCCGCCGCGCCACTGACGATCGCGATCCCGGAGCTGGTGCCCAGTCGCGTTGCGCCAGCCTCAATCATTGCCACCGCCGTTGCGTAATCGCGCACGCCACCGGACGCTTTCACGCCAACGCCCTGCCCCACGACCTTGCGCATCAAGGCGACGTCTTCCAGGGTCGCGCCGCTGCGGCTGAAGCCGGTGGAGGTCTTTACGAAGGCGACGTTGAGGTCACGGCAGATCTCGGCGGCGCGGGTCTTCTGCGCGTCGTCCAGCAGGCAGGTTTCGAAGATGACCTTTAGCGGCACCGCACCACAGGCGTCTTTGACAGCGGCGATGTCGTCGCGCACCTCGTCGAACAAGCCGTCCTTCAGCCAGCCGATGTTCAGGACCATGTCGATCTCGCCCGCGCCGGCCGCGATGGCCTGCCTGGCCTCAAACGCCTTGGTGTCGCTCAACCCGGCGCCCAGCGGAAAGCCGACCACGGCGCAGACCTTGACGGCCTGGCCTTCCAGCAACGAGGCGGCATAGGGCACCTGGCCAGAATTCACGCACACCGAATAGAATCCGTGCTCCTGCGCCTCGCGGCACAGGGTTGCGATCTGCTCGCGGCTTGCGTCGGCGGCCAGCAAGGTGTGGTCGATGTACTGGGCGAGTGCTGCGGGTTCGATCTTCATGGCCAATCGTTTCCTGATAGTAAGGCGGTAACCAGCGACACGCTTTAAGCTTCATGCCTGAGCGCATCATTTTATGTTGTAAATATAACAATGAATGTTATTTTTTTACCACATCCATTCGACAATCGGAATGCCCGTGGACAGTAAAAAATCCGACCGTATCAAGCTGATCCAGCAAGCCCTGCAAGATCAGAAGGCCATTCACCTGAAGGAAATGGCCGCCCTGCTGGACGTTTCGGAGATGACCCTGCGTCGCGACCTGACCCGGCACCCCGACAAATTCCATCTGTTGGGCGGGCACATCACCCTGGCGTTTGATCCGTCGGAGGCGAGTGATTACAAGGTCACCGAGCAGGACACCCGTCACGTTGAGGAAAAGCGCCGGATCGGCAAGTTGGCCGCCGCGTTCATCCAGCCCGGCGACACGGTGTTTTTCGACTGCGGCACGACGATCCCTTTCGTCATCGACTTCATCCCGGACGAGCTGGAATTCACCGCCGTGTGCAACTCCCTCAACGTCCTGCTCAAGCTGCAGCAGAAACCCAACTGCTCCATCGTGCTGTGCGGCGGCACCTTTCATCGCAAGAATCAGGTGTTCGAACACCACAGCGAGGCGACCATTCTGGATGGCATCCGCCTGACCTGGGCATTCGTGTCCGCGGCCGGGGTCAGCGACGAGCTGGGTGTGACCTGCTTCAACTTCAACGAAGTGGAGGTGAAGCAAAAGGTCCTGCGCCAGGCCCGGCACTGCATGCTGCTGGCCGATCATTCCAAGTTCGATGCCGTGCGCACGGCGCATTTCGCGACGTTGCAGGCCTTTCATGTGGTGGTGAGCGACAAGAAGCTGCCGAAGGTTTATCGGGATTTGATTGAGGGGTATGGGGCGCGTTGGGTGGTTTGAGCAACACGCCACCTTGTTTTGGCGAGCGTCGAATCTGTAGGAGCCACCGGTGTGGCGCTCCTTTTGCTGGCGAACGCGACCTGTCTGTCAGCGGATGCGCAACTGTCCCACCGCGTTCGCCACTGTCGTAACCTCCGGCAGCTCCTACAGGGACCGCGCAACCGCTCGACACTTGGGCAAAAAATAGGCCGTCAGCGTTTCTAATCCGCTTCCAGCTTCTGCACTTCTTCAGCCCCCAGATACCCCGTCGTCACGCTGAATGACGCGCTCTCCCCTGCGCCCAACTGGCGCACATTGCCTTTGGCCTTTTCCGCCAGATAACCCTCGGGCTCACAGGTCGCGGGCAACACAAACGCGGCCACCTGCTGATCGGCGTTATGCAGAATCCACCGCGCTGCATGGTCGAACTGCGCCGGCTGATAACGTGTGTAAAACGCCGGACCTTCAGGGTGCTTGAGCAGGAAATGCGCGTTGCCCTGTGCATCTGCCTGCACGCCGTCGAAGAAGCAGACGATCTCCGGGTCGTACAACTCGGGCGTGCTCAGGCTGTCCAGCCGCGACGGGTCTTGCGTCAGCTCGGCCATGTACGCCGACCACGCCGGCGTCGGCTTGACGTGGGCCGGCACGCTGCTGCGAACCCGCGTGCGCGCCATGCCCAATGGCTCGACGAAACGTCCGCCGTCGACGTAGGCGTAATTCATGTGGGCCATGTACATCAGCTCCATCGGCTTGCCGGCCAGGTTGCGCACGTCCATGCCGATGTCGAACAGCGCCGAACCCGGGCGCAAGGTCACGCTGGGCCTGGCGCGGTAGTGGTCGCCAAAGCCCATCACGTATTCGTACTCGCCGCCGATGCGCAGAAACGCGCCGCCCGCGTCCTCGCCGATTTCCAGCCAGGCGCTGTCCATCGGCGCGCAGGGCATTTCGCCATGCAACGGATGATCGTCTTCCGGCGTCGGGCAGCCGTTGCGCAAAATCCCGCTGTGGAACATGAAACAACCGTAGGTGCCAATCACCGTCGGGCTCGGGCGCGGTTGCTCGAACATGTTGCGCATGGTCAGGTCGCAGCCATCGAACACCGCTGACCAGACCATTTGCCCCTGATACGGCAGCACCACGACCCGACCGCGATCATTTTCCAGCGCCAGGGCTTTCACGCCGCTGGGATACGTCCAGGCCAGCACCCTGAAGTCCGAGGACGACAGCAACGTCTTTTCGTCGCCGCTGAACAGCTCCGGGTACAGCGCAATCGTGGTTCGCTTTTCAGCCGTTCTCATGATGCCGTCACCGCGCCCACCGGTGCCTGGGCCGGCAGCGGATCACGCATGCACTTGATGGCATAAGCGACGATCGCCACGAAGCACAGCAGCGGAACGGTGTAGGCGATCTGCATATTGCCGCCGGTGGCGTCGGAAAGCAGGCCCTGGAAGATCGGCATCACGCCGCCGCCGACAATACTCATCACCAGCAGCGAACCGCCGACGCCGGTGTCCTCACCCAGACCGTCGATGGTCAGGCCATAAATGGTCGGCCAGCACGGGCCCAGGAAAATACTCACACCCACCGCCGCATACACCGCGCTGATGTTCGGCACCAGAATCGTGTAGGCCAGCAGGACGATGGCCAGCACGCCGTAGATTGCCAGCACCTTGGCCGGGGACATTTTGCGCATCAGCAGGTTGGCGACCATCTTGCCGACGAAGTACGCGGCGAACGTGGTCAGCAGGAACCACGAAGCGCTGCGCTCGTTCATCCCGCCCATCTGCATCGCCAGGCGAATGGTGAAACTCCACACGCCCACTTGGGCCCCGACGTACAGGAACTGCGCCAGCACGCCGAAGGTGAAGCGCGGGTTGCGCCACAGACGCGACAGGCTCTGGCCGATGCTGCTCGATTTGACGTTGGCCGTGACCTTGCCCTTGCACGCCGGAAACTTGGTGAACGCGATCAGCACGAACATCAGCACCAGCACCGCGATCATCCATTTGTACGGCAGCAGCGTGGACTGAATCATCTGCAATTGCTGGACGGCTGCTTCCGAGGCGCTCATCTGCGTCAACTGCTCGCGGGTGGCGTCGGTGTCCTTGAACATCACGAAGCTGCCCACGTACACGCCGGTCATTGCGCCGAACGGGTGGAAGGTCTGGGAAATGTTCAGGCGACGGGTGCCGGTTTCACGCGGGCCCATCAGCGTCGAGTAGGTGTTGCAGGCGGTTTCGAGGAAGGCCAGGCCGGCGGCGATGACGAACAGCGCCATCAGGAACATGCCGTATTTGGCCATCGACGCGGCGGGGAAGAACAGCGAGCAGCCCGCCATGTACAGCACCAGGCCGATGAGGATGGTGGTCTTGTAGCTGAAACGTCTGACGACCATCGCCGCCGGAATCGCCACGAAGAAGTAACCGAGGTAGAACGCCGACTGCACGAAGGAGGTCTGCACATCGCTGAGCAGGAAGGCTTTCTTGAAGTGCGCGATGAGCACGTCGTTCATGCTCGCGGCCGCCGCCCACAGCGCGAAGCAGCAGCACAGCAGCAGGAAGGCAAACCACGGCGTGCGGTTCAGGTAGAACCCGTCCGGTGATTGTTGGAGCGCGGGCTTTGTCATTGTTGTTCTCCGGGAAGTACAGGAAATACCCCGCCTCGCCGATCAACCGATCGACAGGGCGCGGCGGCTCAAAGGGTGTCGAGAAAGTGGCTGAACGCGGCAGCGTCCGGGTAGGAACTCTGGGTGCCAAGGCCGGTGACCGAGCAGGCGGAATAGGCCACGGCACGGGTCATGGCGTTGCGCATGTCGCCGTCTTCGCTCCAGTGGCGGGCAAAGCAACCGATGAATGCGTCGCCTGCGCCGGTGGTGTCGCGGGCATCGACCTTGATGCCTTCGACGCGGAATTCGCCTTCTTCGCCGACGTACAGCGCGCCCTTCTCACCGAGGGTGACGATGACGTGACGAATGCCGTCCTGCACCAGTTGCCGGGCGGCCGCGCGGGCTGATTCCACCGAGTCGATAACATGGCCGGTGACCAGCGCCAGCTCGGTTTCGTTGGGAATGAAGAAGTCCAGCTGCGACAGGTGCTCGCGGCTCAAGCCCTTCACGGCAGGCGCCGGATTGAGCAGCACCGGAATGCCGTTGGCCTTGGCGAATTCGATGGCGTAGTAGACGGTTTCCAGGTCGATTTCCAGTTGCAGCACGATGAGCGTGCAGTCGCGCAACGCGGCCTGGGCAGCGTCGATGTCCGCCGGTTTCAGGTGCGCATTGGCGCCTTTGACGATGAGGATGCTGTTGTGGGAATCGCTCTGCACGAAGATCGGCGCGACGCCGCTGGACACGCCGGGAACGCGCTGGACGAACTGGGTATCAATGCCGTAGCGCTTGAAATTGGCCAGGGTGTTGTCGGCGAACATGTCGTCGCCGACTTTGCTCAGCATCAACACGTCAGCGCCTAGCTTGGCCGCTGCGACGGCCTGATTGGCACCCTTGCCGCCGCAGCCCATGGCGAAATTCGGTGCTTCGAGGGTCTCGCCCTGCGCCGGCATCCGGTCGATGTAGGTGATCAAATCCACCATGTTGCTGCCGATGACCGCGATCTTGTTCATGTGTGTGAGTACCTTGTTCACGCGCTGGGCCCGAAAGATGAGCCACCGTCGCGGTTTTATTTTTGTTATTTAAATAACATTTTGTGTGACTATTCAACCTATTTCTTCGGAGCAAGACACGCGGTTTGTTGTCCTGGTCAGAAAGCACTACCCGAAAGCCTGTGTTAAGCATTGAGGCAGAGGGATCGCCGCCACTGGTCGTACAGACCACGGATTCGCGCAAACGTTTGCGATGAGGGAATTTATTGCGGGGACATAAGCGGGAGTGAAGCGTGTGCGACAAGAACGCGCGATGTAAAAGTGGCAGATTTTGCTGGCGCTTCGCGCCAGATCGCGGGCAGCGCGCTCCTACAAAGAGCGCGATAAACGAGGCAAGCGATAGCGTAGCTTTTGATTCTGGCCGAAGGCCGTAGGAGCGCGCTTGCCCGCGAAAGCGTCAGTCCAGGCGACGCAGTTACATCAGCAGCTGCAACTACATCAGGAAATACAGCAACAGAATATTCGCCACCAGCATCGCCAGCGCAGTGGGAATTTGCGCTTTGATCACGGCGTACTTGTCGGGCAATTCCAGCAACGCTGCGGGAATCAGGTTGTAGTTGGCCGCCATCGGCGTCATCAGCGTGCCGCAGTAGCCCGAGAACATGCCGATGGCGGCCATGACCGCCGGATTGGCGCCGTACATGCCCACCAGCACCGGCACGCCGATCCCGCCGGTCATCACCGGAAACGCCGCGAAACCGTTGCCCATGACGATGGTGAACAGCGCCATGCCCAGCACGTACACCACCACCGCGACCAGACGAAAATCCAGATTGATATAGGCCGTGGCCAGGTGAGCCACGGCCTTGCCGACGCCCGCGTCGTTGAACACCAGGCCGAGCATCGCCAGCATCTGCGGCAGCACC
Organism: Pseudomonas sp. NPDC078416; assembly: GCF_050268485.1. Taxonomy (NCBI): domain Bacteria; kingdom Pseudomonadati; phylum Pseudomonadota; class Gammaproteobacteria; order Pseudomonadales; family Pseudomonadaceae; genus Pseudomonas; species Pseudomonas sp. NPDC078416. The sequence continues at coordinate 6,977 of NZ_JBNNGV010000047.1, read as the reverse complement.
AGCGCCCAACCCAGTGCTTCGGTCAGGCGCCGCGATTCGCGCATGGCCTGCACCGGCGTGTCGCGGGTCAGCCAACAGGCCAGGGCCAACGCCACCAGACTGCCAATGCCCAGGGACACGAACGTGCTGTTGGCCGGGTCCAGCAAAAAGACGTCGCCAAACTTGATGTTCTTCAGCAGCACCGCGCCAATCACGGTGACCAGCGGAATCGCCAGCGCCGGAATGAACAGCTTGTTCTTCAAGCGCCCTGCACTCTCCCGCCGCGCCCGGTCATTGAGGTTCTCATGCTGACCAAAACCCACGCCACCGAAGCCGGCGATTACCGCCATGACGATCACGCCGACGCCGACCCACACCGGTGGCAGCTTCTCGCCGACCAGAAACGCGATGGCGAACAGGCCCCAGAACAACCCCGTGGTCCAGCGTTTGGGGTTGGTCCGATCGACAGCGGTCATGAACGCGGTGATCCCCAGAATCACGCCCGCCAGCCAGTACAGGTATTGAATGGAAATGATCATCGCGCCAGCTCCTTGTCGACAGCGGAGGCCGGCGGCAGCGCCGTCAATTCACGGTTCAGGCGCTGATCGAAACGGTGCAGGCGGATGGCGTGGATGACGAACGCGGAGATCGCTGTCGGTATCCCCCAGAACGCGATGTGCATCGGGTCGACATCGATACCGGAGCCGAGCAAGAAGGTGTGCATCAACGCAATCGCACCGAACGCGACGAAGATGTCTTCACCGAAGAACAGCCCGACATTGTCGGTTGCCGCGCACAACGCCAGCAGCTTGATGCGCAACGCCTCGGGCAGCTTGCCAAAACGCGATTCCGCGGCGCCCTCGGCCATGGGCGCGAGCAACGGCCGCACCATCTGCGGGTGACCGCCAAGGCTGGTCAGGCCAAGGGCGGCGGTGGTTTCCCGCACGAAGAGGTACGCGATCAACAGGCGTCCGGCCGTGGCACCGGTGAACCGGGCGATCCAGTTCTGCGCATGCAACCGCAGGCCGTGGCGTTCGAGCAAGCCGATCACCGCCAGCGGCAGAAGGATGATCAGCGGCAGCGTGCGGGTCTTGATGAAGCCCGAGCCGATGGTCGCCAGAATGGTTTCCAGCGGCATGCTCGCGGCAAGGCCGGTGGCCAGGGCGGCGAGCGCCACGACCAGCATGGGATTGAAACGCAGGATGAAGCCCAGAACGATGACCAGCACGCCAAGCAGCGGCCAGAGGTTGATAGCGGTTTGCATGATGGGGTTCTCGTTGGCAGTGGCGGTACCTTGCTGGGGCACGAATGAGGAACGTGTTCGAGAAACGAGCGGTGGCAGCACTTATGCTCAAGGCCAGGCTCAGTCCAGGCTCAACGAAGTCACAGTGCCGCTGCCCCATGGCACCGCAGTCACGCCGGGGCGTCCAACGGGAAAAACCCGCTATGACCCATAAGATTTTCTGTTGCCGGGGTGGCATGCAACCTGCTGTTCCAGTGCTCAGTCTGCACAGGTCGTGCCTGTAACGCTGTGACGCTCCCCCCTCATCCCGTAAGTGCGCCGGCGCTCAATTGCTCAAGGAAATCCCTCGGTGAATCTCAAGTTTCTGGAAACCTTCGTCTGGGTCGCGCGGCTGAAAAGCTTTCGTCTGACGGCGGAAAAACTCTTCAGCACCCAGGCCTCCATCTCCAGCCGCATTGCCGCGCTGGAGGAGGAAATGGGCGTGCGGCTGTTCGTACGGAACTCCAGGGGCGTGTCGCTGACCCAAGAGGGTCTGCGCGTGCTCGAATACGCCGAACACATCATGGACACGATGCAAAGCATGAAGGCGGCGATAAAGGACCCGAGCCAGGTGCGCGGCCGAATCCGCATCGGCGCCATGGATACGGTGATACACACCTGGCTCAGCCCGTTGGTAACACGCCTGATGAAGTGTTACCCGAACCTGGAAATCGAGCTCACCGCCGAGACCGCCAGCAACCTCTGCTCGCAGCTGGAAAAGGGTTATCAGGACATCATTTTCCAGACCGACGTGCTGCGTTTCGACAGCGTGCGCAACGCGGTGCTGGCGCGCTATCCCCTGCGCTGGGTGGTGCCGACCGGTTCGGCGTTCGACCGCCCGGACGTGACCCTGGAAGAAATCGCCGAAGCGCGCATCGTCACGTTCTCGCGCAATTCGCGGCCGCATCAGGACATCCTCAACATGCTGCACACCGCCAACATCGTCACGCCACGGATCAACTGCGTGAACTCGGCGTCAGCCATTACCCGGCTGGTGCGCGACGGCTTTGGCATCGGCGCGCTGCCGGTGACGCTGGTCCATGGCGAACTGGCGCAAGGTGCGTTGACGCTGATCGAGAACGTGCCGCTGCCGCCGTTGATGGACATCGTCGCCAGTTGGCGCACCGGCGCGGGCATGGAGCTGGTGGAGGACATCGTCGGCCTGACCCGCGAGGTGGTGAACGCCTTCGCTCAGGAGATGCCGGCGGGTTTTGTCCTGGAAGGAAGTCAGGATTAGACCTGCAGCTGTAGGATCGTGGCTTGTCCCGCGATCCGGGACGCGGTCACCGTCATAGCTGGCGCCGGAATCGCCTGATAAGTCAGATTGACCCATGTGCTGCCGCTTCGCAGCAGATCGCGGGACAAGCCACGCGCCTACAGTGGATTGCGTTCGACGCGGATTTTGGATGCGGGTACGAAATTGTAGGAGTGAGCTTGCTCGCGATGGCAGTGTGTCAGCCGACATTAATGTCACAGGCCCGCCGCTTCGCGACCGTCGTAACCTCCGATTGCTCCCACAGGAGATGTGCGTTCGATGCGGATATTGGAGGCGAGTAAGAATTTGCGTTCGACGTGGATTTTGAATGAGGGTAAGAAACTATGGGAGCGAGCTTGCTCGCGAAGGCATTTTGTCAGTCAGCTTAAATGGCGCTGACCCACCGTATTCGCAAGCAAGCTGCCGCAACTGTAGGAGCGTGGCTTGTCCCGCGATCTGCCGGGAACCGGCAGCAAATCCGGCTGACGCAGTGCTCCAGATGCACCGCGTTTAACAGGTTTACGACGGGTTCCCCGCCGATCGCGGGACAAGCCACGCGCCTACAGGGCAGGGTCGCAGCGGCAAGATGCAGCCGCTTTCAATAGCCCCCCCGCCCCTCCAGCAAGGTATCCAGCAGCCACGTTCCCGCCGGGCCCAGGCTTTTTTGCCGGGACCAGATCACATCGACCGCCGAGCTGCGCGGCCAGCCCGGCACGGTGAGTTCCTTCAACCGGCCCTGACCGCAGGTGCTGACCAGCCAGCGCGGCAGTGCCGACCAGCCGAATCCGAAGATGGCCATGTCCATCAACAACAGGTAATTGGGCGCTGACCAGCTACGTCGCGCGCCGCTGGGCAGGTCGTCGGTGGGCACGCTCTCGTCGACGATGGTGTTCAGGCGCAACGCCCGATGCTTCGCCAGATGACGGTAATCGACGGCCTCCTCAGCGGCCAGCGGGTGGTGGTGGGACACGAAAATGCCGAAGTCCGCGCGCTCGACGATGGTCGCGTAACCCACCTCCGGCGGGTACGAAGCCTGGGCCGACAGCAAACCCAGGGATGCCCGGCCCGTCTGGATCAGGTTGATCGCGTCGCCGTGTTCGGCAAACACGCACTCCAGTTCCAGCTCCGGGAAGCGCTGATCGAGCTCTGTCATGCGCGCCTGGAATTCAGCGAACTGGTTGGCGTCGGACAGCACCAGCGTCAGGCGCGGCTCCATCCCTTCCACCAGACGCCCCGCCGCGCGGCGCAGTGTGTCCGACGCTGCGAGCACATCCTCGATGCGCCCCTCCAGCGCCCTGCCCGCTTCGGTCAATGCCGGATGGCGGGTTGAGCGATCAAACAGCTCGACACCAAGATCGATCTCCAGTCGCGAGATGGCCTCGCTGATGGTCGACTGGCTCTTGCCCAGGCGACGTGCGGCGGCGCTGAACGAACCCAGCGCGATGGTCTGGGCGAACGCTTCGAGTGCTTCGGGGGAATAGCTCACGGGTGAATACCTCTGAGGAGCATGCGACGTCGCCATCGGTTTTTCCGATGGGACCGATTTTCACTCTAGCCCATCGCGCCCCGACAATGCACACCTGCCCCGAAAAAGTGATCATCCCCATGCCTCTGCACACCCTGACGTCCAACAAGACCAAGAAGCCGGTCGTTGCGACCAAGTCCCTCAGAGAGCGCGCCTTCCATGCGCTGCTGTTCGAGCTCATCGGCGTGCTGATGTTCGCGCCCGGGCTGGCCTGGGTGCTCGGCCAGTCCATCGGCAAGATGGGCGCGATGACGGTGATGATTTCCACGGTCGCCATGCTCTGGAACATGGTGTTCAACGCCGGGTTCGACCGTCTGCGGGCCCGATGGGGTTTCGCCCTCAATCTCAAGGCGCGGGCGGTTCACGCCATCAGCTTTGAAGTGGGGCTGGTGTTCATGGTGGTGCCGATGGTGGCGTGGTGGCTGTCAATCAGCTTGCTGGAAGCCTTCGTGCTGGACATTGGCCTGTTGCTGCTCTTTCTGCCGTACACCATGCTGTTCAACCTGGCGTATGACCGGATTCGCGAGCGCCTGCTCGCACGTCACCAGCCGTGCGCCGCGGATCGATAACGGCGCAATTGGTCTCCCTTAAAGCGCCTTGATTGGCTATTCGACGGGCCGCAGCGCGGGCGTAACATTTCGCCACGTCCAGCGGCTTCCGCCGGCCACTTTGAAGAGAGCACCCACCATGAACAACCGAATCAACTGGGCCCAGAAATCGCCGGAAGCCTACAAAGCCATGGTCGGCCTGGAAACGGCGCTGAGCAAATCCGGGCTGGACCATTCGCTGCTGGAGCTGATCCGTCTGCGCGCCTCGCAGCTCAACGGCTGTGCCTATTGCGTCAACATGCACGCCAATGACGCACGCAAGGCCGGCGAAACCGAAGCCCGTTTGCAGACCCTCAGCGTGTGGGAAGAGACCGAATTCTTCACCGAGAAGGAAAAAGTCGTACTCGCCTGGGTTGAAAGCCTGACGCTGCTACCCGTACACCGTGCGCCACAGCATCAGTACGAAGCACTGCTCACGCATTACAGCGAAGCAGAAGTGGTCAGCATCACCCTGGCCGCCGCCACCATCAACGCCTGGAACCGCTTCGGTGTGGGCTTTGCGATGATGCCGAGCTGATTCCCATCATCCGCGGGCAAGCGCGCTTACATGCTGGTTTCGATCAAACCACGATTGCCCCGTAGGAGTGAGCTTGCTCGCGAAGGCTGCGTGTCAGACGCCAGAGATGCAACGTAGCAACGGCTCTTCGCGAGCAAGCTCACTCCTACAAAGAGGCATGAAGCGGCGATAAGCATTACACCCGCAAGAACCGCCCGCTGACCGCCACACCCAGCAGCATCACGGCGATGATCATGAACGCTACGCCGAGGCTGCTAAGGTGGGCGACAAAACCGATACCGGCCGGCCCCATCAAGATGCCGATGTAACCCAATGTGGTGATCGCCGGCACCGCCACGTTCTCCGGCATCGTTTTCTGCCGACCGACCGCGCTGTAAAACACCGGCACGATGTTGGAACAGCCGATCCCCACCAGCGCGTATCCACACAGCGCCGCTTGCCAGACCGGAATCAACGTGGCGACGGTCATCCCCGCAGCCGCGCACAGCCCGCCAAACAGAATGATTTTGTGCACCCCGAGGCGCCGCACAATCGGATCGCCGCACAGACGCCCGATCGCCATGGCCAGCGCGAACACCGCATAACCGAACCCTGCATAAGACGGTTCGACACCACGCTGGGCGCTGAGGAACACGGCACTCCAATCAAGCATCGCGCCTTCGGTGAGGAACACCGTGAAGCACATCAACCCGATGAACAGCACCACGCCCCGGGGAATCGCAAACGCCGGACCGCCCGGCTCGCTGCCATAGGGCAACAAGTGGGGCGCGGCTTTGTAGAGCGCGAGGGCGATGAACAGCGCGACGATGGCCATCGCCAGCCACGGCCAGACGCCCACGCTCAACAACGCCGATACGCCTGCCGCGCCCATAATCCCGCCGCAACTGAACAGGCCGTGAAACCCGGACATCATGGTCTTGCCGCTGGCCCGCTCGACGATGATCGCCTGAATATTGGTCACGCACCCCAGCGCGCCCATGCTCGCGCCGTAGACAAACAGCGTGGCGACCATCAGTGGAACCGAGCTGAGGGTCGCCAATAAAGGCAGGCACACACAGGCGATGACGCCCGTCATCACGATCAAACGCCGACAGCCATAACGCACCGTCATTGCCCCGGCCAATGGCATGGACACGATCGAACCAATGCCCAGGCACAACAGCAGCAACCCGAGGCCGGCGTCATCCAGGCCAAGACGGCTTTTCGCATAAGGCACCAGCGGCGCCCAGGCCGACATGCTGAACCCGGTGACAAAAAAAGCGATCCGCGTCGAAAACTGCTCCAGCCGCCCCGGTACCACAGGCGCTGCGGTGCTGATGGAAGTCATTGCCGCTCCCTTGAAAACAGCGGCCCGTCATGGCCCGCCTCGGCACCAGCCTAACAAAGGTTGAAACAATGCCGAAGAAGGCATGTTGAAGGGAATGGCCTCAGGAACGCCTCAATCGATCTTCAAGACACGGACGCGGAGCGTCAAAGGATGCATTCCCACGCGGAGCGTGGGAACGATCAACATGCTTCAGTGGGACCGGCTTCAGCCGGGAAGAGGCCTGTGTGGTCGACATCCATTTTGCGGCGAGACGCTCGACGCCTTCCCGGCTAAAGCCGGTCCCACTAAAAAGAAACCGCGCGCACCAGTAGGACCGGCTTCAGCCGGGAAGCCTTTGATCTGCTCTTGATCCGCTTTTGATCTTGATCTTCGTACACAGAAAGTCCAGACACCACCAATCGCGACTTGGGTGCAGGCTGAACGCAGGTCTCGCTCCGTGGGCCGAGCGGCATGGATGCCGCGAGAGCCGCCCCCCGCCATGGAT
>NZ_JBNNGV010000046.1:0-26810 GCF_050268485.1 Pseudomonas sp. NPDC078416 | reverse complement strand
TGCTGACCGGCGCCGATACCGTACTGGCCGACAATGCGCGGCTGACTGTTCGCCCGGACGAATTGGGCCTCAACGCCGAACTCACCGCCCTGGCCATTTCGATCTGGAAACGGTTGAACAGCGGAACGCTGTCTTCGTAGAGCTTGATCTTGCTGGCGTACTGCGGCATCACCTGACGGATGAACGTCAGCGCTTCTTCCTGGGCTTCGACGCTGTCGATCAGCACTTCGCCGATGTCCTGGCGCAGATAGTCGCGGATGGCGCGGATGATGACGTTGCTTTCCTGGTAGATCAGGAACGGCGCGGAGCGATCGAGGGAGGCCTCTTTGATCGCGGTCCAAAGCTGGAGCAGGTAATCGAGGTCCCACTGCATTTCTTCGCTGCTGCGGCCAAGGCCGGCAGTACGAACGATCAGACCCATGTCGGCAGGGGCGATCAGGCCGTTCAGCGCTTCACGCAGTTCGTTGCGTTCTTCGCCTTCGATGCGGCGCGAAATGCCGCCGGCGCGCGGGTTGTTCGGCATCAGGACCAGGTAACGGCCCGCGAGGCTGATGAACGTGGTCAGGGCAGCGCCCTTGTTGCCACGCTCTTCTTTCTCGACCTGAACGATGACTTCCTGACCTTCGCTCAGGACGTCCTTGATGTTGACGCGACCTTCGGGCGACTTCTTGAAGTATTCGCGGGAGATTTCTTTCAGCGGCAGAAAGCCGTGACGCTCGGAGCCGAAGTCGACAAACGCGGCTTCAAGGCTGGGTTCGATACGCGTGATCCGGCCTTTATAGATGTTGGCCTTCTTCTGTTCGCGGGCCCCGGATTCGATGTCCAGGTCGTAGAGGCGCTGGCCGTCTACCAGCGCAACACGCAACTCTTCGGGTTGAGTTGCGTTAATCAGCATTCTTTTCATGTAGTACCGTCGGTTTCCGGGCTGCCGGAAACGGCGTTCGGCACACACGACTTCTCACGGTCGGTGTCAGGGCACGTCAGGAGTGCTTGAACACTCCAGTGTCTAACGAGGTTCGGCCAGCGGGGCCGAGTCGCGACGACGTTCCTGCTTGCTGTGGTGACAAATGACACCCTGTCAGCAAAAGCTTTGTCAGGAGGAGGAATCAACCATCGGTAGCGGACGATATGAAGCGTCTTGAATAAAGCCTTGTGCTACACAGTCCGACGGTTGTGCGTCTCCACCCCACACGTATCCCTGATAATTCGGGTGCTGCCGCGCGCTGAATCCGCAGCGGGTTGCATTTATCGCGATCCTCCATGGGAAGTTCGCGCGTCATGGCTCAAATAAGGCATGGTTTCCGAAGCATTCGCCCGGAGCGACTGCCAGCGACTGCACTTTGTGAACTGGCCTTGAACGTGGGCCTCGATGGCGAGTGACTCACTCTGCGATCGGGCTTGTTTCAGGCCTCATGTCACCTGCGCTCGTTACGCTTGCATATCTTCCGTTGTCACCGAAAGCCCCGTAGGACGGCCTCGCGCCCTCGTGAATTGCGTTGGGCAGGGCCGGTTGTCATACCGTTTGTCCGCTGTCCAGGCCGCTTTTGGCGGCGTTCGCGACTATAGCAGCAATCATTAAGTGCTTCAAATCCATAAAAAATTGTTATGATTTGCGCCATGACAAATCTCACACCCCCAACCCCCGGCGTCCGGCTGGTAGAGGTTGCGCCGGAATTTGCCGGTCAACGCATCGATAACTTTCTGATCACGTACCTCAAGGGTGTTCCCAAGACCTTGATTTACCGCATTTTGCGCAAGGGCGAAGTGCGTGTGAACAAGGGGCGGATCAAGCCCGAGTACAAGCTTCAGGCGGGCGATGTCGTGCGCGTGCCACCCGTTCGGGTGCCTGAGCGCGACGAACCTGTGCCTGTTGCCCAGGGTTTACTGCAGCGCCTTGAAGCCGCCATCGTCCACGAAGACAAAGGCCTGATCGTCCTCAACAAGCCCGCTGGTATCGCGGTTCACGGCGGCAGCGGCCTGAGCTTTGGTGTCATCGAAGCCTTTCGTCAGCTGCGTCCCGACGCCAAGGAACTGGAGTTGGTCCACCGTCTGGACCGTGACACCTCCGGGCTGTTGATGATCGCCAAGAAACGCAGCATGTTGCGTCACTTGCACGAGCAGTTGCGCGGCGACGGCGTGGACAAGCGTTACATGGCGCTGGTCCGTGGAAACTGGCCGACCGCGCAGAAGCAGGTCCGGGCGCCGTTGCTCAAGAGCAACCTTCGCTCCGGCGAGCGCATGGTCGAGGTCAACGACGAGGGCAAGGAGGCGCTGACTTTGTTCAAGGTCCTGCGCCGCTTCGGAGACTTCGCCACCATGGTCGAAGCCCGGCCCATCACTGGCCGTACCCATCAAATTCGCGTACACGCCTTGCATGCCGGCCACTGCATTGCCGGTGACCCCAAGTACGGTGATGAGGATTTCAGTCGCGAAATCCGTGACCTCGGCGGCAAACGCCTGTTCCTGCATGCGTACGCCCTGACCGTGCCGCTGCCGGACGGTGGCGAACTGAAACTCGAAGCGCCCGTCGATGAGATGTGGGCCAAGACCGTGGAGCGACTCCTGCTTGCGCCCTGATTACGAACTGCTGATCTTCGACTGGGACGGCACGCTGTCCGATTCCATCGGTCGTATCATCGACGCCATGCAGGCCGCCGCGCACCTTGCCGGTCGTCCGGTGCGTGATGATGAAGCAATCAAGGGCATCATCGGGCTTGGTCTGCCGGAGGCGATTCGCACGTTGTACCCGGACATCACTGACAGCGACCTGATCGGTTTCCGGCAACATTACGCCGACCGTTACATGGCGATGGACGTCGAGCCGTCGAAGCTGTTTGAAAGCGTGCGTGAGTCACTGGAGGCGTTTCGTGCCGAGGGCTATCGCCTGGCGGTCGCCACCGGCAAGGCCCGGCGAGGTCTGGATCGGGTGTTGAAGGCGCACGGCTGGATCGACTTCTTCGATGCTACGCGCGCAGCGGACGAAACGGCCAGCAAGCCCGATCCGCTGATGCTCAATGAAATCCTGCAGCATTGCGGCGTCAGGGCTGAAAAAGCGCTGATGGTCGGCGATGCTTCGTTCGATCTGCTGATGGCGCGTAACGCCGGAATGGATTCAGTGGCTGTCGGGTATGGCGCGCAAGCGCTAGGCTCTCTGCTTCAATACCAGCCGCGTCTGGCGATCGAGCACTTTTCCGAATTGCGCACCTGGTTGGGTGCGCGGACTGCTGAAACTTCGTTGTTGGGGTAACTGATTTATGTCGGATGAATGGAAATCTCCGTCTTCGCCAGAGCGCGACGACGCAGGGGACGCAAAGAGCTGGAAACTGCTGGAAAAGACCCTGCTCGCCAGTGTGCAGGAACAGCGTCGGTCGCGGCGCTGGGGGATCTTCTTCAAATCCCTGACCTTTCTTTATCTGTTCGGCGCACTGGCGTTGTTCTCGCCGCTGATGGATTTCGGCAAGGGCGCCTCACGCAGCACCAGCCACACCGCGCTGATCGAAGTGAAGGGCATGATCGCCGACACCGAGGCCGCCAGTGCCGACAACATCGTCGGCAGCCTGCGGGCAGCGTTCGAAGACGAAAAAACCAAGGGCGTGATTCTGCGCATCAACAGCCCGGGCGGCAGTCCGGTGCAGTCGGGCTACATCTACGATGAGATCCGCCGTCTGCGCGCGCAGAAGCCGAACATCAAGGTGTATGCAGTGATCACTGATCTCGGCGCTTCCGGGGCGTATTACATCGCCAGCGCCGCCGACCAGATCTACGCGGACAAAGCCAGTCTGGTGGGTTCGATCGGTGTCACGGCGGCCGGTTTCGGTTTCGTCGGGACCATGGAGAAGCTGGGTGTTGATCGTCGTACCTACACCTCGGGCGAGCACAAGGCCTTCCTTGACCCATTCCAGCCGCCAAAGCCTGACGAGGCTGCGTTCTGGCAGGGTGTTCTGGATACCACTCACCGGCAGTTCATCGCCAGCGTGAAAGCGGGTCGCGGTGATCGCCTGAAAGACAAGGACCATCCCGAGTTGTTTTCGGGTCTGGTCTGGACCGGCGAGCAGGCGGTGGGCCTGGGTCTGGTCGATGGGCTTGGCAGTGCCAGCTACGTGGCGCGCGATATCATCGGCGAGAAGGAGATGGTCGATTACACGGTTAAAGAATCGCCGTTCGATCGTTTCTCCAAAAAGATGGGTGCCAGCGTCGCCGAGCAGATCGCGATGTGGGCAGGCTTCAAAGGGCCGTCCCTGCGCTGATCCCCTCAGCTTAATGCGTGATGAAAAGCCCGGCCATTGGTCGGGTTTTTCGTATCGGTTTTTCATCGACGTCAGGGCAGCTCGATGCCTTCGTTCATCAGCATGTCCACCAGGCGTATTAAAGGAAGGCCGATCAGGCTGGTCGCATCCGGGCCTTCGGTGCTGCGGAACAGGCTGACGCCCAGTCCCTCGGCCTTGAAACTGCCCGCGCAGTCATAGGGTTGCTCGGCGTGGAGGTAACGGCTGATGCGGGCCTCGTCCAACGGGCGCATGTGCACAGTGAAAGGTACGCAATCGACCTGGCACTCACCCGTGCGGCTGTTGAAGAGCGCAAGGCCGGTGAGGAAGCTGACGCTGTTGCCGCTGCTCGCCTGGAGCTGTTCCAGCGCGCGCTCGAACGTGTGGGGCTTGCCGAGGATCTGCTCGCCAAGCACTGCCACCTGATCCGAACCGATAATCAGGTGGTCCGGGAATTGTTCGGCCAGTGCCATGGCTTTCTCACGGGCCAGGCGGGTCACGAGGTCGATTGCCGGCTCGTTTGGCCGACGGGTTTCATTGATGTCCGGCGACGCGCAGACGAATGGCAAGCGCAGGCGATCGAGCAATTCCCGGCGGTAGGGCGAGCTGGAAGCAAGGAGTAGAGGCAGCATGGGTGGCTCCGAAACATGAAAGTCGAGTGTAATCAGCAGCTCAGGTTGCGAACAGGCCTGAATTTCCTTTGACAGTCGCAAGGGTCGTCCCTAGAATGCTGCGCCTATGTTGAATGACCCGATTCCACCTCACGTTGACCCGCGCAAATTAGCTGATCGTGGCACTACTCTTCAGGGAGAGATGCTGCTGGCTGATTTGGAGAGACTCTGCGACCCGCTTGCTGACAATCTCGGTACGGTGCAGGCGAAATTCGTTTTTGAGCGAGACGAGCAACGGGCTGTGGTTATCCACAGCGAAATTGACGTCAAAGTCAAAATGGTTTGCCAGCGTTGTCTTGAGCTGGTCACCTTTCCGATCCACAGCGAATGCAGTTATGCAGTGGTGAAGGAGGGTGCAAACACCCAGTCGATGCCGAAAGGCTATGACGTGCTGGAACTCGGCGAAGATCCCATGGATCTGCTGGCTTTGATCGAGGATGAGCTTCTGCTCGCCTTGCCCATTGTTCCAACTCATGATCCGAAAGAATGCCAGCCGCCGGCGGACCTCAACGAGTCCGAACCGAGCGAGGACGAGGTAACGCGGTCCAACCCGTTCAGTGTATTGGCGCAGTTAAAGCGTGACCCAAACGTTTAGGAGTTAATCAATTATGGCTGTTCAGCAGAACAAAAAATCCCGCTCTGCCCGTGACATGCGTCGTTCCCACGACGCTCTCGAGGCTAGCACTCTGTCTGTAGAAAAAACCACCGGTGAAGTTCACCTGCGTCACCACGTATCGCCAGAAGGCGTATACCGTGGCCGTAAAGTGATCGACAAGGGCGCTGACGAGTAATTTCTTGTCTGCTCCGGTCATCGCGATCGACGCAATGGGCGGGGACTTCGGTCCCCGCAACATTGTTCAGGCCAGCATTGCCTGCCTGCTTGCTACGCCCTCGTTACACCTGACCCTCGTCGGTCAAGCCTCCCTTCTTGAAGAACTCATCGCACGCCACTCCGGTGTCGATCGCTCGCGCCTGCACGTCGTGCATGCCAGTGAAATCATCACCATGGATGAGCGTCCGTCCCAGGCCTTGCGTGGCAAGCCTGATTCGTCGATGCGCGTCGCGCTGGGGCTTCTCGCCGACGGCAAGGCCCACGCCTGTGTGAGTGCAGGCAATACCGGTGCCTTGATGGCGCTGTCCCGATTCGTGCTGAAAACCCTGCCGGGCATCGACCGCCCCGCCATGGTGGCTGCGATTCCCACACGGCTCGGTTATTGCCAACTGCTGGATCTGGGCGCGAACGTGGATTGCACTGCCGAGCATCTCTATCAGTTTGCCGTGATGGGGTCGGTGGCGGCCGAGGCTCTGGGTGTGGTGCAGCCAAGGGTGGCACTGCTGAACGTCGGCACCGAAGACATCAAGGGCAATCAGCAGGTCAAGGTGGCGGCCAGTCTGCTGCAGGCTGCGCCGGGGCTGAACTACATCGGTTTCGTCGAAGGCGATGGCCTGTATCGGGGCGAGGCGGATGTCGTGGTCTGCGACGGCTTCGTCGGCAACGTGTTGCTGAAGTCCAGCGAAGGCCTGGCATTGATGATTGGCGAGCGGATCGAGCGGCTGTTTCGCCGCAACGTGCTGTCGCGACTGGTGGGGTTGATGGCAAGGCCCCTGCTCGGCAGGCTCAAGGCCGATCTGGCGCCCGCGCGGCACAACGGCGCCAGCTTTCTCGGTCTGCAGGGCATCGTGGTGAAGAGCCACGGTTCGGCCGATGCGCAGGGTTTCCAGAGTGCGATACAGCGGGCGCTGATCGAGATTCAGGAAAACCTGCCGCAGCGCCTGCGCGGTCGTCTTGAGGATCTGCTGTAGGGTTTCAATGCGAGTCTTGGGCTAGAATGTGACGCCTGTGACCGTGTGGTCATCCAATTGTCCATCTCAACACATTGAATTACCTCGCGTTCGGCCCGCCGGACGCTCATTTTGCCGAGAATAATCAGGGGCTTGTTAATGTCTGCTTCCGTCGCATTTGTCTTTCCCGGCCAGGGCTCGCAGTCCCTCGGCATGCTGGCCGAGCTGGGCGCGCAGCATCCGCTGGTGCTGGAGACGTTCAAAGAAGCTTCCGCTGCTCTGGGCTACGACCTCTGGGCGCTGACCCAGCAGGGCCCGGAAGAGAGCCTCAACCAGACCGATAAAACCCAGCCTGCCATCCTCACCGCATCGATTGCCTTGTGGCGCCTGTGGCTGGCTGAAGGCGGCGTGCGCCCGGCGTATGTCGCCGGCCACAGCCTGGGTGAGTACAGCGCACTGGTTGCGGCCGGCAGCCTGACCCTTGCAGACGCGGTCAAGCTGGTCGAGCGCCGTGGTCAGCTGATGCAGGAAGCCGTGCCTGCGGGGCAGGGCGGCATGGCGGCCATTCTGGGCCTGGACGATGCGGTGGTCATCGATGCCTGTGCCGAAGCCGCTCAGGGCGACGTGGTCAGCGCGGTGAATTTCAATTCGCCCGGACAAGTCGTGATAGCCGGCGCCAAGGCCGCCGTGGAGCGGGCGATCGAAGTGTGCAAGGCCAAAGGCGCCAAGCGTGCCTTGCCGTTGCCGGTGAGCGTGCCTTCCCATTGCGAGCTGATGCGCCCGGCGGCGGAACGCTTCGCCGAGTCGATCGCGGCCATTGACTGGCAGGTGCCGCAGATCCCGCTGGTGCAGAACGTCACCGCGAGTGTCGTGTCCGACCTCGAGACGCTGAAAGCCGATCTGCTGCAGCAGCTCTACAAGCCGGTGCGTTGGGTCGAATCGATCCAGACGCTGGCGGCCCAAGGCGCCCTGCAACTGGTCGAGTGCGGCCCGGGCAAGGTCCTCGCCGGATTGAACAAGCGGTGCGCCGATGGCGTGGCCACCCACAACCTCAATACCCCAGACGCCTTCGCCGCCGCTCGTGCGGCGCTGGCCTGATTAGGAGACGCCTGCATGAGTCAGGGTAAAGTTGCACTTGTTACCGGCGCGAGCCGTGGCATTGGCCGGGCCATTGCCCTTGAACTGGGCCGTAACGGCGCCACCGTCGTGGGCACCGCGACGTCGGAGGCCGGCGCCGAGAAGATCACCGCTTATTTCAAGGAAAACGGCATCGAAGGCTTCGGTCTGGCGCTTGACGTAGGCAGTAACGAGTCCGTTACCAGTGTGCTGGCGCAGATCACCGAGCGCGTCGGCGCGCCGTTGATCCTGGTCAACAATGCCGGTATCACCCGTGACAACCTGATCATGCGTATGAAGGATGACGAGTGGCATGACGTCATCAACACCAACCTGAACAGTCTGTTTCGCCTGTCCAAGGGCGTTCTGCGCGGGATGACCAAGGCGCGTTGGGGCCGGATCATCAGCATTGGCTCGGTGGTGGGTGCCATGGGCAACGCAGGTCAAGTAAACTACGCAGCCGCCAAGGCGGGTCTGGAAGGCTTCAGCCGTGCCCTGGCACGTGAAGTCGGGTCGCGCGCAGTGACGGTCAACTCGGTAACGCCGGGTTTCATCGACACCGACATGACGCGCGAGCTGCCGGAAGCGCAACGTGATTCCCTGACGGCACAGATTCCTCTGGGCCGACTGGGGCAGGCAGAAGAGATCGCGCATGTTGTCGCTTTTCTTGCCTCAGAAGGTGCAGGCTACGTTACCGGGGCTACAATCCCCGTCAACGGCGGCATGTACATGTGACCGGTCGTATCGAAAAAATGTCATACGGGCTGTCTAAAATCCGTTATAAAGCTGAAATCTTTTAAGGGGCAGAGGGCTGTCGGGCGTAGCGGGAATTGCGTTTAGCTTGAAATGCGCAAAACCTCTTCTATACACTTACCCATCGGCCAGCTGCCTGAATTTGTCCACTAGGAGTTAAAACACGGTATGAGCACCATCGAAGAGCGCGTCAAGAAAATCGTTGCCGAACAACTTGGCGTCAAGGAAGAGGAAGTCACCAACAGTGCTTCTTTCGTTGAAGACCTGGGTGCCGACTCCCTTGATACCGTTGAGCTGGTAATGGCTCTGGAAGAGGAATTCGAGACCGAAATCCCTGACGAAGAAGCCGAGAAGATCACCACTGTTCAAGCGGCTATCGATTACGTTACTGCCCACCAGGCGTAAGATTTTGTAATCGTAGTTTGCTGTCCTGGAGAAACCGCACTGCCCCTGGCGTGCGGTTTTTTCTTTGAATAGGGCAGCGTTTCATCAATAGAAGAAAGGAGAGTCCTGTGTCGCGTAGACGCGTCGTGGTCACCGGTATGGGTATGCTGACGCCTTTGGGCACGGATGTGCCGAGCACCTGGCAAGGCATTCTGGCTGGCCAGAGTGGCATTGGGCCTATCGAACACACGGACCTGTCCCAATACACCACCCGCTTTGGCGGTTCGGTGAAGGGATTCAACGTCGAGGAATACCTGTCGGCCAAAGAGGCCCGCAGACTCGATCTGTTCATTCAGTACGGGCTGGCCGCAAGCTTTCAGGCCGTGCGCAACTCCGGTATCAAGATCGACGACACCAACCGCGAGCGCGTCGGCGTGGCGATGGGATCGGGCATCGGGGGCCTCACCAATATCGAGAATACCAGCCGGCTGATGCATGAGCAGGGGCCAGGCAAGATCTCCCCGTTCTTCGTACCGGGGTCGATCATCAACATGATTTCCGGGTTCCTGTCGATCCACCTCGGCGCACAGGGCCCCAACTACGCGATTGCCACCGCTTGCACCACGAGTACGCACTGCATCGGCATGGCCGCGCGCAACATCGCGTACGACGAAGCCGATGTGATGATTGCCGGCGGCGCCGAAATGGCGGCCTGCGGCCTGGGCATGGGCGGCTTTGGCGCCTCCCGCGCACTGTCTACCCGCAACGATGAGCCGGCGCGCGCCAGTCGTCCGTGGGACAAGGGCCGCGACGGCTTCGTACTGTCCAATGGTGCTGGCGCCATGGTCCTCGAAGAGCTTGAGCACGCCAAAGCGCGGGGCGCGACCATTTACGCCGAGCTGATCGGCTTCGGCATGAGCGGCGATGCGTTTCACATGACCTCGCCGCCGGATGACGGCGCCGGTGCCGCGCGGTGTATCGCCAATGCCCTGCGGGATGCCAAAGTTCGTCCCGAGGACGTGCAATACATCAACGCCCACGGCACCTCCACGCCTGCGGGCGATCTGGCCGAAGTCAGCGCGATCAAGAAGGTGTTCGGCGAGCACGCCTACAAACTGGCCGTCAGTTCGACCAAATCGATGACGGGCCACCTGTTGGGCGCCGCCGGTGCGATCGAAGCGATTTTCAGTGTGCTGGCGATCAAGGATCAGGTCGCGCCACCGACGATCAACCTTGACGAGCCCGATGAAGGCTGCGACCTGGACTTCGTTCCCCACGAGCCGCGGAAAATGCCGATCGACGTGGTGATCTCCAACTCCTTCGGCTTTGGCGGCACCAACGGTTCGCTGGTCTTCCGCCGTTACGCCGAATGATCGTGAGCTGGATCGATGGCCTTGCAGCTGACTCCCTTGCCGTCAAGGATCGGGGGTTGGCGTATGGCGATGGTCTCTTCGAAACCATCCTCGTCAAGGCCGGGCAGCCAGTGCTTTTCCCACGTCATTTACAGCGCCTGGCATTGGGGGCGCAGCGCCTGGCGTTGAACCTCGATCTGGCGCTGGTCGAGGAGGAGTGCCGTCGCTTCGCCGCGCAGTTGGGTGAAGGCGTCATGAAACTCATCGTCACCCGTGGCGACGGCGTGCGTGGCTATGCACCCGCTTCGGACGCGCAGCCGCGACGCATCCTCCAGGCGGGTCCGCTGCCGGCGTACCCTGAAGGTCATGCAGAGCAGGGCATCAAACTGTTCGCCTGTCAGACCCGCCTCGCCGAGCAGCCGCTGCTGGCCGGCCTCAAGCACCTCAATCGACTTGAGCAAGTGCTGGCCCGTGGGGAATGGCACAGTGCCGAGTACGCCGAAGGGCTGATGCGGGACGTGTCGGGGCGCATCGTCGAAGGGGTCTACAGCAATCTGTTTATGGTCAAGGGCGGCGTGCTGCTGACCCCGGACCTGCGCCGCTGTGGCGTGGCCGGTGTGATGCGGGCCGAGATCCTGGCGCTGGCCGAGCGCGAGAACATGCCGGCTCGCGAGCTGGACCTGCAGATGTCCGACTTGCAAAAGGCCGATGAGGTGTTTGTCTGCAACAGCGTGTACGGCATCTGGCCGGTGCGCGGCGTCGAGCATCGGAACTGGCCGGTTGGGCCGCTGACCCGTAAACTCCAACACCTTGTTCGCGGGCTTCTGGATATCTGATTCGTGATCCGAAAATTACTCGTCTTGCTGGAAACAGGTGTGGTTCTGGCGGGGCTGTTGCTGGGTGTGGCTTATTGGCAGCAGAACAGCGCGCTGCAACAGCCCCTCAATCTGACCCAGGAAAAACTGCTGGATGTGCCGTCGGGCTCTTCCCCAACCGGCGTGCTGAATCGGCTGCAAGCCGACGGCGTCATCAAGGACGCGTTCTGGTTGCGGCTGTACTGGCGCTTCAATCTGCAGGGCCAGTCGCTGCACAGTGGCGAATACCGCATGGCGCCCGGCATGAGCGCCGAGTCGCTGATCGATCTCTGGCAAAAAGGTGAAGTGGTTCAGTACAGCGTCACCCTGGTGGAGGGCTGGACATTCCGTCAGGTCCGCGCGGCGCTGGGCAAGCAGGTCAAGCTGGAGCAAACGGCGAGCGATCTCAGCGACACCGAGTTGATGGCGAAGCTGGGGCATCCGGACGTCTTCCCCGAAGGCCGGTTTTTCCCGGACACCTATCGCTACGTGCGCGGCATGACCGACATCGACCTGCTGAAACAAGCCTATAACCGCCTGGGCGAAGTGCTTCAGGAAGAATGGGAGCAGCGCGCTGCCGATGTGCCGTACACCGATCCCTACCAGGCGCTGATCATGGCGTCGCTGGTGGAAAAGGAAACCGGCGTGCCTCAGGAGCGCGGTCAGATTGCCGGGGTGTTCGTGCGTCGCTTGCAACAGGGCATGTTGCTGCAAACCGATCCGACCGTCATTTACGGCCTTGGCGATCGGTACAACGGCAAGATCACTCGGGCGTTGCTGAAAGAACCAACGCCGTACAACACCTATGTCATTTCCGGCTTGCCGCCGACACCGATCTCCATGGTCGGGCGTGAAGCGATCCATGCGGCGATGCACCCGGTAGCCGGCAACAGCCTGTACTTCGTGGCAAGAGGGGACGGCAGTCACGTATTCTCCGCCGATCTGGATGCGCATAACGCGGCCGTGAAGGAGTTCCAGCTCAAGCGTCGCGCGGACTACCGCTCCAGCCCGGCGCCTGTCGCTGCACCCGCACTGCCGGCGGAATCCGTCGGCAAGCCCGCGTCCGAGCAGCAGCCCCCAGATCCGCAACGTATTGATCCGCAGCCGACAGAATCCAAGCCTGAAGAGATCAAGTCTGAAGAGGCCAAGTCTGAAGAGCGCAAGGGCGCAGATCCGGCCGCGAGCGAACAGCCGACGAAACCGCAGACGGACGCCTCAGATCCCTCGGCCTCAGCCAATGACCCCGGCAAATGACCACCGCGAGCACGCTCGCCATGAATCTGACCAAGGACTGCCCGTGACCGGCTTGTTTATTACCCTGGAAGGCCCCGAAGGCGCGGGCAAAAGCACTAACCGTGACTACCTGGCCGAGCGCCTGCGCACTGAGGGCATTGATGTCGTCCTGACCCGTGAGCCCGGCGGTACGCCGTTGGCCGAGCGCATTCGTGAGTTGCTGTTGACGCCCGGTGACGAGCAGATGTTCGTCGATACCGAGCTGCTGCTGATGTTTGCCGCCCGCGCGCAACACCTCGCCGCGCTGATTCGCCCGGCGCTGGCGCGGGGTGCCGTAGTCCTTTGCGACCGATTCACCGATGCCACGTACGCGTATCAGGGAGGCGGCCGAGGCCTGCCCATTGAGCGCATCGCCGTGCTGGAAGAGTTCGTCCAGGGCGCGCTGCGTCCGGATCTGACCCTGGTGTTCGATCTGCCCATTGAGATCGGTCTGGCCCGCGCGTCCGCGCGCGGTCAGCTCGACCGTTTCGAGCAAGAGGGCCGAGCGTTTTTCGACGCCGTGCGCAGTACGTACCTGTCGCGCGCGGCAGCCGCCCCCGAGCGTTATCGCCTGGTGGACGCGTCGTTGCCGCTGACCGAAGTCCAGGCGTCCCTCGATGTGCTGGTTCCCGATTTAGTGACGCTGCTGGCGGCTCGCCGGCATGGCTGAGGCTTATCCCTGGCAGCACGGCCTGTGGCAGCAACTGGCAGGCCGCAAGCAACATGCTCACGCCTATTTGCTGCACGGCCCGGCCGGCATCGGCAAGCGGGCGCTGGCCGAGCGTTTGATGTACCTGCTGCTGTGCCAACGCCCGGCAGGCCTCGAGGCGTGCGGCCAATGCAAATCCTGCTCGCTGCTGGCGGCCGGCAGTCACCCCGATCATTACGTGCTGGAACCTGAAGAGGCCGACAAGGCGATCAAGGTCGATCAGGTGCGCGATCTGGTCAGCTTCGTGGTGCAGACCGCGCAAATGGGCGGGCGCAAGGTGGTGCTGATCGAGCCGGTCGAGTCGATGAACATCAACGCCGCCAATGCCCTGCTGAAAAGTCTGGAAGAGCCTTCGGGCAACACCATTCTGTTGCTGGTCAGCCATCAGCCAAGTCGGCTGCTGCCCACGGTGAAGAGCCGTTGCGTGCAACAGGCGTGTCCGCTGCCCAGTGATGCCATGAGCATCGCCTGGCTGGCTGATGCACTGCCCGATTGCACCGAGCAGGAGCGTGTCGATCTGCTGACCCTTGCGGCCGGTTCGCCATTGGTCGCAGTCAAGCTGCACGCCCAGGGTGTGCATGAGCAGCGGGCGCTGGTGGTGGAGGGCGTTAAAAAGCTGCTCAAGGGCCAGCAATCGCCAACCCAACTGGCCGAAGGCTGGAAGGACATTCCGCTGTTGTTGCTGTTCGACTGGTTCTGCGACTGGTCGAGCCTGATCCTGCGCTATCAGCTGACCCAGGACGAAGAGGGCCTGGGCCTGACCGACATGCGCAAGGTCGTGCAGTATCTGGCGCAGAAATCGTCCCAGCGCAATGTGCTGGCGATTCAGGACTGGGTGCTGCTGCAGCGCCAGAAGGTCATGTCAAAAGCGAACCTCAACCGGGTTTTGTTGCTCGAAGCGTTATTGGTGCAGTGGGCAGGCCTGACCGGACAGGGTTAGACTGGCCATCTGCATGACATCATGCATTGCCTGAGGAAACGAGATGAGCGTGCCACTGAGTCCAGGTCCACGTAACGGCATCCTGTCCCTGACGATCAAGGACAAGTCCGTCCTGTACGCCGCGTATATGCCGTTCATCAAGAATGGCGGCCTGTTCATTCCCACCAGCAAAAGCTACAAGCTGGGCGATGAAGTCTTCATGTTGCTCAACCTGATGGACGAGCCTGAAAAGATTCCGGTCGCGGGCAAGGTCACCTGGATCACGCCGAAGGGCGCCCAGGGGAACCGGGCCGCTGGCGTTGGCGTGCAGTTCAACGACGGCGACAACACCGCGCGCAACATGATTGAAAATTACCTGGCCGGAGCGCTGAAATCCGACCGTCCTACCCATACGATGTAAGTTGCCCCGCCGCCATGCTTGTAGATTCCCATTGCCACCTTGACCGCCTCGACCTCAGCGCCCACGACGGCTCCCTCGACAACGCCCTGCAAGCGGCGAGAGCGCGGGGCGTCGGGCACTTTCTGTGCATCGGCGTCAGCGCCGAGAACGCCGGCGCCGTGAAGGCCCTGGCCGAGCGCTACGACGACGTCGATTGCTCGGTCGGCATTCACCCGCTGGATCTCAAGCCCGGCGAGGCGCCTGCGCTGGAGTGGCTGCTCGGCGAGTTGAATCATCCGCGCGTCGTGGCCATCGGCGAAACCGGTCTGGATTATCACTACGAACCTGAGGCGGCCGAGTTGCAACAGGCCTCGTTCCGGCTTCATCTGCAAGCGGCCAACGTGACCGGCAAGCCGGTGATCGTCCATACCCGCGGCGCGCGCGCCGACACGCTGGCGCTGTTGCGCGAGGCGGCGTTGCCTCAGGCCGGCGTGCTGCATTGCTTCACCGAAGACTGGGACATGGCCAGGGCGGCGCTGGATCTGGGGTTCTATATCTCGCTGTCCGGCATCGTCACCTTCCGTAATGCCGACGCGCTGCGGGACGTCGCCAGCAAGGTGCCTGCCGACCGGCTGCTGGTCGAGACCGACTCGCCGTACCTGGCGCCGATCCCGTATCGGGGCAAGCCCAACCTGCCGCAATACGTGCGAGAAGTGGCCGAGTTTCTGGCGATGCTGCGCGGCGAGACCTACGAACGTTTTGCCGAGCAGACCAGCGAGAACTTCAAGCGGCTGTTCCCGCTGGCGCGCGTCAAAGGCTGATCCTCCCGGCATGGCGGCGCTTGCCAGGCCCCCGGCGCTCACCAAATCGCAGGCAAAAAAAACCCGGGTTCTGGGGGGTGAATCCGGGTTAAGACCATTAGGAGTAAAACAAAGACACGCTATCCCTTGGTGTCCTTACCAACGCTGGCACTTGGGGGAGATGCTGCGCTGGCGAATATAAGTATTGGCTATAATCCGCAGGCGTCCAGCCGCGCCCTGTACGATTTTTAAACAGTTTTGGAATACCTGACGCGCTGCTGATACCGCAATCCCACGGACGACCCGAATTTTTGACCGCCCACTCCATCCCGCCAAAAATCAAGACTGACTCGGCCTCGCGCGTTTCCTTTTTGCCTGCTGACCGCTAATTTCGTCAGAAAACGGATACAGGTCGGATGATCCGTGCATTCTGCGGCGGGATAGGCATAATGTGCAGCTCCGATTTCGAACCCACAGTCCTCCTCCTATGCAGAAAGAACCTCGTAAAGTCCGTGAGTTTCGCCGCCGTGAGCAGGAGATTCTCGACACCGCGCTCAAGCTGTTCCTCGAACAGGGCGAAGACAGCGTCACCGTCGAGATGATCGCGGACGCCGTGGGTATCGGCAAAGGCACGATCTATAAGCATTTCAAATCCAAGGCGGAGATCTACCTGCGCCTGATGCTCGACTACGAGCGTGATTTGAACGAGTTGCTGCATTCCGCGGATGTCGACAAGGACAAGGAAGCGCTGTCCCGTGCCTACTTTGAATTCCGCATGCGCGACCCGCAGCGCTATCGCCTGTTTGACCGGCTGGAAGAGAAGGTCGTCAAAGGCAATCAGGTGCCGGAGCTGGTTGAAGAGCTGCACAAGATCCGCGCCTCGAACTTCGAACACCTGACCTTGCTGATCAAGGGCCGGATTTCCGAAGGCAAGCTCGAAGACGTCCCTCCCTACTTCCATTACTGCGCCGCCTGGGCACTGGTGCATGGCGCGGTGGCGTTGTACCACTCGCCGTTCTGGAGCAATGTCCTTGAGGATCAGGAAGGTTTCTTCCAGTTCCTGATGGACATCGGCGTGCGCATGGGCAACAAGCGCAAGCGCGATATCGATCATACGCACGAGGCCAAGCCCGAGGCCCGACTCGACTCCCGGCCCGATCCGGCTGACGAATAAAGCGCCCTAACAAAACCCGATTCAGCGAGCGAAACCTTCTTCAGGTCCGACATGGCGCAAAAGCTGCATTAACCGGCCATTCGCCGGTTTTCCGTCGCCGGACTTTGGAGATAAAAATGCGTAGCCTGGTTTTACTGCTGGCTCTACTGGCGTTGAGTGGCTGCATGCACGTCAGCGATCTGGCACAAGGCGCTCACGATGAGCTCAGTGACGCCGGGCTGCTGGATCACAGTTCGACCCGCCGGTTGAACAATTTTCGCGTGCAACCTGACTCGTTCATCTATATCGCCCAAGGCGCCTTTGCTCCCCGGGGCGGCGCCTACCCGCGTCCCAATGTCGTGGCCGAAGAAGCCTTCAACGGGTTTATCGAATACTTCCCGATGGTCCGCCGCGCCCGCGCCCCGGAAGGTCTGGATGACGCGATGAACGAGGCTAGGGCCGCCGGCGCGCACTATCTGCTGTACACCCGTTTCGCCAAGGCGGATGACCGCATCGGTACGTTTGACGAGTGGTCGGACCAGGAGGCGGTGGACCGTCTCGGCATCGACAACGGCGTTATCCAGCTGATGCTGATCGAAACCAATACCCGCTATCTCATCGATTCGGCACGCATTCACCTCCGCGGTGGTCTGCTGACTTTGTACGACACCAAGCCCGAGGATTTGCTAGGCCCCCCGATGGAAGCTTACGCTCGGGGTTTGCTGGGCGTCGAAGCCCGCTGAGGAGTGGTGTATGAGTGGGCAGGACAAAGCCAACGATCTGTTGGCCCAGATTGCCAAGAGCGGCAAGGGCTTGCCGCCGGTGCACCTGTGGAACCCGGATTTCTGCGGTGACATCGACATGCGCATTGCCCGCGATGGCACCTGGTTCTATTTGGGTACGCCAATAGGTCGCAAGCCGATGGTCAGGCTGTTTTCCACCATCATTCGCCGCGACGGCGACGATTACTTTCTGATCACCCCGGTCGAGAAGGTCGGCATCAAGGTCGACGATGCCCCTTTTGTGGCGGTCCTGCTGGAGGTTGAAGGCAGCGGGGAGTCGCAGTTGCTGCGGTTTACCTCCAACGTCGAAGACGTGGTGGAGGCGGGGCGCGAGCACCCGCTGCGTATCGACCTCGATCCGCAGACCCAGGAGCCGGCGCCCTATGTTCATGTGCGCAACAACCTCGAAGCGCTGATCCACCGTAACGTCTTCTATCAGCTGGTGGACCTTGCTGTACTGCGTGAAATCGACGGCCAGCGCTGGCTGGGGGTGTGGAGCGGTGGCGAGTTCTTCCCCATCGGCCTTGAGCCCTGATCCTTCCCTTTCCATTCGGCTATCCGCTTGCGGCCAATTGCCTGACTTTCACCGGGCAGTTACAGTGCCGCCCCCCGATTTTTCCTGAGGTTTTTCCATGAGTCAGTCCTTTGATATCGCCGTGATTGGCGCCACCGGTACTGTCGGCGAAACCATCGTCCAGATTCTCGAAGAGCGCGACTTCCCGGTCGGCGATTTGCACCTGCTCGCCAGCGTCGAATCGGCCGGCAGTTCAGTGCCGTACCGTGGCAAGAACGTCCGCGTGCGTGAAGTCGATGGCTTTGACTTCAACAAGGCCAGAATTGCCTTCTTCGCAGCGGGCGCTGCCGTGACGCGCAGTTACGCCGAGCGCGCCACGGCCGCCGGTTGTGTGGTGATCGACCTGTCCGCCGGATTGTCCGTGGAGCAGGCGCCGAACGTGGTGCCTGAAGTTAACGGCGCCCGCCTGGCTGATCTGGCCAAGCCGCAGCAGGTTGCCTGCCCAAGTTCCAGCGCCGCCGCCCTCGCGCTGGTGCTGGCCCCTTTGCGCCCACTGCTGAACGTCGGGCGAATCACCGTGACCGCGTGCCTGGCCGTGTCGAGCATGGGTCGCGAAGGGGTCACCGAACTGGCCCGGCAAACCGCCGAGCTGCTCAACGTTCGCCCGCTGGAGCCGAAGGTGTTTGACCGGCAGATGGCGTTCAACGTGCTGGCCCAGGTGGGCAAGCCTGACGCCGGGGGGCACGTGCCACTGGAAAAACGTTTGGTCAGCGAGTTGCGCGAGTTGCTCTCGCTGCCTTTAATCAAGGTCGGCGTGAGTTGCATCCAGGTGCCGGTGTTCTTCGGCGACAGTCTGAGTGTGTCGGTGCAGACCCGCGAGCCGGTCGACATCAAGTCGGTCAATGCCGCGCTTGAAACGGCCGAAGGCATTGAGCTGGTTGAGGCCGGTGATTATCCGACACCCGTGGGCGACGCCGTAGGGCAGGATGCTGTCTATGTAGGACGTTTGCGCGGGGGCGTCGACGACGCTTGTGAACTGAATTTCTGGGTCACGCTGGATAATGTGCGCAAGGGCGCGGCGCTGAACGCTGTGCAGGTGGCTGAGTTGTTGATAAAAGACGTTGTGTAAAAGATACTTGCCCACAATTCGAAGAATCATTCTAGCTGCGGCGTGTCGATACGCCCTACACCCGAGCAGGCATTATCTTCGCGATTGCCGGGGAAATTTCAAACAAGGGATGGGCTATGGTTCAGGTTCGTAAACTCGTTTTAGCAATCGCTGCGGCGTCGGCGCTGTCATCGGGAATGGCCCAAGCGCTCGGCCTCGGCGGTCTGACCGTGAAGTCGACCCTGAATCAGCCGCTGTTGGCCGAAATCGAGCTGACGGAAGTGCAGGACCTCAATGCCTCTCAGGTGGTGCCGAGTCTGGCAACTTCTGCGGAGTTCGCTCAGGCCGGCGTCGGCCGGGTGGCGATCCTGGATGACCTGACCTTTACCCCGGTCGTCAATCCCGGCGGCAAGAGCGTGTTGCGCATCACCTCCACCAAGCCTATCCGCGATCCCTACGTGAAGTTCCTCGTTCAAGTGCTCTGGCCCAATGGCCGGGCGCTGCGCGAGTACAGCCTGTTGCTGGATCCGCCGAAGTTCTCGCCGCAAGCCGCTGCGGCCGCCGCGCAGTTGCCTTCGACCGCACCAAGCGCCACGCCTGCCCCGGCTCCTGCCGCCGAGACATCGGCCGCAGCACCTCCAACGCCCGCTCCAGCGCCGGCCCCGGAACCCAAGTTCACTCAATACACCACCGCCAATAACGACACGCTCTGGGAAATTGCCGAGCGCGTGAAAAATGGCGGTACGGTGCAGCAGACCATGCTGGCCATTCAGGCGTTGAACCCTGATGCCTTTATTGCCGGCAACATCAACCGCCTGAAAAAAGGCCAGGTGTTGCGTCTGCCGTCGCCGCAGGAATCAACCGCGCTGGCGCAGCCTCGCGCGGTGGCCGAGGTGGCCGAGCAGAATCGTGCCTGGCGCGAAGGCCGACGCCTGCCGAGCGGCGCGCGTCAGGTCGATGCGACCCGTCGCGATCGTGCTGGGTCAGCGCCGTCGCAGATCGACGCCAAGGACAATCTCAGCCTCGTCTCTGCCAACAAGGCGGGTGCGAAAGGCAAGGCGGGCGACAATGCCGATATCAGCAACCAGCTGGCGACCACTCAGGAAAGCCTGGACACCACCCGCCGGGACAATGCCGAGCTGAAGAGCCGCATGACCGACCTGCAAAGCCAGGTCGACAAACTGCAGCGCCTGATTCAGCTGAAGAATGACCAGTTGGCGAAAATGCAGGCGTCCGGCGCAGCGGTTCCGCCGCCCATTGATGCGGCCAATCCTGCCAACCCCGCTGTGAGCCCCAACAGCGTCACCAATCCCAACAATGCCGCTAACCCTGCGATGCAGGCCCAGATGGTGCCAAACGCAGCAGCGCCTGATGTCGCCGGCAAGGCACCCAACGAAATCGCCCCCGAAGACGCATTGCCGGTTGATGGGGCGGCGGTCACCAGCGCAACGCCTGATCAGGCACTGATTGTTCCGACTGAGCCGGTGGTCGATGAAGACAACCGTAGCGCCCTCGACAAGATCCTCGCCAGCCCGATGCTCATGGGCCTGATCGGTGGCGGCGCGCTGTTGGTGTTGCTGCTGCTTCTGTTGCTACTGGCTCGCCGACGCAATGCGCTGATCGAAGCCGAACGGCACCGTCAGATGGCGCGGGCATTGTCCGAAGAATCGGACTTCGCGTCCGACATGGACATGCCTGCCAGCAGCTTCGAAGGCCTGGAGGCGCCGGCGCCCCACGCAAAGACGCCGCCGGCGCCGACCGTCGCCGAACCGGTCCGCGAACATCCGGCTGACGCGCTCGTTCAGGCTGAAATCCACATCGCATATGGCCGCACCAATCAGGCTGCTGCCGTTCTTGAAGACGCCATCAAGCACGAGCCACAGCGCAGCGATTTGCGTCTCAAGCTCATGGAAGTCTATGCCGAGCAGGACAACAAATCCGGCTTTGTCGCGCAGGAGCGGCAACTGGTGGCCACGGGAAAGAACCACGCTGAAGTCGAAGAGCTGAAATCCCGTTATCCCTCCATGGCGGCAGCAGCTGCGGCGGTAGCGGGTGTGGCAGCGGCGGCGGCTTTGGCGGCGGAAATGGACGCCAAGTACGTTGAAGAGCTGCTTCACGACGAGCCTGAAGTCGTCGCGCAGCCTGCCCCGGCTGCCGAAACGGTGACCGAAGTGCCGCTGGACGAAGAGTTCGACAACGCCTTTGACCTGAGCCTGGATGATCTGGACAGCGAATCGCCCGCTGCGGCGCCGAACCGTGCTGCGGCACAGGACAACGCTGCCCTCGACGATCTTGACCTGGACGCGCCATTTGCCGCATCGGCGTCTGATGATCTGGACTTCGACGCGATTCTGCGCGAGCAGCAGGCGACATCCGGCACCGCCGAACCGGCCGATCTGGACGATTTCGACCTCAATCTGGCGGAAGATCAGCCGGCGTTGAAGGCCGAAGACGATTACCTGCTGGGGATGGAAGACGATCTGCGTGATCTGCCCCCGTTTGAGCAGCCTGCATCGTTTGGCGCCGACAAGCCCGGGCTGGAAGACGACATCGAGTTGCCGGCTGATTTCGACCTCTCCCTGGCTGACGAGATGGAAACCGAGCAAGCGTCCGAGGCGTTCGCGTCCGAGATCGACGACGTGAATGCCGAGCTGGACCGTCTCTCCCAGAGCCTGGAACAGCCGCCGATTGCCAAGCCGTTCGACACGGCATTGGACAAGCCGGTGGACGCGTCGCCACGTTTTACTGAAGACGACGCACTGCTGGCGGACGACGAGCCGGAATTCGACTTCCTCTCGGGTACCGACGAAGCGGCCACCAAGCTGGACCTGGCCCGGGCCTACATCGAAATGGGCGACGCCGACGGCGCGCGCGACATCCTCGATGAGGTGGTGGCTGAAGGTGACGATGGCCAGAAGACCGAAGCGCGGGACATGCTGTCGCGCCTCGTCTGATCGGTTTATCGCTCCAAAAAACGACCGCTTCGGCGGTCGTTTGCATTTCCGGGCCAGGCCTTTCGGCTTCTCCGCGGCGCAGGGTTAACCGTTGGCCACTGGCGATGGCGTCTTTTTTTTCGATCCGTATAATGGCCGCCCTTGCGCACATCGACAGGCTTTAAGCTCTTGGCAACTACAGACACCGAGGCAGAAACAGCGGCAGCCGAACTGGCCGCCGAAGGTTTTTCCAGAATCGCCCTGGGCGTGGAATATAAAGGCTCGCGCTACAGCGGCTGGCAGCGCCAGTTGACCGGCGTGCTGACCGTCCAGGAAACGCTGGAAAATGCCCTGTCGAAAGTCGCGGATTCGCCGGTATCGCTGATGTGCGCCGGGCGCACCGATGCGGGTGTTCATGCGTGCGGTCAGGTGGTGCACTTCGATACCCAGGCCGAGCGCAGCATGAAAGCCTGGACCATGGGCGCCAATATCAACCTGCCCCACGACATCAGCGTGACTTGGGCCAAGGTCATGCCCGCGCACTTTCACGCGCGCTTCAAGGCCATCGCCCGGCGTTATCGTTACGTGATCTACAACGATCAGATCCGCCCGGCACACCTGGGCCAGGAAATCACCTGGAATCACCGCCCGCTGGATGCCGAACGCATGGCGCTGGCCGCCGAACACTTGGTCGGCACCCATGATTTCAGTGCGTTCCGGGCCGGTCAGTGCCAGGCCAAATCGCCGATCAAGCAGCTCCACCACCTGCGCGTCACGCGCCACGGCAAGATGATCGTCATCGATGTCCGCGCCAATGCCTTCCTGCATCACATGGTGCGCAACATTGCCGGCGTGCTGATGACCATCGGGGCAGGGGAGCGGCCGATCGAGTGGGCGAAGGAAGTGCTCGAAAGCCGGGTACGAAGAACCGGCGGAGTGACGGCTCATCCTTTCGGCCTGTACCTGGTTCAGGTGGAATACCGCGACGAGTTCCCCTTACCGGATCGCTACATCGGCCCGCATTTTCTCACTGGCTTCTCGGAACTGGACGGCTGACGCAGGTGACTGCATTTGCTACCATCCGGGACTTTCGCAAGGCTTGAGGTCTCCACTACATGTCAGCCGTTCGCAGCAAGATCTGCGGGATTACCTGCATAGAAGATGCGTTGGCCGCCGTTGACGCGGGAGCTGACGCCATCGGGCTGGTGTTTTACCCCAAGAGCCCGCGCTTCGTGACGGTTGAGCAGGCCCAGGCGATCGTCGCTGCGCTGCCGCCCTTCGTCAGCACGGTCGGCCTGTTCGTGAATGCAGAGCGCGCTGACTTGAAGGCGCTGCTCGACGTCGTTCCCCTCGACCTCATCCAGTTTCACGGCGATGAAACCCCGGAACAGTGCGAAGGCTATAACCGCCCCTACATCAAGGCGCTGCGCGTCCAGGCCGGCGATGACATCGCGGCCACCTGCGATGCCTATGCCAACGCCTGCGGCATCCTGCTCGACACCTACGTCGCCGGCATCCCGGGCGGGACCGGTGAAACCTTCGATTGGGCGCTGATTCCAAAACACTTGAGCAAGCCGGTGATTCTCGCCGGTGGCCTGACCTCGGCCAACGTTTCTCAGGCCATCGCCCAGGTGCATCCCTACGCGGTTGACGTGAGCGGCGGAGTGGAAAAATCCAAAGGCCTGAAGGATCACGACAAGATCCGTGCGTTCATGAGTGCAGTACACGGCGCCTAGGGCGTTTGTCCGGCGACAATTGGCCGGGATGTGACGGAGGACCAACGGTCGCCGTCCACTAGCCTGCCATCCGCTGATGCGCGTGGCCGAATTGATTGAGCGAAGACGTCTTGCGTCTCGTGATGGAAGTTGAGAGTGGTGTTCGTGAGTGTTGTCCCGGCTGGTCAGGCCTCGCGCCGATCGTTGTACGACATTTCGCAGCACCATATATGACATTGGTTTAAGGGCATGCGCATGGCACCGACTGCCATCGCGTTCGAGCCATCGGTACTGGAGAAAGAAAGCATGAGCAACTGGTTGGTAGACAAACTGATCCCTTCGATCATGCGTTCCGAGGTCAAGAAGAGCTCGGTACCCGAAGGTCTGTGGCACAAGTGCCCGTCCTGCGAAGCGGTGCTGTATCGCCCGGAGCTGGAAAAGACCCTGGACGTCTGCCCGAAGTGCAACCACCACATGCGCATCGGCGCCCGTGCCCGTCTGAATATCTTCCTGGACGCCGAAGGCCGTCAGGAGATCGGCGTTGATCTGGAGCCGGTGGATCGTCTGAAATTCCGCGACGGCAAGAAGTACAAGGATCGACTGGTCGCGGCACAGAAGCAGACCGGTGAAAAGGACGCGCTGATTTCCATGAGCGGTACCCTGCTGGGCATGCCGGTGGTGTGCAGCGCATTCGAGTTCTCCTTCATGGGCGGCTCGATGGGTGCGGTCGTGGGTGAGCGCTTCGTGCAAGCCGCCAACTACGCGCTGGAAAACCGCTGCCCGATGATCTGCTTCGCGGCATCCGGCGGTGCGCGCATGCAGGAAGCGCTGATCTCGCTGATGCAAATGGCCAAGACCTCGGCCGTCCTGGCACGTCTTCGCGAAGAAGGCCTGCCATTCATTTCCGTGCTGACCGACCCGGTCTACGGCGGAGTTTCCGCCAGCCTCGCGATGCTGGGCGACATCATTGTCGCGGAGCCCAAGGCCCTGATCGGCTTTGCCGGCCCTCGCGTGATCGAGCAGACCGTCCGCGAGAAGCTGCCCGAAGGCTTCCAGCGCAGTGAATTCCTGCTCGACCACGGCGCTATCGACATGATCATCCACCGTCAGGAACTGCGTCAGCGTCTGGGCAACGTGCTGGCGCAGATGATGGGGCTGCCGACGCCGACATTCGTGGCGCCAAAGCTTGAGCCGATCGTTGTACCGCCTGCTCCGGCGAACATATGACCGCACGCTCTTTGAGCGACTGGCTCAGCTACCTGGAACAGTTGCACCCGTCGGCCATCGACATGGGGCTGGAACGTTCGCAGCAGGTGGCGACGCAGATGGGCCTGACCCGGCCGGCGCCGAAAGTGATCACCGTCACCGGCACCAACGGCAAGGGCTCGACCTGCGCATTCGTTGCTGCGTTGCTGCAAGCCCAGGGCCTGAAGGTCGGCGTTTACAGCTCGCCGCACCTGCTGCGCTACAACGAGCGGGTGCAGGTGCAGGGCGTTGAAGCCACCGACGCCGAGCTGTGCGCGGCGTTCGAGGTGGTCGAGCGCGGCCGGGGCGACATTACCCTGACCTATTTCGAAATGGGCACGCTGGCGGCGTTCTGGCTGTTCGGGCAGGCCGGGCTGGATGCGGTGGTGCTGGAAGTGGGGCTCGGCGGGCGGCTCGATACGGTCAACCTGATCGACGCCGACATGGCGCTCGTCACGAGTATTGCCGTTGATCACGCAGAATTTCTGGGCAATACCCGCGAAACCGTGGCCTTCGAGAAGGCCGGGATATTCCGTGAAGGTCGCCCCGCGCTGTGCGGCGATATTGACCCACCGCAGCCGCTGCTCGACAAGGCACAGGTACTGAATTGCCCACTGTCGCTGCGCGGTCGCGATTTCGATCTGCGGATCGACGCGGCGGGGTGGGACTGGTCGGGCACCGATGCAAACGGCCAGAAGGTCGAACTGCATTCGCTGCCGTTACTCGACCTGCCCATGCAGAACGCGGCCCTGGCGTTGCAGGCCTACCTGCTGCTGGATTTGCCGTGGGATGAGGCGACCCTTCGCGATGCGCTCGTCCATACGCGCGTCACCGGGCGCCTTGATCGCCGCAGCATCGACTGGCAGGGCAAATCCCTGAGCCTTCTGCTGGATGTCGGTCATAACCCCCATGCGGCAACGTTTCTCGCCCAGCGCCTGAATCAGCGGCCGGTGGCGGGCAAGCGGCTGGCGGTGTTCGGTCTGCTCAGTGACAAGGACCTAGCAGGCGTACTGGCGCAGTTGAGCGAAACGTTCAGCAGCTGGGCCGTGGCACCGCTGCCAACGCCACGCAGTCGTCCAGCGCAAGAGATCGAACAGGCATTGCAGAACCTTGGCGCTCGCGTGACGTCTCACCCGAGTATCGCGCTGGCACTTGAAGCTCAGTGTGCCCACGCGACAGCCGACGACGAGATTGTTCTGTTCGGGTCTTTTTACTGCGTAGCCGAGGCCCTGGAATGGCTTGCTGGCGCGTCACGGAGGAAGTGACACATGGCTTTGCTGGATAAAGCGTACAAACAGCGCATGGTTGGGGCGTTGGTGCTGATTGCCATCGCGGTGATTTTTCTGCCGATGCTGTTTTCGCGTCAAGACGAAGCCCGCCGTGTGCAAGTCGACGCGCCTGCCGCTCCGCAAGCGCCGGCCACCTCGCAGATCAAGGTCGAGCCCGTCAGTGTGCCGGAACAACAGCCGTTGCCTCAGGAGCCGGTGCCGACCGATGACGAACTGACGCAGCCTGCTCAGTCCGCCCACACTGCTCAGCCCGTTCAACAGCGCACCAGTCAGCAGCCGCCTGCCATGCCGATCGCGCCTGCGCCGTCAAAGCCTGTGGCTGCCGCCCCAAAACCCGCTCAGACCGCGCCCGCGAAACCTGCGCCGGCACCGACAACTGCACCCGCTCAAGCGCCAGCGCCTGTCCCATCGTCGGCTGATGCCAGCCGGGTCGATGCCAATGGTCTGTCGGTCACGTGGTCGGTGCAACTGGCGAGCCTGTCCAACCGTGCCAATGCCGACAACCTGCAGAAGACGCTTCGCACTCAAGGCTACAACGCCTACATCCGCACCTCCGATGGTGTTAACCGTGTATTCGTTGGCCCGGTGATCGAGCGCGCCGAGGCGGATCGTCTGCGTGACACGCTGGAAAAACAGCAGAAGATCAAAGGCATCGTCGTGCGTTTCCAGCCGGAGCGTAAGTAAGCGTACCCGGCTGACTGTAGTGGTCAACTAATTCCGGACACCTCGATAGGTTGTCTCAACGCCATCGTCCGTTCGTAAACGGTCGGTGGCAGGTACCCCAGTTTCGAGTG
>NZ_JBNNGV010000045.1:0-29341 GCF_050268485.1 Pseudomonas sp. NPDC078416 | reverse complement strand
TTCACGATTCCTCCTGGGGCCATTCCCAGCGTAATCGCGAAACGGTAGTCATCTATCCATTCCCTTGAGCCGCGGCAATAGACCCGCTCTGGCCGTGTCATCTCATCGCGTACCCACTGGGGTATTTGTATTTTGATCTTGTAAGCCTGAGGCTCTACTAGTGACTGCCAACGCAGGAAAATCTGGTCGGGTAGATCGACGTTATTTATAGGTTTCCCTCCCGAGACCCCTTGGTGCCAGCCCTCCACTTTCCCGGTGTAGCTCGCTACGCCACCGTGTACCCGAAAGAAAGCGAGTCCACGCTTGTCCAGCACATCGACGGTCTCAACCCACACTTCCATGTGCTTGGGTGCAGCGAAACCTATGTACCAAGCCGGATACGGCAGCTTGACGGGCGGGGGTACTGACCCTCCCGTTGCACAGGCACTCAGGCTGATCAGCAATCCGACCGCAAAGACCCCACGCCTCATTCGGGAAACCCAGTCTGCAAATGGAAGCCTTGAACAAAGCCGCAAGTGCGCTAGCCGTCGCGTGCCGTGATGTCCCTTCTGAGCACTCATGGCCGAGTTACCAACTGCCATAGGGAATTCCGTGCTGGTCGATGTAGGCTTTGTTCTCCGGTTCGAGTGGGATGTACTTGCCCTTGCTTGCGCCACGGTAGGGTCCGAGCGGTTCGACTTTAGCTTGGTAACGACCGACTTCCTTGAAACCCAGACATGGCCCACCGGCCCAAACTTTCACGATACCTCCCGGAGCCATTCCCAACGTAATCGCGAAACGGTAGTCGTCTATCCATTCTTTTGAGCCACGGCAGTAGACGCGCTCTGGCCTAACCATCTCATCGCGTACCCACTGCGGTATTCGGATGCTGATTTTGTAAGCCTGAGGCTCCACTAGTGACTGCCAGCGCAGAAGGAGTTGGTCTGGTAAGTCGACGTTGTTGATGGGTTTGCCACCAGATGTGCCCTTGTGCCAACCCTCGGGCTTTCGCGTGTAACCGGCGACTCCGGCATGTACGTTAAAAAAAACGTATCCCCGCTGATCGAGCACATCGACGCTTTCCACCCACACTTCCATGTGTTTGGGCGCGGCGAAGCCGATGTACCATGCCGGATAAGGCAGCTTGACAGGTGGGGGTACTGAGCCGCCCGTGGCACAGGCACTCAGGCTGATCAGGTAACCGACCGCCAAGACCAGAGGCCTCATTCGGGAAACCCAGTCTGCAAATGGAAGCCTTGAACAAAGCCGCAAATGCGCTAGCCGTCGCGTGCCGTGATGCTCCTTGTCAGCACTCATGGCGGAATTACCAACTGCCATAGGGAATTCCGTGCTTTTCTACGTAAGCTTTATTCTCCGGTTCGAGCGGGATGTACTTGCCCTTGCTCGCGCCACGGTAGGGGCCGAGCGGCTCGACTTCGGCTTGGTAACGGCCGACTTCTGTGAAGCCTAAACATGGCCCGCCAACCCAGACTTTCACAATGCCTCCCGGAGCCATTCCCAGCGCAATCGAGAAACGGTAGCCATCTATCCATTCTTTTGAGCCGCGGCAGTAGACCCGCTCTGGCCTAACCATTTCAGCGCGTACCCACTGAGGGATGGGAATTCTGGCCTTGTAAGCTTGCGGCTCAACTAGTGACTGCCAGCGCAGAAAGATTTGGGCAGGCAGATCTACGTTATTTATAGGCTTCGACTTGCCCCCTCCTTGATGCCAGCCCTCGACCTTTCCGGTGTAGCTTGCGACCCCGCCATGGACTCGGAAAAATGCAAGGCCACGCTGATCTAAAACATCTACGGTCTCCACCCACACTTCCATGTGCTCTG
This sequence comes from Pseudomonas sp. NPDC078416, assembly GCF_050268485.1. Lineage (NCBI taxonomy): Bacteria > Pseudomonadati > Pseudomonadota > Gammaproteobacteria > Pseudomonadales > Pseudomonadaceae > Pseudomonas > Pseudomonas sp. NPDC078416. Next base: position 27,520 of record NZ_JBNNGV010000045.1, on the reverse strand, counting down.
GCGCGGCCAACCCTATGTACCACGCTGGATACGGCAGTTTAGGAAACGGGGGGAGTCTGGGCCCACTCGCGCACGCGGTAAGGCTCAGCAGCATGCCGGCTAAGCAAATTAGCCGTCTCATTCTGGGTAACCTTCTTGCGGACGGTTGAGATGCACATTCCTACGATTGAGTGGTGCCGGTTTGCTGAAAAGAAAGGGGCCTTCCGGGGTCCAGTGCGCGGAAATGTGGATGTAGCGTGCTCGTAGCAATGCCTCTTGCGCGGGTTCAAGTCTTACGAGCCGATCCGCCATGACCTGCTGCAAGATTCGCTCGGCGATAGGCATGAGCTCGTCGGGCATTGCGAGTTCAGGGCGCTCCTCCAATCCCTTGAATGGAACGCCGTGACGTATCCCCAGCTCACGCATGACACGCAATGCAATCAGGCTCAGTTCGCCATGCACCGGGCGTTCGAGCAGCACTGTTATCCAGTAGTCCTCGGTGACCGACGCGGCTTTGCCGCGAGGGTTAGTTGCTGCGGGCCAGGCTTTCACCGCAACGTAGCCATCGCGGGCCACGCCTGATTCGCGCAATACCTTGGCGTCCGCCTCTGCACGGTTCCAAGCGGCATGGGATTCAACCCTTTGACCGGTCGGAACGTTGGCCTTGCAGGGCTGCGTCATCCACAACTTTTCTCGTGCTCGTGGCAGATAGCCCCCGCCGACATCGGAGTGGGCGCCCGGCAGTCCGATCTGGAGGTGCGTGTGGTGGACGTTATTAAGAGAAAAGTCGGCTCGATATTCGTCGAGCGCCTGAAGCTGAATGACCTGCCGCGCGCAGTCGGGTGGCAGATAAAGATTGACGCCACGATTTACGTCGTCGCCAGGACTGAAGTCCCCATGCGCAGGGTCTGAGATGGCTGCAACGGTATCGAACAGGCCGGTCAAATTGATGGATACGTCCGTCGATGCGTCGAAGCTCTGTTGCAGACCATGACTTCTGGCGGTGAGGATTTCTCTAAATACGCCGCACTGGGGTTTGAGAAACTCATTTGCGCAGTGACGCGCGGCCGCTGCACCGCGACTGAAGCCGAAGATATCGATCTCGATCTTTTTAATCGAAATGCCGGGGTTGGTTTGTTCAAAAAAGAGTAGCTGTGTTTTAACTAAGGCTGGCGCCTGTTTGACCCGCGCTACTACCCCCGTCTCACCCTGGCCAAGACCCTGCCCAATGACCGTTGCATCCTTGCCACCGCTGCGAGTACCGATACCTTCTACGTACGCCTTGATGTACGCGGTTTTGGCTTCAGCCGAAATACCATCCACCGCGTTGTCCGGGTACAACTGATACAAATACGCCACATTGCTCGGCGCATTCCCGTAACTGTTATTCGGCGCGCTGTTAAACGCACTCCCGTCAAACTCTCCAAACCCATACTGCTTGCACGTCGCCGCAATGCTCTCCAGCTCTTCACGGCTGAAACTGTCCAAATCCGATTGTCGGCACTGTGCGGTCGCCGCCGCATTGCTCTGGTTATTCCCCGTGCCATCGAAGAACAGCCCGATGCGCAGGGTGATGCCTTCGGTGATTTCCTCTTCCTCTTCTTCCTCCTCAGGTTCAGGCTTCGGACGCGGCGTCAGCCATTCCTCAGGCTGCGGAAAGTCGATCGCCACATGTCCGGGCAGCATCGTGTGGACGGGCATAGTTCTGCCGTCCTTGTCGGTCACGCCGTTAAACACCTCGCCGTTCTGCGTGGTGATCCGGTAACGGACGAAACGGGCGGCGGCCTGTTGCGCATCGACCAAGGTGTACCCCGCCCCATAGCCATAAGGTATTGGCGTCACCGGAGTCGTCAGCGTGGTGGCAGCGGCCTTCAGCACGTAAGCGGCCCGGTGATAGATATTCCCCGGCGCACCCAGCTCGATCTCGCCATCTTTGATGCGGATGAAGGCTCCGCCGCAGTTGAAAACAAGCTCTTGCGCCGCGCTGATTTCGATCCGGCCGGCGAGGCTTTCAATCTTGATGTCGTGCTGGGCGAGCGCGTGCAGTGCGGCACTTTGGGCGTGAAGCTGAACGTCGCCCTGAACCGCTTTCAATTGCAGACCCTTGGTCACAGCGCACAGGCTGATCGCACCCTCGGCGGTGCCGGTGATGTTGCGTCCGGCGCTGAGGTCGGTTGAGCGCGAGGAGGTGATGGCGACGCTTTCGCGACCGGAGGAAAGGCAGATGGCCTCGGGGCTGACCATGCCGATGCCGGCCGGTGCGTGCAGCAGCAGACCGGGCTCGGTGAGGTGAGTTAGCGCGTCGTTCAGTTGCGTATGGCTGCTTGTATCGGCGGGAATGGCGCCCGCACTCTTTGCGGCCTGGGCCATGGTGCGGGCCAGGGACAGCGCGGTTTCGAGCTGGTCGATTGCAGCGGCCATGTCGAGCTGCATCCCGTGGGCCCTGGTCTGTTCATCCGCACTGATAAACAGCCCACGCCCGGCCCGAATCGCGCCCCAGCCATCCGTGCGCAACTCAAACCCTTCGCCGCGCTTATCCTTATCGTTGTCGACCAGATGCCCAAGGTTGAGCTGGCTCTTGCCGCTGTGCTCGGTGCTGAGTTTAATGTGTTCCTGGCCGCGATCGTCCTCCATGCGAAGCTTGTTGTTCGCCGGCGTGCGCAGGACGTTGCGTTTGTAATCGCTGCGCAGCAGCGTCACATGATCGGGATGGCGACTGTCATGGAGCGCGTGAGCGATATACGGTCGGTCCGGGTCGCCTTGTTCAAACGCGATGGCTACTTCGGTGCCGCAGATCAGCGGCAGGTGCAGGCCGTGGGTGTCCCCGGCATAGGGGCGGGCCAGCCTCAGCCACAGACTTTCCTCACCCAGCTTCCAGCTGTCGCGGTCAAACAGAAAGCTGACCTTGTAACGGCCTTCGCTGTCGATGTGACTGTACGGATCGTTGGCCAGCGAGCTGGTCACACGGGCCGGCACAGTGCCCACTATCTCGGGCTTGGCCAGCAACGGCGGCCGAAAACACACGCTCTCGGAATACGGAATCGCCTCAAAACTCAGCTCGAAACTGCGGTCCCGCGCCGCACGCAGCTGCAATCGGGTGATCACCGCCCCGGGCTCAAACGCTCGCGGCGCATCACCGGAAATCGCCAGCACCTGCGCCAATCCCAAAGACGCACTGCTGCTAACCCCGGTCAGCCGCGTCTGGTTATTGAGATACCGCTCATGCCGCAACCGGGCATAGAAAAACCCGCTTTCGCCTTCTAAATCCTCGTCCAGATCAAGCTTGTCACCCAGCGCTTTGTACGGCTCGGCGTAGTGATACGCCTCGCCATAAGTGGTCGAGTCACCCCGCGTCTGATCCACATTCCCATCAAGCCAGGCACTGGCATCCCGATGGTGATAGGCCCGAAAGTGAACGTTCTTCTCCACCACTTGATGACTGACCTGCAGCCCCCAAACCCCGTCGGCTCCGCTGCTGCCCAACCCCGACTGAGGCCTGAACGGCAAACTGATCCGAGGGCGAGCGTAATGACGCTGATCATCATGAAACTCGACGACCGCAATACCCAATCTCTCGTCATTGGTAAAGCGATACCAGATCCCTACCTCCGCCAGCAGCCGCGAAATAAACGCCAGATCACTCTCGCTGTACTGCATCACCTGCTCACGCTTCGGATACTCCCGCACCAGCGAGAACAAGAAATCCTGCCCCTCAAAGTCATGTCGAGTCCGCAGAATGCTCTCGACAATCTGCGGCACCGATTGATGCTGATAAATCCGGAACTGCCGCCCCCGATCCAGCAATGCCAGACGCGGCTGCAACGTCACTTCATAACGCGCTTCGTCAGCAGAACCCGACAGCCGCTTGAACCCGGTGATCACACCATGCAGCGTTCGCAACGGTTTAACCGAAGGTACGGGCAACCCAGGAATCGCCACCGGCAACGTATGTGTCGCAGCATGCAGGCTGAACTGAGCGGTCTTCCCCAGCACCCGATCAGCTCCGATGTCCTGCTCGACGGAGGTAAATTCCACGCGATACAGAAACGGCTGACTCAGCCGCTCCTCGCCCTCGAAGGCAAGAACATCGAGCGCAATGGGCAGACGATGAATAACAAGTGTGTGGCGGCTGTGATCGAAGAAAGGCGGCAATGCGGTGATCATGAATGAGCGTCCCTGGCAGGAGAAAGCGCCCCTGACCGGTCTGCAGAAAACCGGATCAACTCGTCCATGAGAGAGGGCTGAAGCGGGCGAAGATGAGGCATTTCAAAGCGTCATTCCATAGGCAAAACACGAACCGGACGCGTCCTAATGGAGATCAGGAAATGCCCTACACGGCCTCCTAAATCGAGACCCCGCCCGACGAGTGCTAGACTCCCGCACCGTCCATAGCCCGACCGATTTAATGTCCCCTCTCTCCTCACACCTGCCGTCCGCACCGCTGCAACTTCTCCATTTCGACTGGCTCCAGGCAGCGGGCGTGGAGGCAGCGATCCTGCGGCTGGACCTTGTCGACCCCCTGATCAGCGGCAATAAATGGTTCAAGCTCAAGCACCATCTGGCGGCGGCTGAACAGGCCGGCGCGCGGGGCGTCATCAGTTTGGGCGGCGCGCATTCCAATCACCTGCATGCGCTGGCGGCTGCGGGCAAGCGCTTTGGTTTTGCGACAGTCGGGTTGCTACGCGGGCACGCGGTCGAGACGCCGACGGTGCTTGATCTGCAGGCGTTCGGCATGGAGTTGCACTGGCTGGGTTACGCCGGGTATCGCGCGCGGCATGACGCGGATTTCTGGGTGCCATGGCGCGAGCGTTATCCGCATCTTTACCCGGTGCCTGAAGGCGGCGGCGGACTCGACGGCGCGGAGGGCTGCGCTGAAATCGTCCAGCAGGCGCGCAGCCAGCTCGTCAGTCTGGGTTGGGAAGATTACGACGCCTGGTGGCTGGCGTGTGGCACCGGCACAACGTTGGCGGGAGTAGTGCTGGCGGAGGCGGGGCAGCATGAGGTGATTGGCGCCATGGCGGTGCCCGAAGGTCATGGGGTTGAGGGCAATGTGGAGGGCATTCTTGAAGCTTTCGCGAGCAAGCTCGCTCCCACAGGGGCTGCGTCGTTGTCGAAACCAGCGACCGTGGCCGAACGTGATCAACAGCCGCTTAACGCCACTTTGCCTGCCAGCTGTAAACCTCAGGGTTACCGCTTGCTGGACGCCAGCCGTGGCGGCTTCGCGAAAACCGATCCCGCGTTGCTCGATTTCATCGCGCGCCACGAAGCCGAATCCGGTATCCCCCTCGAACCGCTGTACACCAGCAAGGCATTGCTTGCCCTGCATGACGAGGTGGTCGCGGGCCGGATCGCCAAGGGCACGCGGCTGATTTTTCTGCACACCGGGGGATTGCAGGGCAGACGGACTTTCAAATCTGCGTTGGCACACCACTGACGCCGACGCGTGCATCCGTGCGCTGGCATGAATCCTGCGATTCACACACCCCGACAGGTCGGTCCTGAGTACGTCGGCGGCATTTCTGGAGTCGGACGGGCAGGGCGCTGTGCCGATAATCGGATCTTTCCCACGCGCGCCGAGGTTTCCATGACCACTCCCGTCCTTGAGCAGGTTGATCCTGCCACTTTGAGAAATGTCATCGTGGCGGCTGCCATCGGCAATTTCGTCGAATGGTTCGACTTCGCGGTGTACGGCTTTCTGGCCACGACCATCGCCCAGCAGTTCTTCCCCAGCGGCGATGCCAGCGCGGCATTATTGAAAACCTTCGCGGTGTTCGCCGTGGCCTTCGCGTTTCGGCCGCTGGGCGGGGTGTTTTTCGGCATGCTGGGCGACCGTATCGGCCGCAAGCGCACGCTGGCGTTCACCATTCTCTTGATGGCCGGGGCGACGACGATCATCGGTCTGCTGCCGACCTACGCGGCAATCGGCGTGATGGCGCCCGTCTTGCTCACCCTCATCCGCTGCGCCCAGGGCTTTTCCGCTGGCGGCGAGTATGCAGGGGCGTGCGCTTACTTGATGGAACACGCGCCACGCACGCAACGGGCGTGGTATGGCAGCTTCGTGCCGGTATCGACTTTTTCGGCGTTCGCCGCGGCAGCGATCATTGCCTACGCGCTGGAAGCCTCTTTGAGCACCGAAGCCATGGGCAGTTGGGGCTGGCGGCTGCCGTTTCTGATCGCGGCGCCATTGGGGCTGGTCGGGCTGTACCTGCGCTGGAAACTGGACGAAACCCCGGCGTTTCAGGCGGTCAAGCAGGAACACGCGGTCGCCCATTCGCCGCTCAAGGAAACCCTGCGCAACCACGGCGCGGCGATTTGCTGCCTTGGCGCGTTCGTGTCGCTGACGGCGCTGTCGTTCTACATGTTCACCACGTACTTCGCGACGTACTTGCAGGTGGCGGGCGGGCTGAGTCGTGCGACCGCGCTGCTGGTGTCGTTGATTGCCTTGCTGTTCGCCGCCGCGATCTGTCCGGTGGCCGGGGCGTTTTCCGACAAGGTCGGGCGACGCAAGACAGTGCTCAGCACCTGTGTCCTGCTGATCGTGGTGGTGTATCCGTCTTTTTTGATGGCCAGTTCCGGTTCGTTTGTGGCGTCGATAGTCGGCGTGATGTTGCTGGCGATTGGCGCTGTCCTGTGCGGCGTGGTGACGGCGGCGCTGTTGTCGGAGACCTTTCCTACGCGCACCCGTTACACCGCTTCGGCGATCACCTACAACATGGCGTACACGATCTTCGGCGGAACAGCACCGTTAGTGGCGACCTGGCTGATCGGCGCAACGGGCAGCAACCTGGCGCCGGCGTTTTACCTGATCGTGATCGCGCTGCTGGCGCTGGCGGGCGGGCTGGCATTGCCGGAGACGTCCAAAGTGTCGCTGCATGAGGTGGAAGGTTCGCTGACGGCGCGGGGGAGATTGCAGGCGGCGGTCTGACCTCCGTTCCTGCCGCTAGAAACCCGACCCACAAATCAGCAACAAAACATGGCAGCGGCGCCCCAAAAAATGGCACATTGGCGACCCCTTGTGCCGCTGACATGTTCTGTAACGAGTCCGACGGCGCGTCAACGTTCGATGGATGGACCCGATGGCCGTTACCCGCCCTGCAACCGTGCCCGCGACCGATACCCAACCCGTTCCCGCCCCGCAATCAACGCAATCAACGCAATCAAGCCCCTTGGTCATGCGCATCATTGGTGCGGTCGCGTTGGCGCACCTGCTCAATGACCTGATCCAGTCGATCCTGCCTTCGATCTACCCGATGCTGAAGGCCTCGTACGGCCTGAGCTTTACCCAGGTAGGGCTGATCACCCTTACGTTCCAGGTCACCGCGTCGCTGCTGCAACCCTGGGTCGGTTACTACACCGATCGCCATCCCAACCCATTGGTGCTGCCGGTCGGTTCGTTGTGCATTCTGGGCGGCGTGATGATGCTCGCGACCGTGGGCAGCTTCCCGCTGATTCTGCTCGCCGCAGGGTTGATCGGCATCGGCTCGTCGACCTTCCATCCCGAAGCCTCACGCATCGCCCGGCTGGCCTCTGGCGGGCGCTTTGGTCTGGCGCAGTCGAGCTTTCAGGTGGGCGGCAACAGCGGATCGGCCATCGGGCCGCTGCTGGCGGCGGCGATCATCATCCCCTTCGGTCAGGGCCATATCGCCTGGTTCGGGCTGGTGGCGCTGTTTTCCGTCGGTCTGCTGTACGCCATCAGCCGCTGGTACAAGGCGCACCTGGCGCTGTTCAAGATCAAGGCCGGCCAGGCGGCGACCCACGGGCTGTCGAAACGCCGGGTGACCAGCGCGCTGGTGGTGCTGGCGCTGCTGGTGTTCTCCAAATACTTCTACATGGCCAGCTTCACCAGCTACTTCACCTTCTTCCTGATCGACAAATTCCAGTTGTCGGTCGCCAGTTCGCAACTGCACTTGTTCATGTTCCTGGCAGCGGTGGCGGCGGGCACGTTCTTCGGCGGGCCGATCGGTGATCGCATCGGCCGCAAGGCGGTGATCTGGTTCTCGATTCTGGGCGTGGCGCCGTTCACCATCGCGCTGCCCTACGCGGATCTGTTCTGGACCAGTGTCCTCAGCGTGATCATCGGTTTCATTCTGGCTTCGGCGTTTTCGGCCATCGTGGTCTACGCCCAGGAACTGGTGCCGGGCAACGTCGGCATGATCGCTGGCATCTTTTTCGGCCTGATGTTCGGCTTCGGCGGCATCGGCGCCGCATTATTGGGTCACCTCGCGGATCTTCACGGCATCGTCTATGTCTACACGCTGTGCTCCTACCTGCCGCTGTTGGGCATCCTCGCCATCCTGCTTCCGAGAACTTCAAAAAGATGTTGATAGCCGTCGCGATTTTTCTGGTCACCATCACCCTGGTGATCTGGCAACCCAAGGGCCTTGGTGTCGGCTGGAGTGCAACCTTTGGCGCAGTGCTCGCGCTGATTTTCGGGGTGGTGCACCTGAGTGACATCCCCCAGGTCTGGCACATCATCTGGAACGCCACCGGCACGTTCATTGCGCTGATCATCATCAGCCTGCTGCTCGACGAGGCCGGTTTTTTCAACTGGGCCGCGCTGCACGTGGCGCGCTGGGGCAACGGCAAGGGCCGGCGGCTGTTCGCGTTTATCGTGCTGCTCGGCGCGCTGGTGTCGGCGTTGTTCGCCAACGACGGCGCGGCGTTGATCCTCACGCCCATCGTCATGTCGATGCTGCTGGCGCTACGCTTTTCGCCGGCGACCACCCTGGCCTTCGTGATGGCGGCGGGATTCATTGCCGACACCGCAAGCCTGCCGCTGGTGGTCTCCAACCTGGTCAACATCGTGTCTGCCGACTATTTCGGCATCGGTTTCAACCGCTACGCCTCGGTGATGGTGCCGGTCAATCTGGTCAGCGTCGCGGCTACGCTGGCGGTGCTGATGCTGTTCTTTCGCCGCGACATCCCGAAAACCTTCGACGCCTCGCAACTGGCCGAGCCGTCTTCGGCGATCAAGGACCGCGCGACCTTCATGACCGGTTGGTGGGTGCTGGGGATCTTGCTGGTGGGCTGCTTTGCCCTGGAGCCGCTGGGGATTCCGATCAGTGCGATCTCCGCCGTGTGCGCCGCGATCCTGCTGGGCATTGCCGCCAAAGGCCACCGCATTTCCACGCGCAAGGTACTGAAAGACGCGCCGTGGCAGATCGTGATTTTCTCCCTGGGCATGTACCTGGTGGTGTACGGCCTGCGCAATCAGGGCCTGACCGATTACCTGGCGACCTGGCTTGATCGTTTCGCCGAACATGGTCTTTGGGGCGCCGCGATGGGCACGGGCGTGCTGACGGCGCTGTTGTCGTCGGTGATGAACAACCTGCCGACGGTGCTGATCGGCCTGTTGTCCATTGATGCAAGCCACGCCCACGGCGTGCTGCAGGAAGCGATGATTTACGCCAACGTGATCGGCAGCGACCTGGGTCCGAAAATCACCCCGATTGGCAGTCTTGCCACCTTGTTGTGGCTGCATGTGCTGGCGAAGAAGGGCGTGACCATCGGCTGGGGCTATTACTTCCGCGTCGGCATCGTGCTGACCGTGCCGGTGCTGCTGATCACCCTGGCGGCGCTGGTGCTGCGACTGAGCCTGTAACACGGCTGGAATCCGGCAGGTTCGGCCACAGGTCCGACACCAGAAACAGCCGCTCGGCCTCTTCCCAATGGCCGTCGGCGTGCCGGGTCAGGCGCACCAGCAGTTGCGCCGGCGCCAGCGGGTCGAGGGCGTCCAGCCAGTCCTGAAACTGGCGCGGTGTCCATGGCTCGTCGCAGCGCGCCGGTGCCAGCCACGCCGGACGCGGCAGTAATTGCCAGCGGCCCTCCAGCGTTTGTTCTGCGTAACCCGGCCAGTCCTTTTGATGCAGCCACGTGCCGCGCGGATGCTCAGGGTGTGCCCCTTGTGGCGGGGCGTCGGTCCTAAGCCCGAGATAAAGGGACCACGGATAAAACAGATAACCCCCCAGCCAGAGCGACGCGCTGAAGGTGTTCACACCGCGTTCGGCGAGGATCGCTGCGCTTTCCGGGCGCGCCGACATGGGCAACTGATGCTGGTTCAAGTGGGCGAGCTTCAAGTCCAGGCGGTCGACGGAGCCGGGGCCGAGCCAATGCGCCGTATCGTCGCCGTCCTGATCCTGCTGCCCAAGGTAGAGCTTGATCGCCAGCTCGACGTGGTGAACGCCTTGACTGTCCCTCAGCAGCAGGTCCAACTCGCCCAGCGTGCGCCCTTCGCCCTGAATAGGCAGGTTCGCCGCGAGCAACTCGACGCCGGGCGCGTGCTGGATTGCGAATTGCCAGAGGCGCTCGTAATACAGCCCGAGCCGGCGCGTCGAGCTTCTCGCCAGCCAGTCGCTGAGTGCGCTGTCGTCTTGGTCCAGCTGCATTAAAAAAGCGTCAAGCGCGTCGGGGTGCTGCACCCAGTCGCTGCCGCTGAGCGGGTGACGTTGAGGCCACCGGGTTTCAGCCAGCATTGGCGGTGACAGGATCACCCACGCCAGGTCACGCACGGTGGGCGTGCGCAGCTGACGGGGCAGGGCGCTCAGGGTCGGGAACGGGTTATTCATCGGGGCAGGATAGCGGGTGATGGGCGGTTGCAGCCACCGGATCATTATCCCCGTCGACGCCCGACGCCATTTGCCTGTTTGATGCAAGTCCCGTGTGGGAGCCGGCTTGCTGGCGAACGCGATTAACCAGCACTCAATACGCTGACTGGCGCACTGCATTCGCCAGCAAGCCGGCTCCTACGGATGCTCTGTTTTTGCGCCTGATTTGAGGTGATAGCACGGTGCTTAGAGCGCTTCATTTGCCGCCCCCGACCCCTTCGCCCATAATCGCGTTCTTTACACGCATCAAGCCTGCGGGAGCCCCATGGAGCAATTTCGAAATATCGGCATTATTGGTCGCCTGGGCAGTACCCAGGTGGTGGAGACCGTTCGCCGACTCAAGAAATTCCTGATATCGCGGCACCTGCATGTGATCCTCGAAGACGCCATCGCCGAGGTCCTGCCGGGGCATGGTCTGCAGACGTCTTCGCGCAAGATGCTCGGTGAAGTCTGCGACATGGTCATCGTCGTTGGCGGAGACGGCAGCCTGCTCGGCGCCGCCCGTGCGCTGGCCAAGCACAACGTGCCGGTGCTGGGCATCAACCGTGGCAGCCTGGGCTTCCTGACCGATATCCGCCCCGACGAGCTGGAAGTCAAAGTCGCCGAAGTGCTCGACGGCCACTATCTGGTGGAAAACCGCTTCCTGTTGCAGGCCGAAGTGCGCCGTCACGGCGAAGCGATCGGCCAGGGTGACGCACTCAACGACGTCGTACTGCACCCCGGCAAATCCACGCGGATGATCGAATTCGAAATCTACATCGACGGCCAGTTCGTCTGCAGCCAGAAGGCCGACGGCCTGATCGTTGCGACGCCCACCGGCTCCACGGCCTACGCGCTGTCGGCGGGCGGCCCGATCATGCACCCCAAACTCGACGCCATTGTCATCGTGCCGATGTACCCGCACACGCTGTCCGGCCGGCCGATTGTCGTCGACGGAAACAGTGAGCTGAAAATCGTTGTCTCAAAGGACATGACGATCTACCCACAGGTTTCCTGCGATGGCCAGAACCACTTCACCTGCGCGCCGGGTGACACCGTGACCGTGAAAAAGAAGCCGCAGAAGCTGCGACTCATTCACCCCCTCGACCACAACTACTACGAAGTCTGCCGGACCAAACTCGGTTGGGGCAGTCGGCTTGGCGGCGGGAGCGACTGATGCTCGATCCCGCGCGTGGCTACGATCTGATCGGTGACGTGCATGGTTGTGCCCAGACCCTTGAGCACTTGCTCGACACCCTTGGTTACCGCTTTCAGGCCGGCGTCTGGCGCCACCCTGAACGCATCGCCGTGTTCCTCGGCGACATCATCGACCGCGGCCCGCGCATTCGCGAAGCGCTGCACATCGTCCGTGACATGGTCGAGGCCGGCCAGGCGTTCTGCATCATGGGCAACCATGAATTCAACGCGCTGGGCTGGAGTACGCCAGCGCCGCCCGACAGCGGCCACGAGTGGGTGCGCGAACACACGCCGCGCCATGCTCGCCTGCTGGGCGAAACCCTGGCGCAGTTCGAGCAGCATCCCGGTGACTGGAACGACTTTCTCACATGGTTTTACCAACTGCCGCTGTTCATCGACGCCGGGCGCTTCCGTGTCGTCCACGCCTGTTGGGATGCCAGCCTGATCGCGCCGTTGCGCAGCGTTTACCATGACGGTCGCATTGATCAGGCCTTCGTGCAGGCGTCGGCGGAGCCGGGCAGTTTTGCCAGCGCGGTGTTCGATCGCCTGCTGCGCGGCACCGACATGCGCCTGCCCCACGGCATGACCCTGACCGGTGGCGACGGCCTGACCCGCGCCTCGTTCCGCACCAAGTTCTGGGAAGACGACCCGCAGACTTACGGCGACGTGGTGTTTCAGCCTGACGCGCTGCCGGAGCCGGTGGCCCGTCGTCCGCTGTCCCCCAGCGAGAAGAACGCGCTGCTGCGGTACGGCGCCAATGAGCCCCTGTTGTTCGTCGGCCACTACTGGCGCAGCGGTGTTCCCGCGCCGATCCGTCCCAATCTGGCATGCCTGGATTACAGCGCCGTGCTCTACGGCAAGCTGGTCGCCTACCGGCTGGATCAGGAAACCCAGATCGACCCGGATAAATTCGTCTGGGTCGACGTTACCCGACCGGAGATAGGTCAATGAGTCCGGTTGCTGTCTTACGCCTGCCGCTTCAAACCGACCTGAGCGGTTTCGTCGAGTTGCTGCGGCGCCTCAACGTGCCCCATCGGGTCAGCGAAGAGGCCGGCGAGCAAGTGCTGTGGGTGCCCGATGCACCGCAGCTGGCCGATGACGTCCGCCAGTTGTATCAGCAATACCCTGAAGGCGACCCGACCGCGCAGTTGCCGCCGGGCCGAGAAGTCGTGGCCGTGAGCAGGCCGAGTCCGCTGGTGCAAGTGCGCAGCAGTCCGGTGACCAGCGTGATCTTGCTGATCTGCCTGATCGTCGCGGGCGTCACGTTGCTGGGCGACAATTTCGAGGCCTTGAGCTGGCTGACTTTCAACGACTTCCGCGTCAACGGCGAATACATCAGCTTCCTGCCGGTGGAAACGTCGCTGGCTGCGGGGCAGTGGTGGCGCGTCGTCACCCCGATGTTGATTCACTTCGGCCTGCTGCACCTGGTGATGAACGCGCTGTGGTTCTGGGAGCTGGGCCGGCGCATCGAAATGCGCCAGGGCAGCTGGCAGCTGCTCGGCCTGACCCTGGCGTTCAGCGCGTTTTCCAACTACGGCCAGTATTTCTGGAGCGGCCCGAGCCTGTTCGGCGGTCTGTCCGGGGTACTTTATGGCCTGCTCGGCCACTGCTGGATCTTTCAATTGCTCGCTCCCAACCCCATGTATCGTTTACCACGCGGTGTTCTGGGGATGATGCTGATCTGGCTGGTGGTGTGCCTGTCCGGCGTCGTCGGTGTGCTCGGGTTTGGCGAAATCGCCAACGGCGCCCATGTCGGCGGCCTGATCATCGGTTGTGCTACAGGTCTTGTGGGCGGTGCACTGGCCCGCCGCAGACATTAAAATCGCCCGCTTAATTCTGGGAGAACCCAATGTCCTCTTTTGTCGAAATGATCGAAAACATCACCCCGGACGTCTACGAAAGCCTGAAGCTGGCGGTGGAAATCGGCAAATGGTCCGACGGCCGCAAGCTGACCCAGGAACAACGTGAGCTGTCGCTGCAGGCGCTGATTGCCTGGGAAGTGCGCAACGTTCCGGAAGACCAGCGCATCGGCTACATGGGCCCGCAAGAGTGCGCGTCGAAGTCGGCGCCGGTGCCCAATATCCTGTTCAAATCGGACTCCATTCATTGATTGAAATCGGCAGAGGCTCCGTCAACAAAATGTCCGCGCGGCTTGAGGCCTCGCGGGTGGAATACGCGTTCCGGCTGGGGGATTCACAGATCCCGGTCAACCCGCTGATCGGCAAGACCGTGCGCCTTGAATTTCTGGGTGCAATTCATTGCAGCCATTGCGGCAAGCGCACCAAGACCAGCTACAGCCAGGGTTATTGCTACCCATGCATGCTCAAGCTGGCCCAGTGCGATCTGTGCATCATGAGCCCCGAACGCTGCCACCATGAGCATGGCACCTGCCGCGATCCGGCGTGGGGCGAGCAGTTCTGCATGACCGACCACGTGGTCTATCTGGCCAATTCGTCGGGCGTCAAAGTCGGCATCACCCGCGCCACCCAGCTGCCCACCCGCTGGCTGGACCAGGGCGCCAGCCAGGCGTTGCCGATCGTCCGTTGCGCCACGCGCCAGCAGTCGGGTTTCGTCGAAGACCTGTTCCGCAGTCAGGTGGCCGACCGCACCAACTGGCGCGCGCTGCTCAAGGGCGACGCACCAGCGGTTGATCTGGCGGCGATTCGTGAGCAACTGTTCGAGTCCTGCGCCGAAGGCCTGGTCGCGTTGCAGATGCGCTTTGGCCTGCAGGCCATTCAGGTGATGAACGATGTCGAGCCCATCGAGATCCGATACCCGGTAGAGGCCTACCCGACCAAGATCGTCAGCTTCAACCTGGACAAGGATCCGATCGCCGAAGGCACCCTGATGGGCGTCAAAGGGCAGTACCTGATCTTCGACACCGGCGTGATCAATATTCGCAAATACACGGCGTATCAACTCGCCGTGCATCAGTAGCCCGTATTAGCAGAAGAAGGGACAACAGCATGCGCACCGACCAGCCGAAAATGATTTACCTGAAGGATTATCAGGCGCCTGAGTACCTCATTGACGAGACCCACCTGACGTTCGAATTGTTCGACGACCACTCGCTGGTCCACGCGCAGTTGGTGATGCGCCGCAACCCGGAGCGCGCCGCGCTGGCTCAGGGTGCGGCCCTGCCGGCGCTGGAACTCGACGGTCAGCAGCTTGAGCTGCTGTCGGTGAAACTGGCGGATGTCGACCTGTCCGAGGGCGACCTGTCACACAACGGCTACCAGCTGACCTCCGACAGCCTGACCGTGCAGCCGACGTCCGAGACCTTCACCCTCGACACCACCGTGAAGATTCACCCGGAAACCAACACCGCCCTGGAAGGCCTGTACAAATCCAGCGGCATGTTCTGCACCCAGTGCGAGGCCGAGGGCTTCCGCAAGATCACCTATTACCTCGACCGCCCGGACGTGATGAGTAAATTCACCACGACCGTCAGCGCCAACAAGCAGGCGTTCCCGATCCTGCTGTCCAACGGCAACCTGATCGCCGCCGGCCCGTCCGAAGACGGCGACCGCCACTGGGCGACGTGGGAAGACCCTTTCAAGAAGCCGGCCTACCTGTTCGCGCTGGTGGCCGGCGACTTGTGGTGCATTGAAGACACCTTCACCACCATGAGCCAGCGCAAGGTCACGCTGCGCATCTTCGTCGAGCCGGAAAACGTCGACAAATGCCAGCACGCCATGGACAGCCTGAAGAAGTCCATGCGCTGGGACGAAGAGGTCTACGGCCGCGAATACGATCTGGACATCTTCATGATCGTCGCCGTCAACGACTTCAACATGGGCGCCATGGAGAACAAGGGCCTCAACATCTTCAACTCCAGCGCCGTGCTGGCGCGCGCCGAAACCGCCACCGACGCCGCCCACCAGCGCGTCGAAGCCATCGTCGCCCACGAGTATTTCCACAACTGGACCGGCAACCGCGTCACCTGCCGCGACTGGTTCCAGCTGTCGCTGAAGGAAGGCTTCACGGTGTTCCGTGATTCCGGCTTCTCGGCGGACATGAACTCGGCCACGGTCAAGCGCATCCAGGACGTCGCCTACCTGCGCACCCATCAGTTCGCCGAAGACGCAGGCCCCATGGCCCACGCCGTGCGCCCTGACAGCTTCATCGAGATTTCCAACTTCTACACCCTGACCGTGTATGAGAAGGGTTCGGAAGTGGTCGGCATGATCCACACGCTGCTGGGCGCCGAAGGCTTCCGTAAGGGCAGTGATCTGTACTTCGAGCGCCACGACGGCCAGGCCGTGACCTGCGACGACTTCGTCAAGGCCATGGAAGACGCCAATGGGGTCGACTTCACCCAGTTCAAGCGCTGGTACTCCCAGGCCGGCACGCCGCGCCTTGTGGTCAGTGAGTCCTACGACGCTGCCGCAAAAACCTACAGCCTGACCTTCCGTCAGAGCACGCCGACCACGCCGGGCCAGCCGGGCGATCAGAAGCTGCCGTTTGTGATCCCGGTCGCCATGGGCCTGCTGGACGCCCAGGGTCAGGAGCTTCCGCTGCGCTTGCACGGCGAGGCCCCGGCGGTGAACACCTCCCGCGTGCTCTCGGTGACCGAAGCCGAGCAGACCTTCACCTTCATCGACATCGCCGAGCAGCCGCTGCCTTCGCTGCTGCGCGGGTTCTCGGCGCCGGTGAAACTGAGCTTCCCGTACAACCGCGATCAGCTGATGTTCCTGATGCAGCACGACAGCGACGGCTTCAACCGCTGGGATGCCGGTCAGCAACTGTCGGTTCAGGTGCTGCAGGATTTGATCGCCCAGCACCAGAAGGGCGAGCCGCTGGTCATGGATCAGCGTCTGATTACCGCGCTGCACGCCGTGCTGACCGACGAAAGCCTGGATCAGGCCATGGTCGCGGAAATGCTCTCGCTGCCGGGCGAGGCGTATCTGATCGAAATCAGCGAAGTGGCTGACGTCGATGCGATCCACGCCGCGCGCGAATTTGCCCGTCAGCAATTGGCCGACAGCCTGAGCAACGCGTTGTGGCAGCGTTACCAGACCAACCGCGAGCTGTCGAAGCAGACGCCTTATGTGGCTGCGTCCGAGCACTTCGCTCGCCGTGCGCTGCAGAACATCGCCCTGTCGTACCTGATGCTGACCGGCAAGCCGGAGGTGCTGGCCGCCGCCATCGACCAGTTCGACACCGCCGACAACATGACCGAGCGCCTGACCGCGCTGGCCGTGCTGGTGAATTCGCCGTTCGACGGCGAGAAGGCCAAGGCGCTGGAAGTGTTCGCGGAAAACTTCAAGGACAACGCGCTGGTCATGGATCAGTGGTTCAGCGTGCAGGCCGGCAGCACCTTGCCGGGCGGGCTGGAGCGCGTGAAAGCGCTGATGCAGCACCCGGCGTTCACGATGAAGAACCCGAACAAGGTGCGTGCCTTGATCGGCGCCTTTGCCGGGCAGAACCTGATCAACTTCCATGCAGCGGATGGCTCGGGCTATCGCTTCCTGGCCGATCTGGTCATCGAACTGAACGGCTTCAACCCGCAGATCGCGTCCCGCCAACTGGCGCCGCTGACCCGCTGGCGCAAATACGACAGCGCGCGGCAAGCGCTGATGAAAGCGGAACTGGAGCGCATCCTCGCCTCCGGCCCGCTGTCGCCAGACGTGTATGAAGTGGTGAGCAAAAGCCTGGCGTAAGTCGGGCGGATGTTGAAAAGGGCTGTCCGTTTGCGCGGACAGCCCTTTTTTTTGGCCGCTGATTTATGGTTTTAGCGGCTTCGGATGCTGCCTTGCACGCGCTACCTTGGCAGGACTGGCTTTAGCCGGGAAGAGGCCGGTTTGTGCGCCATCCATTTTGCGGTGTCACGAATGACGCCTTCCCGGCTGAAGCCGGTCCCACACGTCGAGACGTCCGAGGGTTCCGGCGAGCGGGGGATCAGGCGTTGAAGCCGATAATCGCCTTGGTCTCCAGGTACTCCTCAAATCCCATCACGCCGTACTCGCGGCCATTGCCAGAGCGCTTGTAGCCGCCAAAGGGTGCCATGGGGTCCCACGCCGGATGGTTCAGGTGGACTTGTCCGGCACGGATCCGCGAGGCGACGGCGCGGCCCAATTCCAGGTCCTGCGCCTGCACGTGGGCGCCCAGGCCATAGACCGTGTCGTTGGCGATGGCCACGGCTTCGTCGATGGAGTCATAGGCCAGGATGCACAGCACCGGGCCGAAGATTTCCTCTTGGGCGATGCGCATCGCTGATTCGACTTCGGAGAACACCGTGGGCTTGGTGTAATAACCTTTTTCAAACCCTTGCACGCGGCCCGGTCCGCCGCACAGCAGTTTCGCGCCTTCGCTGATGCCGGCGTGGATCATCGCCTGGACGCGGCTGAACTGGGCTTCGTTGGCAATCGGCCCGAGTTGGGTTTCAGGGGACTGCGGATCACCGACGATCAACGCGTTGGCGGTGGCGGCGGCCAGTGCTTCGACTTCGGCGAGGCGGGCGCGGGGCACGATCATCCGGGTCGGCGCGCTGCACGACTGGCCGACGTTGCGCAAGGCCGACATCACCCCCAGCGGCACGACCTTGGTGAAGTCGGCGTCGGGCAGCATGACGTTCGGCGACTTGCCGCCCAGCTCCTGGGTCACGCGTTTCACCGTGACCGCCGCCGCTTGCGCGACGAGGGCGCCGGCGCGGTTCGAGCCTGTAATGGAGATCATGTCGATGTCGGGGTGGGCGGCGATGGCGGCGCCGACGTCCGCGCCGCTGCCGTTGACCAGATTGAACACGCCGGGGGGCAGGCCGGCGTCGTGGACCAGTTGGGCGAACAGCAGGGCGCTCAACGGCGACAGCTCGCTGGGTTTGAGGACCACGGTGCAACCGGCGGCGAGGGCCGGCGCGACTTTGGCGGTGATCTGGTACAGCGGCCAGTTCCACGGGGTGATCAGGCCGCAGACGCCGATGGCCTCGCGTTCGATGGCGGTGGTGCCTTCAACGGTTCTGAACGGGTAAGTGGAGAGCAGATCCCGGGCGACCCGCACGTGCTCGGCGGCAAGCGGCACCTGCATGGCGCGGGAGAAACTGATGGCCGCGCCCATTTCCAGGGACAGGGTCTGGGCGAGCGGTTCTTTGCGTTCAAGGATCAGCGCGTGGATTTTGCTCAGGATCGACGCGCGTTCTACGACCGGCGTCGCCGACCAGCCAGGAAAGGCTGCGCGCGCTGCGGCGACAGCCCGATCAACGTCCTCGGCCGAACCCCGCGCGACCTCGGCGACCACCTCTTCAGTGGCCGGGTTGACCACGGGCAAACTGGCGTGGATAGCGGGGGATGTCCACTCGCCGTTGATGTAGAACTGCCCGGCGTTTTGCAGCTCGATGCCGTGGGTATTTGAAGCGTATGAGGTCATCCAGCTAGCTCCCTGGAGCGGTGATAAGGGCGGCGAACAGCGAGTCCTGACGTCTCGATACGCTAACAAACCGGGCCAGGCAAAAGATGCCGTTGTTGCGGTCTGCAAGGGAGAATCTGCTGAATCCGCCGGTGTGTAGGCCATCAATTTCGCGGCGTGACACCTGACGCCTTCCCGGCTAAAGCCGGTCCCACAAAGTCGTGCGCTGCCTGAGTGGCGGTGTGCATGCGGTCTGTTTTTGTAGGACTGGCTTTAGCCGGGAAGAGGCCCGCATGAGCACCCATAATTTCGCGGTGTGGCGCCTGACGCTTTCCCGGCTAAAGCCGGTCCCACAGGATGACCGCATTCAAATAGTGGGACCGGCTTCAGCCGGGAAGAGGCCCGCATGAGCATCCACAATTTTGCGGTGTGACGCCTGACGCTTTCCCGGCTAAAGCCGGTCCCACAGGATGACCGCATTCAAATAGTGGGACCGGCTTCAGCCGGGAAGAGGCCGGCATGAGCACCCACAATTTTGCGGTGTGACGCCTGACGCTTTCCCGGCTGAAGCCGGTCCTACACATCGCGGCGTGCCTGGCAACGTTCACCCAATCGCCTGGGTCACCATCGCGAACTGGGCAATGCCATCCCGCGACCGCGGCGGTTCGCCCAGCACCATGCGGGGCGCGCGATCAACGCACGGCAGCCCCAGTCCCTCCAGCCAATCCACCAGCCCGCATTCAGCCAGAATGTCGAAACGCACAAACGCGCCGGGGATCAGGCCCAGCAGGTGCGTGATCATCTGTTTTGCCTGCGCCAGATCCTGCGCAACCACCGGCCCAATAAGATGCCCGCGACCAAACCGGCGGAGCAGGGCGCATCCCTTCAGTTGCCCGTCCACCTCGATGCCCACCACGCACTCCGCTATCGGCAGCAGATCGTTGAGCACCGCCGTGCGGTCCAGTCCGCTGCCGGCATTGGCTAGTTCGATCACCTGAGGATATTCGGCCTCGGTCACTTCACGACACAGCGCGTCTCCCGTTGCAGCCAGAGCCGGCGGCATGTGAGGCACGCCCTGATGTTGCTGAATCCGCGCGTACTCGACAAAACCCATGCTCACATACAGCGGCGCCCCCGATTCAGTGGCGTTGAGGATCGGCGTGCGCGGCGCGGCGGCATCCAGGCACAGGTTCATTAGCTGGCGGCCAATGCCTTTGCTCTGGTGCTGATCACTGACGATCACTAGTCCGATGGAGGAATAAGCCCCCTGATGACAGGCAAACGCCACGCCCACCAATTGCCCTTCATGTTCAGCAACAAAGCCCTCGGACGTGCGCTGCACCATCGCCCAGTCGTCCTCGCGGTGGGGCCACTTCAACTGCACGGAGAGGGCGTGGGCGGCGGGCATGTCGGCCGCCGTCGCCATGCGATAAACGTAGGCGTCGCTCATATGAGTTTTCCTGTGCTGAGAAGGCTGGTCGCCAATTGCGGTACGAGTGATGGCTGGGTAAACCGGCGGATGTCGAAGGGGCTGATGGACGTGCTGGTGCTGCCGGTGCTGATCAATTCGGCCATCACGTCACCGACGCCAGGGCCGAGCTGAAAGCCATGGCCGCAGAAGCCGAAGGCGTAAAACAGCCCGTCGACCATGCCGCTGGGGCCCATCACCGGCAGCGAGTCCGGCGTGTAGCTTTCGATGCCGCTCCAGGTGCGGATGATGTTGAGTTTCTCGGCGCCGGGTACCAGCCGCTTCATCTGGCGCATCTGGTTGAGCAGGCTTTCAGGCTTGAAAAATGCCCGGCGATTGACCATGTCCGGCGCACAACGGGCGCCGCCACCGATGATGATGTTGCCGCGGGGAATCTGCCGGAAGTAGATCACCTCTTCCTTGATCTTGGTGAACACGCCGATCACCGTCGGCAACGCGTAGGGCACAGGCTCCGTCACCGACATCTGCGGGCCATTGGGTTCCAGGGGCACGGGTTCATCGAACTGTTGAGACAGTTTGGTTGCCCACGCGCCAGCGGTGATCAACAGCTGTTCGGCGACGAACAACTGCCCGTCGGTGGTGGTGACGTGGAACTGTCCGCCGACCTTTTGCACGTCGGCAACTTCGGTGCGTTCTTCGATTCGTGCGCCAAGGCGGCGGGCCGCGCGGGCAAAGGCCGGGGCCGCCAGACGCGGGTTGGCGTGACCATCGTGGGGCGCGTAGGAGCCGCCTTTCACCTCCGGCCCGAGGAAACCAAAACGCTCGTGCAACTCGGCGCCGCGATAGATTTTCAGGTCCAGTTGCTCGGCTTCCGGCGCGGCGGCGTAGGCTTCCAGTTCGGCGATTTCGTCCTCGCGATAGCACACGCGCATGTGCCCGCTGGGGATGAATTCCAGGTCGTCGTCGATCAGCTCCGGCAGGCGTTTCCACAATCCCCACGACCGGTTTGCCAGTTCGAGCTGACCCAGATAGCGCCCTTGGCGACGGACGTTGCCGAAGTTCACGCCGCTGGCGTACTGACCGATCTGGTCGCGCTCCAGCAGGGTCACCGAGCAGCCGCGCCGTTGCAGAAAAAACGTCGACGAGGCGCCCATGACGCCGCCGCCGATCACCAGCACATCGCTTTTTTGCGGGTTCATGAAGGTTCCTCTTGCAGGTGACGGTGTTGCAGGCCACGGGGCTGCAGGTCCCGCGCGATTGCTTCTATTTCGATCAGGTAACCGTGATGCAAAACCGGGACCGGCACCACGGCGCGGGCGGGCCGGTGCTCGCCCAGGCACTGCGCATAGAGTCGATCAAACGCCGGCCAGTGTTCAATGCCCACCACATAGACCGTTACTTTCAGCAAGTCGGTTGGGCTCAAACCCGCTTGCCGGAGGATCGCCATGAGGTTGTTGAGGGCAATCGAGGCCTGCACTTCGAACGGTTGATCGGCGCTGTGCTCGCCATTGGCCCGCACCGGCAATTGGCCGGACACGTAGACCACGCCGCCGTACGCCACTGCCTGGGAATAGTGCCCGCCCGGCGCCGCCGCGTCGGCCGTGTGAATGATGTCGAGATCACCAGCCATGCAGACGACTCCAGGTGTGCACCGCGCCGTCGGCGTCGAGGGCGTGATAGTCCGGAAACTGTGCGCCGGTGGCGCATGCGTGGTTGGGCAGAATGCGCAGGCGACTGCCAATGGGGAAACGCGTGGCGAGGTCGGTACTGTCGGCGTCGCCCAGGGTAATGATCCCGTGCTCCTGATTGGCGCCGGTGACCAACGCCCCTTCGATCCACTCGCCCGTTTCAGTGCACACCTGGCCGTAACCGAAATCGTGACGCTGACGCTGGGTGCCGCGATCACGACTCATGGCCATCCAGCCGGCGTCGGTAATGATCCAGCCCTTTTCCTGCTGATGGCCGATCACCGTGGTCAGCACGCTCAGCGCCAACTCGTCGGCCTGGCAGACGCCGATGTTGTGCATGACCAGATCGAAAAACACATACACACCGGCACGTACTTCCGTCACGCCATCCAGATTCAGGGCGGATAGGGC
The DNA here is from genome assembly GCF_050268485.1 of Pseudomonas sp. NPDC078416. Classification (NCBI taxonomy): domain Bacteria; kingdom Pseudomonadati; phylum Pseudomonadota; class Gammaproteobacteria; order Pseudomonadales; family Pseudomonadaceae; genus Pseudomonas; species Pseudomonas sp. NPDC078416. The sequence continues at coordinate 4,889 of NZ_JBNNGV010000045.1, read as the reverse complement.
TGTGGGCGTGGAGCCGATGCTGACGTCCGGGCAGTCCATCCCGGCGTCACGTATGCGTTGAGCGGCGCGAACGCAGAGGGCGCGCTCCTGTTCGGCGAGGGCCTGCAGGGCTTCGGGGTTATCGAGTTCGTAGCTGGAACCGGCGTGGGTCATCACGCCGCGCAGTTGTACGCCCCCGTCGATGAGGATGCGTGCCACGTCGATCAGCGCCGGGTCCTCAGCGGCGAGGCCCGAGCGATGGCCGTCGCAGTCCACCTCAATCCAGACGGGGAGTCGTTCATCGTGCTCCTTCGCGAAGGCGACGATGGCATAGGCGCCCTGAACGCTATCGGTGAGCACGCTCAGGTTGCAGCCGGCGCGCCGCAACGCCAGCGCCTGAACTAACTTGCCGGGTGCGATGGCGACCCCATACAACACGTCGTTGATGCCCTGGTTAAAACAGTGTTCGGCTTCTTTCAGCGTGGACACCGTCACGCCGCTCGCACCGGCCGCGATCTGCGCCTGAATCACCGGCAGGCATTTGCTGGTCTTGACGTGGGGACGCAAACGTACGCCAAGGCTGTCCATGCGCTGCTGCATGCGCTGGATATTGCGCTGCATGCGCGGGACGTCCACCAGCGCGGCGGGGGTGTCGAGTGAGGCGATCGGCATAGACATGACGGAACTCGGGTGGCGAGGGACAGGCTGCACTCTACTCAGCTGTCGTTAAGGTGTGGTTCAATCCAGTCTCATCAATCATTAAGTAAAAGTGAATGATCTCCATCGAAGACCTGCGGCTGGCGGTCGCATTGAGCCGCGCCGAATCCCTGAGTGCGGCGGCCAGAGCGCTCAATGTTTCGCCGCCGGCACTGTCCATGCGCCTGCGTAAACTGGAGACGCTGCTGGGCCTGACCCTCGCTAACCGCGACGCCCGCCGCTTGAGCCTGACGGCCGACGGCGAACGCTTCTCCCGGGAAAGCGCGCTGTTGCTGGAACAGCTGGAAGCGCTCCCGGAATCCTTCCGGCAAAAGGACGAAAGACTGGCGGGCACCCTGCGGCTGGCGGCGCCCTTCGGTTTCGGACGCCAGCGACTGGCGCCCCTGCTGGCGCGTTTCATCCGGCTGCATCCGCAGCTGTGCCTGCACCTGGACCTGCGCGAAACCCCCTGGCCGGATCGCCACGACAGCGACGCGGTGATCCACATCGGTCACCTCAACGACAGCCTGTGGACCGCGCGGCAACTCTCACCCAACGAACGCTGGCTGTGCGCAAGCCCGGCCTACCTGCAAGCACACGGCGAGCCGACCTCGCCGGACCAACTCAGCGCCCATCGCTGCATCTGCATCCGCGAGAACGACGAAGACGTCACGCTCTGGCACCTGCGCAAAGGCCCCGCCCGCAAAACCCTGCGTATCGAACCGGCCCTGCTCACCAACGACGGCAGCGTCGCCCGCCGCTGGGCCGAACAAGGCCTGGGCCTGGTGCTGCGCTCGCAATGGGACGTCAGCGACGCCATCGCCAGCGGCAACCTCGTCCGCGTCCTCGCCGACTGGAACTTCGACAGCGCCCCCGTCAACCTCCTCGTGCCCTCCCGCAAACTGAGGAGTCCGAGGGTGCAAGCGCTGGTGGCGTTTCTGGAAGATGCGTTGAAGGTGTGAATAGTCGCACCGGCATCACGCCGATGATCGTTCCCACGCTCCGCGTGGTAATGCAGCTTGGGACGCTCCGCGTCCTTGACTGCACTTCCCGGCTGAAGCCGGTCCCACTGTCAAAGGCTTCCCGGCTAAAGCCGGTCCCACTAAAAGCGCGCGTAAATCAGTGAGACCGGTGACGCGGAGCGTCATGGGATGCATTCCCACGCAGAGCGTGGGAACGATCATGATCAAAGGCTTCCCGGCTAAAGCCGGTCCCACTAAAAGCGCGCGTAAATCAGTGAGACCGATGACGCGGAGCGTCATGGGATGCATTCCCACGCGGAGCGTGGGAACGATCAAGATCAAAGGCTTCCCGGCTGAAGCCGGTCCCACCAAAAGCGCGCGTAAATCAGTCAGACCGGTGACGCGGAGCGTCAGAGGATGCATTCCCACGCGGAGCGTGGGAACGATCAAGATTGATGCCGCCCAGACTGGCCTCTTCCCGGCTAAAGCCGGTCCCACAAAAAAGCACCGCGTGGAGCCAGTGAGACCGGTGACGCGAAGCGTCAGGGGATGCATTCCCACGCGGAGCGTGGGAACGATCAAGATTGATGCCGTCCAGACTGGCCTCTTCCCGGCTGAAGCCGGTCCCACTATCAAAGGCTTCCCGGCTAAAGCCGGTCCCACTAAGCGTAAGCGCGCTTTTGATCTTCATACACAGAAAGCCCAGACACCGCAGAACGCGACTTGGGTGCAGGCCGAGCGCAGACGACGCGGAGTGGGCCGAGCCGCATGGATGCGGCGAGAGCGCCGCCAGGACATGGATGTCCGTTCGGCGCGGGCCCACGGAGCGAGACCGAAGTGAGGGTATTCCGACGAAGGAGGAACCCAACCAGGAGCAAGCACCCTTGGTTACTTGGGGTGCTTTTCCAAGTAACTCGCCGAAGGCGAAACAGTCTGCCCCCAGGCAGACGCCCTTGATCTTGATCTTGATCTGAAAAATCACTTCACCGCATAGACCTTGCGCACATAAACCGCACTCGTCCACGCACAAAACGCCCCCTTCACCACAAACACCGTATCCCCCGGATTAACCGTCACCTCACCGCCCTCATCATCGGCCAGCGTCACGCTCCCCTCCAACAGATGCATCAACTCATGCAACCGGTGCGCACGACCATGGCGCTGATAAGGCGTCGAATCCCAAATCCCCACCTTCAGCTCCGTCACCTCATCCTCGAACAGACTCAACGCCCGACACTGCGGCGCAGGCCCGATCAAAATCGGCGGCTCCAGCGTCGCCGACGGATTCAGCCACAGATGCGCCGGCAACAGCGTCAACCCGGGACGCGCAGCCGCATCCTCCACATCCACCGCACAAAATGCCCACTCACTGCCACTGCTGGCATGCACCGCCACCCGACTGCCACGGCCAATCACCGCACTGGCACCGACGCCCAACTCCAGCGTCTGCTCCGCGCTGCTCAACACCACATGCCCTGCATGCACCACCAGCGTCTCGCTGTAGGGGAAGTCCTCGATCAACGCGTCGCCGGTGAACCGCACCAGCCCGGCCGACACCCCGTCATCGCCGCGCCACGCCACATTTCGCGCCTCGGCAAAAGGATCGAGCGCGCTCAACGGCGCCGAGCTGAAAGACGTAGAAACGCCGCTGCCATCAGCGCGCGCCAACAGCAAAATACCGGGAGATGACATGGTGAATGCTCCGTAAGAAAAGTCAGCCGATCGCCTGAGTGATCAGCGCGAAAGGGTGCACGCCCTGGCTGGCCTCGGGCGCAGTGCCCCTCGCCATCTGCACCACGGTGTCGACGTTCTTCAGGCCCGACGCTTCCAGCCAGTCGCTGAGACCGCAGGTCACAGGGATGTCGATGCGCACAAACGTGTCCGGCACCTGCGCCAGCAAGACGGCGATCAGGTGTTGAGCCTGATGGATGTCTTCTGCCACCACCGGCCCGATGCAGCGCCCGCGGCCAAACGGCCGCAGCAGGGCGAAGCCGCGCAGCTGACCGTCACGCTCGATGCCCACGGCGTGCTCGACTTGCAGGTCGCGCAGCACATCGCGGCGGTCCAGGCCGCTGGCGGCTTTGGCGAGGGCAAGAAGGGCGGCGTGGTCGTCGGCGGTGAGGGCGCGGCAGGTTTCGCCGTCAGCCAACGCCACCAGCGCCGGCACGATGGCCTGGCCCTGATGCTGCTGCACCCGACCAAACTCAACAAAACCCTGGCTGGCATACAACGGCTTGCCCGCGACGGTGGCGTTGAGAACCGGCGTGCGCGGCTCGCACGCGGCGAGGGCCGTCTCCATCAAGCGGCGGCCAATGCCCTGGCCCTGGTAATCGTTGCTGACGATCACCAGGCCGATGGTCGCGAAATCCCCCTGCGGGCAGACAAAGGCGCTGCCGATCAAGCGGCCGCCGTCCATCACCACAAAGCCGTCGCTGACCCGATGCAGCATCGCCCAGTCGTCCAGGCGATGGGGCCATTTCAGTTGCACCGACAGATCATGGGCGGCGGTCAGGTCGGCGACGGTCATCCGGCGGTAGGTATAAGAAGGGTGCGGCAGGGCGGACATGGCGAGGCTCCGTGATGCGTTATTCAAGTAGCACTGAGCGCCTGTATCCCACCTGATTAAAGGGCTGACAAGAGGGCGCGGGATATTCGGCAGATTCGTCCCGCGGCGGGGGACGGGACCCTACTTCGTACTTAAATCCGGGGTGAGGGCGGCAGCAAATGCCAGGGGCGGATTTTATCGTTTCAGCCCCGATGATCGTTCCCGCGCTCTGCGTGGGAATGCATCCCCTGACGCTCTGCGTCAGCTTGCGCAGGCCGCAGGATCTTCGCCTGCGTTGGGACGCGGAGCGTCCTGGGCGGCATTCCCACGCGGAGCGTGGGAACGATCAACATTATCTGCCGCCGCAAGCCCCATTCTTAAGCCTTTCCACCCGGCAATCCTCACAAAAGCCCCCTAAAAGCGCACAAACACAGGCCCTGCCCAAGGCTGGCGCGCACCGCAAACTCTGCTGAGGCCAGCCACCAAAACGGTGGTTTGTATTGAGCACGGGTCGTTTTAGACGGCATATGCTGATTTCACAGTGATGTAATGAACCTGTGCTGCAACGAGGCCGCCGCGCCGCCAGGGCAGCGAACGCTTGCCACACTCAACCTGAAATTGGGCACGCCCGGACAGTGCTGACCCAGCGTCGCCACGGCCACCAGTTCAAAGCGGTCACTGGCGTGGATCGCCGGCACGTGCTGGTC